>JAFZBM010000057.1 GCA_017561765.1 Bacteroidales bacterium | reverse complement strand
GACCGTTATGGAGCACGTCGCACTCGTGTAGTCATTTTCGGGTCTCTTAGTGGGGAACACCTCAAGTTTGGCAGTACCAACCTCCAAAGCGGTCACGCTTATTGTATTCTCGCCGGCGGCATGTTCAAATTTAACGGTCTTGCTGCTGGAATTATTGACACTGAATGTCTTGATATCAGCATTTTCGGGTCCCATTGACACAGTCAGGGTTTCGGCCTTGTCACCGACATACATAATCAGCTCCTTGGGCGCGATACTGATGGATGTCGCGGGCTGAAGCACAGTAACCACACAGCTTCCGAATACCTTGCCGTCAGTTGTGGATGCCTTGATGGTGGCTATGCCACTGCCGACAGGAGAGACATTTCCTTTATCGTCAACCGTAGCGACTTCGGGTTTGTCCGAACTCCACACGATTTCAATATTCCCGGCATCGGACGGACTGTAAGAAGACTCGAGTTTCCCGCCCTTGAAGCCCACGAACAGCTCAAGCTTCGTAGGGGATACAGTAATCTTATCCACCTTGTTTCGGACGCTTACCGGACAGAAAGCATGGAATCCGCCTATCGCGGTGGTGGCACAGATAATAGCTTCACCTGCATTGAGGGCGACCACGTGTCCTTTGTCATCCACGCTGGCGACATCGGGTTTTGTGCTCGACCAGTTAACAACCAGGCTATTAACGCCTTCGGGAGAGAAGGATGCCAGAATGTCGGATTCTTCACCGACCACGAGCTTGAGTTCTTCCGGCTGAAGTTTGATTCCTCCCATGACGACAATATCGCAGGTATCGGTAAATCCGCCGTCAACGGTTTTCACGCCTATGGTCGCCTTTCCGGGAGCAATTGCTTCTACCAACCCCTTATCGGACACAGTAGCGACAGAAGCATCCGAAGAAGACCATTCAAGAGACTTGTCATTTGCCCTGTCGGGATACACTGTCGCATCAAGCTGGAAGGTCTCGCCGATCTTAAGGCTAACGCCATGTTCCGAAAGATTCACGTCCTGAACGGCGCAAATAACAGTAAGAGTACAAGATGAGCTGACATCACCTCCGGCATTCTTGGCTGTAATAGTGGCCTCGCCCCGCCTGAGGGCAAGCACTATACCGTCGGTAACCGTCGCCACAGTCTCATCGGAACTCCCCCATATTACGAATTCCGGCGAGATTCCCTCGGGAGTAACCGTAGCTGTCAACGTGGCTTTTTCAAGTTCGTACAATTCCAGTTTATCTTTGTCAAGGCTGATGCTCTTGATAGTCTTGGTCAGAACCGTGACTACGCATGTAGCAGTACAGCCAAGATCATCGGAGATTGCGGTAATGACCGCCGTGCCGGGAGCGACAGCAACCACATCGCCCTCTTCAACCGAAGCCACGTCGGAAGCGGATGACTTCCACCGGACAATTTTGTTGACGGCATTAACGGGGGACACTGTAGCGGTAAGCCTGTGATTCTCACCTTCATGCAAAGTAATGGAATCAGAATCCAGAATAATGCGTTCAACATGCACGGGTTCCTTCTCACAGGCGGTAATAAAGGCCGCAAGACAAAGGGCAAAAAGAACTCTTATACTCTTTTTCATTCTTAAGTCAGATTAATTGTCCTTAATGCAACGCACCGAATGGCCTTCGCCATTGAGCTTGCCATACTGGATGCCATTAAACTGCAGTGTACCACTCATATCGCGGCTCATCTGCATAGCGTAGGACATTCCTCCGCCATAGGGGGTACACGACCAGTAACAAGAATACTGGCCTACCATAATTACCTTTCCTTCCCGGTTGATATAACCATTGTTTGGATACCAGGTTTCTCCGTCGGTAGCCAAAGGCAGGGAGATACCGCGTCCCTGCGGCCCCCAGTTTAAATCATTTGTTCCAAAGCCTGCCCATGCCTCTTCAGAAACGACATGCTGCCCATTGCTCATTACACGGGCCCTGGGGACCTTCCATCCGGGAGGACAGGGGTCATAAACAGACTTTACAGCAGTTTCTACTCCGCCTGATATAGTGATGCCCCAAAGAGAATTAATTGCTTCGATAAGCCAGTAACCGTCCGTGGAAGTAATAAACACATTAGGGTTGGCAATGGTGTAATCAACCGTGCCGTTATTAGACGCTGCAGCCGTTTTCAGAGCGCCGGCAGTGGTGGACATATAGGTTCCGGCACCTCCGTCGGCTGAAACATAGCTCTCGATCGCTCCCGGGAACGGGTCTTTACGTCCCCACTGGTAGAAGAAACCGTTTGAAAGCGCGCTGTTGCTGGCGTTGGAGAGCGCTCCGAGGTTGCGGTCCATCATAGGCTTGGTCTTCCCCTTGAGCGTCACTGAGGAAGTCTGGGCATTATAGCCTGAGCATACCCAAACATGCCAGCTCCAAACAATCTTATTGCCAGAGTAAGCGGCTATGACGGCATTGCCGTTTTTAAGCGTAGAAGGAGTATTGAAATACACATAACTCCCGTTGAAAGCAACATCCTTGATGATGCTGCCTGCCGTTTGCGAGCCTGAAGTATTGTCAGTTTCCCAAAGAGTTGCCACTTTAGTCACTCCGCTAATAACATGTTCGGAGTCATTGCCCTTGACAAGAGGGAACTTGTACGATCCGGCGCTGGAAACTATATAGCAATTGGCTGTTTCTCCATTAACCGAGAGATCTTCTCCGTCGCGGATCTTGCCCAATTTGCCATTATCAACCTCCTCGACACAGGCAAAAATTCCCCGCTTGAAAACAACATAAGAAGAACATGTCTCAGTCTTGGAAGCGCTGTTGGCCTGCGGCTCAAAGAACTGGAGCTTGAAACCGTTTTTGAATTCCCCGGGACGGATCATAATGAAGTATTCCGTACCGGAGACAAACTTTTCACCGTTGGCACGGGTAAGTGACACGACCTTGGACGAACCCTGGCTGGCAGCAGTGGCAACCGGAACGGACGGATCCTTTAGGGAAATTATCATAGCACCGGCAACATCTTCGTTATTGTTGCCGCTGAAATCAATCCTTGAATACTTGGCGGAATTCTTAAGAGTGAAACAAAGTCCGCCACAAACATTATAGAAAGCCATTTCGTCCACTTTGCTCGAAACCCCGACGGCAAGCAGGGCCTTAGGGTCAAACTTACCGTTATAAGCATCCTGGGACGAAGGAATAGTTGTCGTAATATTGGAGGCCCCGAAGTCTGCCACGGCAGACTGATCATAAGGATACAGGCCAAAGAATCGTGATCCGGAAGGATCGATATCTGATTGATTGACGAAATCGGCCTTCTGGCCCGAACCGGAAGTCACAAAGCAGGCAGACACAGGATCATTCCCTTCCGTATAGAAAACATTGATAGCATCACCTTCGCTCCAATAAATCTGAGCATAGCTATTGGTAGTGGTCCTGTCACCGAACTCTGTCTTAGTGGCGGCACCGCCGGCATAACTGGCATGCAGGATATAAGTATCAAATGAATCCGCTGCCGGTTCTGTTTGAGGCTCATTTTGCGGTTCGATTACAGGCTCCGGTTCCGGGATAATACCGGAACAGGAATACAAGAATCCGGCAAAGAGCAAAAAAACAAATGAATAACGAAGATAACGCATAATGGAGAAGCTTTTCATAAATTGTTTAAACCTTTAATTATAAGAAAAATGGGGAGAGAGTATGAGCTCTCTCCCCATTATCAAGAGTAATCAGGAATTATTCCCAGATAGTATCATCATCGTGGTGGTTCGGGTGAGCCTTGGAGCCAGTCTTCATGACTGTTACCTCACCTTCGCCCTTGGTCAGAGATTCGGTATCGTAGAAGACCTCGAGTTCGAAGCCTGCGACCTTATCCTGCTCAAGGTTGGTACCATCATTCCTCCAGTCGATACCTGCATCGGAAGCCTTACCGGTAGTAGGCCAAGGAGTAAGAGGATCGTCCTTCTCGAATGCGGTCAGACGGCCCTTGAAGGAATCTTCGGTATCCTTTTCGTTCTTGCCGTAGATGAGCTTGTTGATCTTGAAGCTGATCTTGCTTGCATCTTTGATACCATAGGTACCAGCGGAAGGACCGAGTTTCCATGCACCGGCGGTAGCATCCCACTCGAAGAGTGCAACTGCATCGGCAGCGTCGCTCTCGTAGACACCCTTGACGATTTCGGTGACATAAGCGTAGTCATTCTGATCCTTGAAGTCGCCGAGTTTAACCTCGTTGAACTTGATGGTAGGCTTGATAGCCTCGAAGAGGACATAATAGTAACCGAAGACCGAAGGACCGTCAGTAATATCGGTGCACTGCTCCTTAACCTCGACGAGGATATCCTGGCCGACATTCAGACCGGCGGGCTTCTTCACGAGGATGTCAGGGCTAGTTGCCTCACCCTTACCCATCTTGATAAGGTCGGCGCCGTGGATGGTCACATATGC
This sequence comes from Bacteroidales bacterium, assembly GCA_017561765.1. GTDB lineage: Bacteria > Bacteroidota > Bacteroidia > Bacteroidales > UBA932 > Cryptobacteroides. The sequence continues at coordinate 49,443 of JAFZBM010000057.1, read as the reverse complement.
GTAGCCGTCAGCATCAACACCAGTGTTAGTGGTAGTACCACCTTCCACGATATCAACAATATCATTCTTGTAGTTGACGATCTTCAGAGTGTAGTCAGACTTCTCATTTGCAGACTGCCAGCACTTTGCGTACTCCTTGAAGTGCTCGACGAATGCAGACCTGAGGTCGGTCTCGAGACCCTTGACCTTGACAGCACCGTAAGTAACGTAAGGCTCTGTGCCATAGTATGCATCGGCTGCAGGTTTCGGCTCAATGAGGAGATCCTGGGTGCCCTGGATGTAGTCCGGGTTGAGGATCCAGTAGGTCTTGTCGTTGTACTTCTTCAGGATGGTGAAGTCGTGCTCGTGAGGCTTGATGGTGAAGCTGAACTTGACAATCACGTCAATGTTCTTGGTGTTGTCCTTTGCAGGATAGAGCACATAGACATTGTGTACAGTGTAATCGTTGAGAGCCTCGAAGGTGTTGTCGATCTTGAGGTCAACGATGTTGGTGCTCTGCTTCCAGTTGCTGGGGCTCTGGCTGGTAAGAGTCAGACCGGTTGCCTTGGAATAGTAGGTATTGATGTCACCCGGATCGACGAGCACAGCCTTTGCCTTCTCAGGAAGATCGGTAGGTTCAACACCCTTCGTGGGATCCGCGCTGTCCTGAGCAAGGATGAGCTTAGGATTGCTAAGATCATACTTCACGCCGAAGTCCTCGTAGGACATGTTGACATCAACGTCATTGAGGACCCAAGGGTTAACCTCATCCCAAGTAACGTTCAGATCCTTGTTAGGGTTAGGACCGACGGGGATACGAGGAGCGGTAACAGTTCCCTCTTCGCCAGTGTAGGTGGCGGTAGCGGTGAGCTTGTCGAACTTGAAGGTGGCGTCATGCCAGATGAAGATATCCCATCCCTTCACAGGCTCGTCGCCAGCAGGCTCGGTGGTAATCTCAATCTTGATAAGGCACTCTGCGAGAGGCTTGCCGTCATAGGAAGAACGGACATAGATGAGAGGAGTACGGCCGATAGCAGGAGAGAGCAAGCTCACGAAAGCGTCATTGACACGGATGGTGTGACCGTCAGCGTCGAACTTGAGGAACTTGTTCTGGTTGGTCTTGTCAACGTCGGCAGCAAGATAAGGAACGCTGTCGGGGTTGGTACCGATGAGCACGTTGGTGCCACCGTCCTTCTTACCAGCGAACTGGAAGCTGTACTCAGGAGTGATGCCAAGGGTAGAGGCAAGATCCTTCTTCTGGTCGGCATAGGTCTCGACATAGTCGAGGAGGTCGATGCTGCCGTCATAAGGGAGAGCGATGGAAGCAGGGTTGGTGCCAGTTCCAGGAGCCGGAGTAGTGATACCGGCGCCGGCGTTGTAGTCGGTAGGATCACCGATCTCAACATAGGCCTCCCAACGATAGTACTTGGGATCGCTAGCCTTGTAACCATCCTTGTGGATGATATGATAGCCGTAGTTGACATCCTTTTCGATGTAGGAGTAGTCGGAAACGATGTTCTCGAATCCTTCAGCGACGAGGCTTGCGTCCTTGGCGACAGCCTTGAGGGCTACGATGTCATTGTCCTTTGCATGATCTGCGGGCTCGACATCCTTGTTGAGCTTGATGGTGAAATCAAACAGGCCGTTGGACTTGACAGGCTGGCTGTTCTCGTTGAGGATAGTTACGAGATCGTTGTTGTCAGCAGTTGCCTTGGTGTAGACTTTGCGGTTGATGAAGCTGAAGTCATACTTGGCAGGATCAACATTCTGAGGGTTGAAACGATAGGTAACCTCGATAGGAGCGGTGGCAAGGAACTTGCCAGGCGTCTTCTCGGTAGCGGGGGTAAGGAACGGGAAGTCCTTGCCGATTGCTACGTCGGAGTAGTTGGCCTGATAGACAGTGATAAGTCCGAGACCGTCGAAAATACGGGCGGGAACAAATGCCAGGCTCTTGAGATAGGTGTTGAGGTCAATCTTGACAGGGCCTTCGATGTCCTTGACATTGGCGAGTTCGAGAACTCCCTTGTCCTTGTCCCAAACTGCGGTAACGGCACCACCCTCTGCGAAGAGAGGAGTCATCTCGTTGCCGGTGGCAACGTTCTTGGAGTCGTACTCAACCCACTTGTTGTTTTCCACGTCGGGTTTCCAGTAGTTGCCGGTGTCGCCTTTCTCGCCAGGCTCGCCAACAGCTTTCTGATCCTGCTTGACGCCGTCCTTGTACCAGTAACCGTCAGCACCGATGGTCCAAACGGGAGCGTCAGCGCCAGTGGCCTTCTTGTCGGTCTTCTTGCCGTCCTGATACCAGTAACCGTCAGCGCCGATGGTCCAGACGGGAGCGTCGGTACCAACAGCCTTCTTGTCGGTCTTCTTGCCATCCTGATACCAGAAACCGTCGGCACCGATGGTCCAAACGGTAGCATCCTTGCCGGCTGCGCCGTTCTCGACAAGATAAGACTTACCATTGCTCAGAGTGATCTTGATGCCTTCGGCGACCTTCTGAACATCGGTAATGAGAGCACCTGCCTTGATCTGATCCTGAAGATCACCGAACTTCTCGTCAATCTTTTTGTCAAGATTGGAGACGTCCTCCTTCAGCTTATCAATGTCGGAGGTGAAATCTTTGGTACATCCAGTCAAAAGTGCAGCACCTGCGACGGCGCACACAATTGCGAATCTAAAGATTTTTTTCATACATTAAATGTTTAAAAAGTTAATTATAAAAATTTATTTTGTTCTAGGGTTTAGTAACCTTGCCTGTATATTTCACGGACCAATCGGGCATAATACCCTCTGGTCCACGGAACATATTAACGCGCAAATTTATATAGAATATTTTTCTTATGCAACTTTTTTCACTTTATTTTTCGCATTTATCCCCAATTAAGCGCATCAGAGTGGCACTTACGAGATATAATCCGGCCAAAGTCCAGGCAATTCCTCCGTATCCGACGGGCTTTTCGAGCAGCCGTACCAGAAGCGGCCCCACGAATGCGGCCGCTCCCGCCCCGAGGTTGAGCACCGACACGGCGGCACCCTTGTCAGACTGCACCAGGGAAGGCACCAGGGCCGACAGCGGGACGAATCCGGCAAGGCAGATACACCACAGCGAGCCGCAGAGGAGAATGAACCAGTACTGGTTGATTATCTGCGGCGAGTAATAGAACAACAACACTGTCACGGCGCAGCCGATACAGCCGAACCACGTGATTGTCTTGTTCCACCCGATCTTGTCGCCCACTATGCCGAACACAAGATTAAATATTATATTAAATAGGAATATAATGGCCCAGATCGACGCCCACTGCGTCTCGCTGAGACCGTATTCGAACATATACAGAGGCAGGAACACTATGAAGGCGAACTGCGAAGCTGTGTTGATGATGCGCACTATGCCGCCCATCAGCACTTTGGGCTCGCGGCCAAGTATGGAGAGGCCCTTGAACAGGGCTTTTATGCGGCTTCCCCCCTCCTGCGCATCTGCGGCCGCGAATTTATTGTCCGACGGAGAATGGTTTACCCACAGGGCGAAGACTGCGCCGATGACGGCGAAAACTATGGCCGACCAGAGCGTGGCCTGCACGCCCAGGTGAGTGTATGCGAATATGCCCCAGTAGGCGCCCAGCACGTTCAAGCCACCGGTGAACACGAACCAGAACCAGCCCTGGGCCGAACTCAGGGTATCCTGCTCGACCCTGTATGTTATCCAGACCATGAAAGTGTAGGCGAACAGCGGGTAGCCGAGTCCCTTCACGGCGTAGGTTGCCAGCAGGACGGGGAAATTCATCTGCGTCATTCCTATTCCGGCGAATCCTGCTACGCCCAGCGCATACAGCAGGAATCCCGCGAGCATCGTGCGCTTGACACCGAAGGTCTCGGCGATGACGCCCGAGAGCCAGGACGAGATGGCCACGGTGACACCGTAAACGGCAAATAGGTCTGCAGAATTGAATCCCTGGTCGGTGATGTACTTGCTGAGCCAGGTCTGCTCTACACCGTCGCCCATCATGAATATGAGCACACCAAGAAAGCCCCAGAACAGCCCGCGAGGGAGTCCGGTACGCTTGAAAAAGTCAGTCATAGAGATTAGAATTCAACGTCTGCGTAAATCGGATAGTGGTCGGAAATCCAGTTGGTTCCATAGGCGGTCTGGCTGTTCACGACCTTGTAGGTATGAGCCTTGGCATTGCGGTAGAAGATGTGGTCCAGCACCTTCTGGTTGGTCTCGCGGAAGCCGTTGTAGGTAACTGCATTCACGCCGTCCGACACTTCGGCGTCGGTGGCCGCATGTTGCATATAATCGAACATGGGCTTGAGCACGGAATTGGAGGGTTCCATATTCAGGTCGCCGCAGAAAAACACCGTTCCGTCATCTCCCGCCTGTTTCTTGATGCTCGCGAGGCTCATCTCCACGCAATGGGGACGGGAAGTTTCAAGATTGCACTTTGCAAAGAAATGGGTATCGTAAACCCAGAATACGCGACCGGTAGCCTTGTGCTCGAACTTTATGAATATGGTCATCTTCTGAGTGGTGGCCGCATCGCCCCAGCGGTCGCCGGATGGAGTTCCATCAACGCTGAACCAGTATTTATCCCATTCCAGCAACTTGAATTTGGAGTTGTCGTACAAAATCAGGTTGCGCTGCCCTCCGTTGGACTCGATGCCGTCTTTCGGATACTTGACCTGTTTGTACTGGGGAAGCGGTGCCTCAAGGTCGGAACATTGAGTCTTGCGCGCTTCCTGTATGCATACGATATCCGGCTTAATGTCGCGGAACATCTTGAGACAGGCTGTTTTGCGCACTTTTGACCATTCGTGGCCCTCGGTTTCGGACGTGGCCTGCAGGATATTGAAAGACATCAGGCGGAAACTCACCGGGGTCTGATCCGGCGTATCGGGCGTTTCAGGCGTTTCCGGGGGTGTATCGGGAGTGTCGGGAGTAACGGGAACGTCGGGTTCTTCCTGTTCCTGACCGTTGTCAGGCTGAGGTGCGGGCGTACATGAAGGGGCGAGGAAGAAAGACGCCAGGACTAGAACAGCGAATAGTTTTTTCATTCAAGAATTAGAAATACTCCGAAAAGATCTGGTCCATCTGCTCCCAGGTCACGTTGCTGATAGTCATGATGAAATTAGGGAAAATCAGCTTCAGTTTGACCTTGCCGTCGGGGTATCGCTCAACTTCGGCCTCGCCTTCCTTGAACGAAGCTTTATCGGAGGTCTTCAGCTGCTTTCTGATGGCGGGATAGTACTCGTCGCCTATCTCACGGCGCAGGCTGTTGGGGAGCAGTTTATTGAAAGTCTTAAGTTTGGACAGCCTCATGTTGAGATGCATGTCCATGTAGCGGTGCTGAAAGTCAATCAAAGGCTCGTCCGACTTGCGCTGCGCAAAGACGGAGGCCGTGGCGATAAGCACGGCCGCAAAAGCCAGGATCAATATGGTCAAAAATCGTTTCATTCCGCTCTCTTTTTCCCAAAAACCGCGCCAGAGCAAAACTCCGGCGCGGATCGGGAACTAATATCATTGAATTAAGCGCTCTGCTTGATGGCTGCCTGGGCCGCAGCGAGGCGGGCGATAGGCACGCGGAAAGGAGAGCAGCTGACATAATCTACGCCGATGCGGTTGAAGAAATGGACCGAATCGGGATCGCCGCCGTGCTCGCCGCAAACGCCGCACTTGAGGTCGGGACGCTTGCTGCGGCCACCCTGGATGCCGAGCTCGACGAGTTTGCCGACAGCCTTGACATCGATGGTCTGGAACGGATCGGCGTCGAGAATCTTGTTGCCAAGATAATCGCCCATGAAGGTGCCCACATCGTCACGGCTGAAGCCGAGGGTCATCTGGGTAAGGTCATTGGTACCGAAGCTGAAGAATTCGGCGGTGCGGGCCATGCGGTCTGCGGTAAGGGCTGCACGCGGAATCTCTATCATGGTGCCGAACTTGAAGTCCAGGGACTCGCCGGTGGCTGCCTCGACTTCCGCCTTGATCTTCACGCAAATCGCTTTCTGGAAGCGGAGTTCGCGCTCGGAAATGGTCACGGGGATCATGATTTCAGGCAGAGGGTTGAAACCTTCTTTCTGGAGTTCAGCCTCGGCGGTGAAAATGGCCCTGTACTGGGTCTCGGCGATGAGAGGATAGGTCACATGCAGACGTACCCCGCGGTGGCCCATCATAGGATTGACCTCGTGCAGGTTCTCGCCGCGCTTCTCCACGTCAGAGACGGTGATACCGAGTTCGTCGGCCAGTTCTTTCTCCTTATCGATTCCCTTGGGAACGAACTCGTGGAGAGGCGGGTCGAGCAGACGGAAGACAACAGGCTTGCCGTCCATTATCTTGAGGGTGCTCTTGACGGAAGCCTTCATGAACGGCTCCAGCTCGTCAAGGGCGGCCTTGCGCTCGGCGTCGGTGTCGCTCAGGATCATCTTGCGGAGCTTTGCAAGAGGGGTCTCGGAATTCTTGCCGTAGAACATGTGCTCGATACGGAAGAGGCCTATTCCCTCGGCGCCGAAAGCAAGGGCGCGGGCGGCATCTTCGGGAGTATCGGCATTGGTACGTATGCCCAGACGGCGGAATTTGTCGACTATTTCCATGAAGCGGATGAACAGCGGATTCTCACTGGCGTCCATGGTATCGAGCTTGGTAGCGTAAACATAGCCCTTGGAGCCGTTGAGAGAGAACCAGTCACCCTCGTGGAAGGTACGGTCGCCGAAGCTGACGCTGCGGGCGGCGAGGTTGATCTTCATGGATTCGCATCCGACGATGCAGCACTTGCCCCAGCCGCGGGCCACGAGAGCGGCGTGGGAAGTCATGCCTCCGCGGGTGGTGAGAATACCGGCCGATGCGCGCATGCCCTCGATGTCCTCGGGAGAAGTCTCTTCACGGATGAGGATTACCTTCCTGCCGGCAGCGGCTGCTTCCATGGCAGCCTCTGAAGTGAACACTATGGTGCCCACTGCGCCGCCCGGAGAAGCGGGAAGGCCCTTGGCGATAACCTCGGCCTTCTTCTCGGATGCGGGATCGAGGATGGGGTGAAGAATCTCGTCGAGCTGGGCGGGAGACACCCTCATCACGGCCTCTTTCTCATCAATCATGCCCTCGGAAAGCATGTCCATCGCCATCTGGAGGGCGGCGATGCCGGTACGCTTGCCGATGCGGCACTGAAGCATCCAGAGGTGACCTTCCTGGATGGTGAATTCTATATCCTGCATGTCATGGAAGTGATCTTCCAGGCGCTTGCGGATGGCGTCGAGTTCGGCGTACACCTCGGGCATCGCGGTCTCGAGCGACTGCAGATGCTTGTTCTGCTCGGTCTTGGTGGCCTCGTTCAAAGGGTTGGGGGTGCGGATACCCGCCACGACATCCTCGCCCTGGGCGTTGATGAGCCATTCACCGTAGAACTTGTTGTCGCCGGTGGCAGGGTTACGGGAGAATGCAACGCCGGTGGCGGAAGTCTCGCCCATGTTGCCGAATACCATCGACTGTACGTTCACTGCTGTGCCCCAGTCATCGGGAATCTTCTCGATGCGGCGGTAGGCGATGGCCCTCTTGCCGTTCCATGACTTGAACACGCCGCCGATGGAGCCCCAGAGCTGGGCCTGGGCGGTGTCGGGGAATTCAACGCCAAGAACTTCCTTGACCTTTACCTTGAACTTTTCGCAGAGGGTCTTGAGCTCTTCTGCGGAGATTTCGGTGTCGGATTTGTAGCCGCGTGCCTCCTTGAGCTCTTCCATCATGCGGTCGAGCTGCTGGCGAATGCCCTGTCCGTCCTCGGGTTCGATACCCTCGGCCTTCTCCATGACCACGTCGGAATACATCATGATGAGACGGCGGTATGCATCGTAAACGAAGCGGGGGTTGCCGGTCTTCTTGATCATTCCGGGAAGGGTGGCGGAGCAAAGGCCGATATTGAGGATGGTGTCCATCATACCGGGCATGGAGCTGCGGGCGCCGCTGCGGCAGCTGACCAGAAGGGGATCTTCGGGATCGCCGAACTTCTTGCCCATCAGCTTTTCGGTAGCCTCAAGCGCAGATGCCACGTCTTTCTTGAGCTGGTCGGTATAACCGCCGCCGAGTTCATAATACTCTGCGCAGCATTCCGTGGTGATAGTGAATCCTGCAGGCACAGGCATTCCGAGTTTGCTCATTTCCGCCAGATTGGCGCCTTTTCCTCCGAGGAGTTCCCTCATAGTACCGTCGCCTTCCGCGGTCTTTCCGCCGAAGCGATATACTCTTTTCTTGTTTTCAAACATATTTTATTATTGTTACGAATAATTTCAGTCTGCGAAGATAACAATTTTTTACTAATCCGCAATCAACTTTCCGGCGGTCAGCCGGGGCGGTTTATAACAGCTTGGCGGCAAGGTCGGAGAGCCGGCTGCGCTCGCCCTTGCGGAGGAATACGTGCTGGAACAGCGGCTGGCCGGAAAGCTTTTCCGCTATGTGGCTCAAACCGTTGGTCCACTGGTCGAGGTAGGGCTGGTCAATCTGGAAAACATCGCCCGTGAAAACCATCTTGGTACCTTCTCCCGCCCTGGTTATTATAGTCTTGATCTCATGAGGGGTGAGGTTCTGGGCCTCGTCGATTATGAAGAAACACTTGCCGAGGGAGCGCCCCCTGATATAGGCAAGCGGCTCTATGACAAGCTTTTCCATGGTAAGCATGGCATCTATCCTCTGGGCTTCGCGGGACCCCGGACGGAACTGTTCGCGTATTACGTTAAGGTTGTCCATCAGAGGCTGCAGGAAGGGACTCATCTTGGACTTCTGGTCGCCGGGAAGGAAACCGATGTCCTGGTTTCCGAGTATTACCGTGGGCCGGGAAAGGATTATCTGCTCATAGTCACGCTCCTGCTCGAGGGCGGAAGCCAGGGCCAGCAGGGTCTTGCCGGTACCAGCGCCTCCGGTCAGCGCAACCAGGGCCACTTTCGGGTTCAGGCAGGCGTCCAGGGCCATTTTCTGTTCATCGTTGCGGGGCCTTATGCCATAGGCTTCGTGGGCCTTTACCAGCACAATCTTATTGCGGTCGGCATCGTACCGGGCGCAGGCGGTTTCGTCTCCGCCGTTCTCCCATTCAAACCGGAACAACTGGTTGGGCTCCGGCTTAAGCGTCTGGACGGACTCCCAGTCGATGGCCGTTTCGGGACCGTAGCAAAGGGCCTGCATAAGTTCGGAGCCAAGGCTCATCCGCAGCACCTCGCGCTGGCGTATTTCGAGTTTATCTTCCTCAACCTTGTCGGTCAGATAGTCCTGTACAGCCATTCCGGCTGCCTTTGCCTTGAGACGCAGGTTGACGTCCTTGGTCACCAGCGCCACGAAGGTTCCGGGATTGTTGTCCCTCACCCAGATAGCGGTGGAAAGAATACGATGGTCCTGGGTATCGTCCTTGAAAAGTTCGGCCAGTTCAGGGGGGAACGGGTGATTGGGCTCGACTTTGATGCGTCCAAGCCCCTTCCCTATCGATATTCCCTTCTTGCCGAAAGAATGACCGTCGCTGATTATGTCGAGGTCGCGCATGAAGCCTCGGGCATGGTAGGAGAGGGTGTCGTTGCCCTTCTTGAATTTGTCCGCCTCCTCGATTACAGCCGTCGGGATGACCAGATCGTTGTCCTTGAATTGCCTTATGGCCTTGTGGTCGTGCAGTATGACGTTGGTGTCAAGCACGAAAATTTTAGGTTTGCCCATTGTGTTATTATTAGTCCTCCCCTTCAGCGTTCTGCATCAGGGATTCGAGTATGGTCTGTATGCCGGACATCGCGGAATACTCGATGTGCAGGCTTCCGTCGGCGGTCGGGTGGCCCAGGGGGAAGAAAGCGACGTCCTGCAGCAGGAACTCGGCATCGATGTAATCAAAATCCGCGTCCCTTATCTGGATCACCACTCCGGGCACCTCGCCGAACAGCACCTGCACCGGATCGGTGACGCCGCAGGACCGCAGCACTCCCGAAATGTCGGCGTTTACACCCGTACCGTCGCCGCACATACGCTTCAGGGTAGCGTACAGGCCGCCTTCCGACACAGATGCGGCGCTGAGCAGCACCCCGTCCTCGGCAAATTCGCGCACCACTTCGAAGCAGTCCATCAGATAGTCCGCGTCTTCAACCTGCGGAGCCATTCCGCCCTTGAGCCCGAGGGCCTGCGAAAGCAGCGAGCCGCCCAGGCGGTAGTCGGAGGTGTCAAACGGCAGGTAAACCACCCAGCTTTGCGGGTCGGGATGGAAAATGTCGTCAACCAGCGGCGGCGCGCCGGAAAACGGTGTGGCGAAGCGCACGTCGAAGAGCCCCTGCTCGCAACTGACGCGGCGAAGGCTGATGCGCAAGGTGTCGATGTATTCTGCGGCGGCTTCCACGGAAGAATAGAACGCCGCCATGTCCCCCACTTTGTCGGGGTTGAATGTCCACTTGGCGGTGAGATGAAGATCGTCCAGTTTGAAATTGCCGCTGCGCCACATTGTGTCAATAAGCGCAGCAGCCACGCGTCCCCTGGTGGAAGCGGCGGCAAAAGGCACGCTGACGCTTCCGGTGGCCGCCATCACTGCCGCCAGATAGTCATCAAGCCTGGCAGGATCCAGCTCAAATGGGCCGGGAGCAGGGTCGAATGTCTCGTCGAGAATAGTCCCGGCAACCGGCCGGGGTTCAGGCGCTTTCTCCATTACAGACGACAGAATCCCGGCAGGAGTAAGTTCCTGCGGGACTCCGTCTATGATGTATTTGGAGTGGAGCGCGTCTATCATCACGCAAATATAATCATTTTCCGGATATGAGCGCACCCCTGCCGTCGCCGTTCGCCCTGTAGTGAGGAGCATAGAGCGATTCGATCTCGATGGCGGGCAGTTGGAACGCACCTTCCTGCGTCACGAAGAACTCTTCGCTGATGCTGGTATTCTCTTCCGGATAGGAATCGAACCAGTATTCGGTCTTGTCGGCGCAGACGTTGCGGTAGCCCTGGGGCGAGAATCTCCATCCGCCGACGCTGAGGGGACTCAGCCACCAGCCGTAATGGCCGGAGAGCTGGCGGACGGGGCGCATAGACGCGGGACGCGGTGCGGTGAGGCGTACGAAGCTGCGGTTCTCTTCGCTCCATATCTTGTATGTCGCAATGACGCGGTCGCCTACACGGACCGAATCGCCGTCGTTGAGCTGACGGCCGCCCACGGTGTATTCCCTGCTGACAGTGAATCCGTTGCCGGATGCCTTGACCTCGGGGAACGGCTTGGTGAAAGTACCCTTGAGGAGCACCACCTTGGTCTCGAGTGTCTGGGGCGTACCCCTGAGCACTGAAGCTATGGACTCTATGTAGGCAGGGTCGGTATCCCACTGCTGGGTCTCTTTCTGTATCATAAGCCACAGGCGTATGCCTTCGGCAGTATCGCGCGCCGGCTGGGCCCAGGATGCCTGGGGATTGCCCTCGCAGGCCGACGTGAACAGGTCGCAGAGCAGGGAGTGGGCATAGAGCTCGCTCTCCATGAGCCCGCGCCATGGCATTACGGCATTGGGATAATAGCATCCGCCGCTGCGGTGGGCGACCGCATACTGAAGCAGCGATTCCACATCGGCATCGAGGGATTTGAGTATCTTCTTGCGCAGCTTCACGCCCCATGCCTTTGCAAGAGCATCGCCGCCGGGCAGCTGGGCAAGGCTCTGCAGGGTGCGCAGACGACGTGCCTTGGCAAGTATCTGTCCGTTCATGCCGCGCTCGCTGCGGGGCACAAGGTAGCCCTTGACATCTTTCTTGAATTCACGGAAGAGCTTGCCGCTGCGGGACTTGAAGGGCACCTGCGGATAGAGGGCGCGCGTCTGGAGATACACGGAAAGGGATATGCCACCGCACCACCAGGGACGGTCTTTCGTGCCGAAGTATTCGTCGTCGAGATAATTGACGGCGGCCTCGGTGTCGATGGCGCTCAGGTCGGCGTCAGGCATAGCCGCGATGCGCTGCAGCACGGTTGCGGTTATTATGGGTGACGCCTCCATGCCTTCGAACCAGGCTATGCCGCCACCTAAGTTCTGGCAGGCGGCTATCTTGTCCACGATTTCCTTGAGTGCGGCGTCGTCCAGGCCGGGAGCCCCGAGCCTGCGGGCCAGGATGTTGGAATAGTACGCCTCGGTCAGGCACAGCACGTTGGTTCCCTTGGGCTCAACCTTGTCGGGTATTGCCTCGCGTATCATATCGATGATGCTGCGCACCTCGGGTTCGAGAGCGGAACCGTCGATGTTGATGAACATGCCGCGGAGTTCAGCAATCAGGGCATCCTTGTCGGCGCCGGACAGAAGCACTGCCGAATGGGCCTCGGTAAGTGTCTGGAGAGGCACTTCCACGGGGACGCTCACGAACATGGCGTCGGAACCGTGGGCCGTGTTGTCGGAGACGAAATTGACCATTATGCCAAGCTCGGTCACACCCGACGGCACTTCGAAATCGGCGCTGAAAGGAAGGGCGCTGCCCGCCGGGATGTCCAGTACGGCCTGCCTGGTGCCGAGCACACGGGCGGTCTTGTAATCCTTGCCGTCATAGAAACGGATGGCGGCGCGGCCCTTGACAGCTGTCTTCAGGTTGTTGGCGACGGTAGCCGCGGCGGTGTAACGGTCGCCGGCATAGAGGAACTGCGGTTCCACTATGGATACCTTGACAGGTATGGTGACCTGCATCTCCTGCCTCAGCACTGCGTTCTGCATGCCTTCGCCGTGGGCGAACAGCTGCACATAGTAAGTGGAAAGACGGTCGGAACCCTTGCACACAAAGTCTATGACTCCGTCTTTGTTTGAACGGAGATACGGCTCCCAGGCCATCGTGGCTGCGAGATTCTCACGTACCTGGACTTCGGGTTCGGGTTCCATATTGGCGCCATTGTTGTCGGCGACGTAATCCGACGCCTCCTCGACAGCCATCGGCACCGCTTCTTCCATCACCATCTTGTCGCTCCTCATGAGCACCCGTCCGCCGGCCGCCTTGCCCGCCATCCTGTCTTCCACGAATGTATAAATATACTGATTGCCGTTGAAGCCGCATACCGTGTTGAAACTAACGGTGGCCTCAGGCTTGCGGGCCGGATAGATACGGGACCAGTTATTATGATGAATGGTTTCGGTGGCCTTGTCGAATATCGCAGCGGCGCACTCTATGCCAGGATCAGTATTGATGATGAAGTGACATTCTTCCCCGGGGCGTGCCGTGTCGACGAAACGTCCGAAACTTAGGGGCAGATCCTTGATGAGGAAGGGCAGTTTAAGCGTCCTGGTGTATTCGAAGGACTCCCCGTCACGGAAGAACAGCACGTGGAGGGTGAGCGTTTCGGGATACTCGGGCTTGCGCTCGTAACGTATGGTATGGAGCGACCCGCTCTTGCCGAACTTGCCGTCGAGCGCCACTATCTGATGCTCCAGCAGCACGTTTCCAGTGCCGAACAATTCGACTACGGCCCATATCGGACCCTCGGTGGCGCCGATCTGCAAGGCGATTTCGTCGCCGGAGAGTTCCTTGAAGAAGCTCTTGACATGCATGTTAAGAGCGGTATCATCATCGCCGGCCTTGACGAAGGAATACTTTGTCTCGTTCTTGTACTGAGTGCCCTTGCTGTCGTTTGCCGTGGCCAGGACCTCAAGTACGTACAGACCCGAAGGCTGGCCTTCAAGAGACACGTCAATGGTCTCCTGGGAACCGGCAGTGCCGCTTGCGACCACCTTGCTGCCGTCGAACAATACTTTATACCTTATCTCCAGGCCCTTGCGCACCAGCTCGCCTGTGCTGAAACGAAGGCGCGCGAAGGAATCGCGGATAATCCAGCTGGAAGAGCGCCAGTTGTAGGACGATCCGGCCGAGGCCAGGCTGTACTTGCCCGGAACGGTGTTCTTGAGAGTTACGCTGAGCGGAAGAGAGCCGTGCACGGTACACCAGGTATTGAAACTAAGGGTTTCTCCCGTTGCGTCCACGATCTTGACCGTAACGGGATAGGTGTTTCCGTATTTCTTGGTGCTGATGAAGGAAAAGGCAAAGGATCCGTCGGGCTTTACGTCAAGTTCTTGCTCTTCGATGGACGGGTCGGTGCCGCGGACGCTGTAAAACAGCTTGGCGCCGGCAAGGGAATGGCCGGAATATGCCTTCACGCGGCCTGACACATTCACTTTATCGCCCGGAAGATAAAGATTGTCGTCCTTGTCCCAGGTCAGGTCGAACGTGGGCAGCACGAACTCGTCTACACGTATCTCCCTTGAAGCCAGGGTGTAGCCGTTGGATCTGACGCGCACGGTATACATGCCGCCACGGGTTACGCTTTCAAGAGGGAAACTGCCGGCCACCGAACCGAACTCGTTGGTGATGAGCTTCATCGTGGCCACTTCGTCACGGTTGGTATCAAGCAGGGCCGCTTCCACCTCTTTCCCTTCCGGGCTGAGTTTATATTCATAAGTGCCGGAATACAGCACCGCCTTGAACTGCACCGTCTCTCCGGGATTGTACGCACCCCTGTCGGTTATGAGGACGGCGTTGGGGCTGTTCGTGTTTTCGACTGGCCTGACGGCTCCCGGATTGGGGGAATTGATGCCCATGTAGTTTGTCCAGCGCTGACGGCCGCCGTCCTTGAATCCGGCCCGGAAATAGTAGGACTTATATTTATCGGTGAAATATTTGTCGAACTCTTCCGGGAGCGGGGTGTAGCCGTCCATCTTCACGCCCTTTACTTCTGAGAGAAGGTGCTTGTCGGCGTCATAGATGTAAAAGTCGCACACCTCTATGGGCTTGCCGCTGATGTAATCGGCGACATAAGCCCCATAACCGCGGGAATCGGCGCGCATGGACATGGACAAGGTATGCTTGTCGTAGTTCTGCTTGTGCTCACATCCCCTGGTGGTACAATAATAAGTATAATAGCCGTCGTCTATGTCCGGAAGCTGGAGTTTGACGGTATCCTTTACATAATAGGAGGACGATTTGTTGGTGATTTCAGTAGAATAGACATCGTCGATACGGAACTTCAGGGAGCTGACGTTGCGGAGTTCCAGTGTCAGGAGATTGTTGTGTATGGAGCTGTCTATTTCTTTGGAATCCAGTTCGCTGATAATGCTTTCAACGTAGGTGCAGCAGTCGGCAATCTGCTTTTCCTGGCCGGTGTAAGACTTGCGGTCCGATTCGAACTTGACGCACTTTGCCCTGAGCGCCTTGAAGTCTTCGGAAGTGGAATTCTTGGCGTTCTTGAGGTCCGACATTTCATAGGAGAGCCTGCGTTGCCGGGCCATGAGCGAAACTGCTTTGTCTTTGTATTTTTCGGCATATGCGCCCCAACTTTCATAATTGTCAATGCTCTTCCAGTGATTGATGGAGAAGAACTCTGCGAAAGCGGCGAAAGGATAGCTGTCGTTGTAGTAGGTCGTCAAAGGGCAGGTTTCCCTGCGGAGATACATGCTCCAGAGGGTATACTCATAGTCGTTTTTGATCAGGGGGAGAAGCGCTTCGGAGAAGAGTTGCCCGACGACGGAGCGGTCGCGGGAGTAGAATTCAGGATTGAAAGATGCCTGAAGCGTCTCCTTATGCTTTTCCACATAGGCGGCAGCCTTTGAGCCCCATTCCGTATGGCGGAGGAAGAAAACAGCCACGGGCTCGCCCATGGTCTCGATTTCATTTTCCATTGCCGTCTGCAGTTGGGTGCGGTCTTTCCAGTTGATGCTGCTTTTCACATTCACATAACGCTCCGCGGCATCGTAGAAGTCCCAGGCGAGGTGCTTGGCAATGGCTTCTTCCTTTATGGCCTCAAGGGCTTTGGCCTGGTCCTGCGGCTTGTCGGCCTTCTCGGCCTTGTAATAAGTTTTCCACAGGTTCACAAGTATGTGACCTTCGGAATCTTTGGTTTGGGAGAATGACATCAGTGATGATAGAATTAGTGCAATTGCAATTGTGAATCGTTTCATACGCTCTCTAAATATGAAATGGCTTCAGACACCACGTAAGTACTTCCGCCTATGTAAATTATCGCATCATGCAGTTGTTCCGCCCTTTCGAGCGTCGCCCGGACGCCGTCAGCTACAGTTGGCTGCACCGAGATGTTGTAAGCCTTCAATTTCAGTGCCAACTCGCCGGTGCCCATAGCCCTCGGCGTGTCAGGCCTTACCAGTATGTACTCGGCGTCTTCAGGCATCAATGTCACTATTCCGTCCACGTCCTTGTCGGCCATCGCGCCGTACACCACTATCAACGGCCTCCGTGCGGCAGGGGGCATGTTATGGATACGTAGGGCTTCGAGGCGGGAGAAACTGGCGGCGAGGGCCTGGGGGTTGTGTCCGATGTCACAGATAACCAGCGGATTACGGCGGAGAACCTCCCAGCGTCCGCGGAAGCCCGTAATCGCCCCCGCCTGTGCTATCGCCTCCGGCGCCGTGGCGGGCAACCCGATGACGGCAAGCGCGGCACAGACGGTGCGGAGATTCACTTCCTGACAAGGACCCTGAAGATCCAACGGGCCGATGCCGTCGGGAATTTGGAAGTCCTCGGCATAATACAGGGGACAGCCAACCGTGGCGGCGGCGCGTTCAAACACCGGCTGCGTCTCCGGATCCCGGCCCCACACCAGGGCAGGCACTCCCGGCTTGAAAATCCCGGCCTTTTCGGCGGCGATTTCGGCCCTGGTATTGCCAAGCAGAGCGCAATGGTCCAGGCCAATCGAAGTGATGACGCTTATTTCGGGAGTAATGATGTTGGTACTGTCCAGACGGCCCCCGAGTCCTGTTTCTATGACGGCGATATCCACGCCGCTGTCGGCAAACCATTTGAAAGCCATGCCCGTAGTGACTTCGAAGAACGACAGGCCGTCACGGTCATAATGCTCCATAAAGTCACACACCGCCTCCTCCGTAATCATAACCGCCTCTCCCGGTGGGAGGATGATTTTGATCCGTTCGCGGAAATCAAGGATGTGCGGCGAAGTGTAAAGTCCTGTACGGAAGCCACTTGCAGCAAGGGCGGTGGCCAGCATGGAACAAACCGACCCCTTTCCGTTTGTCCCGGCAACATGAATGCTGCGAAAATTCCGTTGAGGGTTCCCCAGCGCCGCGGCATAATCGAACATCTGCTCCAGCCCCGGCTTATACGCCTCGGAACTGAAGCCCGCCGTCTGCACGCTCCGGTGTCGCTCGAAGAGCCTCTCAACCACGCTACGATAATCCATCAGAGCCAGGAATCAAAATAATCCGTCCACTTCAAATAGAGATGCTCGCGCCAGGGCCCAAGCACATTGTGCTCGCTGCGGGGATAAGGATAATAGTCGGCAAGCACATTGTGCTCCACGCACGACTGAATGAAACTCATTGAATTAATGGGCAATACCGTACCGTCCTCCATACCCTGGCAGATAAGCAGGCGCCCTTTGACCGACGCCGCCTTGTCGACCAGCGAAGCAAGGGCGAAGCCATCGGGATTAGTCTCCGGCGTATCCATATAGCGCTCGCCGTACATCACCTCATACCACTTCCAGTCAATCACGGGACCGCCGGCGGCAGCAACCTTGAAGAGGTCGGGGCGCATCGTCAGCAGAGTAATTGTCATGAACCCGCCGTAGCTCCATCCGCACACACCGATCCGGCTTTCATCAACCCATCCTTCGGCCAGCAACTGCTCCAGCCCCTTTATCTGGTCAGCACTCTCGGCCTGCCCGCAACTGCGGTTTATGGCCTTTTCGAATGCAGAGCCCCGGTTGTCCGTGCCCCGGTTGTCCTGAATATACATCACGTAACCCTTTTGGGCCATCAGCAACTCCCATGGACGGAAAGAAGCCAGCCAGCTGTCCGTAACCATCTGGCTGTGAGGGCCTCCGTACACATATACGATCAATGGATACTTGCGTGAAGGGTCGAATCCGGCGGGCTTGACAAGCCGATAATAATTGAGCGTCCCCGGCTCCGCTGACGGCACGGTTCCCATCTCCACGGTCACCCCGGAAAAAGAGGACATAGGGTCGGACGCCTCGTGCAGCACCCGCTCCAGGGTACCGTCCGAACGGCGCAACTCTGTACGGCCGGGCATGTCCACCGCGCTCCAGCGGTCGACGAAATGTGTCAGGTCGGGACTCATCATCACCCGGTGACTGCCGCTGCCGGAAGTGAGCCGCTGCGGCTTGCCAATGCGTATCTTGTTAAGTTTCTGCGGTTTACGGCCAGCCTTAAGTTTGGTCAGACGAACGCGGAAAAGATGGTTCTCGACGGGCGAAACTTCTGCGGAAGTGTAATAGATCCACTCACCGTCATTATCAACATAAGCAACATCAGCGTCGCAACCCGTCAGGCGCCTTATACCGCCCTGCAGGTCACAGAGATACAGCTGCCGGAAGCCGTCACGGTTGTCGGTACGGTAGATGAAGAACTCCGTACCCTTGACAAACCATACGCCGTCGCGGGGCTCCACCCACGCATCGTTATGCTCCTCCAGCAGCGTCGCCTTCAAGCTGCCGTCGGATGCGTCATAGAGCTGGAGTTTGAGATTATGCTGGGCGCGGTCAAGCACCTGCACAAGCAGGCTGCCGGAATCGGGGGTCCAACTCACGCCAGCGATATATCGCTCATCATCGAACTCATTGATATCAAGCGTGTTGAGCACATTGCCCAAAGTGTCGCACACGCAAAGGGACACATGCTCGGAAGGCATCCCGTTCATCGGATACTTAATGGACTTCAGACTGCCGGTACGGGAATTGATGTCCAGCAGCGGGAACGAACTCACTGCCATTTCGTCAACGCGGTAAACAGCAAGCTTGCTCCGGTCCGGCGAGGGATACCAGCCGCTGTTGATGCCGAACTCGTTGCGGGATGGCACCTTGCCGTAGCTGACCTCGGGATTGGAAGACTCCGGCAGCTTGGGCGTCCAGGGTTTGAAACGGGGACGCTCTTCGGTCAGCTGGGAGTCATCCGTCCATGTGTAAAATTTCTGCGACGGTGAAGTTACACGGCGTGTTATGTCGCTACAACTAAGCACTTTGCCGTTTTCAGCGCCAACGGTAATACTCTTAATGACTGTTCGGGACGAGGCGTTTTGTGCCTGAAGCGGCAGGCACAAGGCCATGACGGCCGACAGGGCCGCAATGAAAAAATGATGCTTCATACAGACACAAATATAATCAAAAAATATTGCTATTTTCGCAAACGATTATGAGAAAGGTTTCGTTGATTATTTTAGCTCTCTTGTGCGTCAGCGCAATGGCCAGCGGCCAGGCAAGAGACGCGTTTGAAGAAATCCGCCAGGACCCCGACCGTGCCGGGACCGTATTCTATATGTACAACCACGAAGGGATACCCACCTGCGCAAAGGCGCCCAGAGGATATAAACCGGTGTATATCAGCCACTACGGTAGGCACGGAGCCCGCAACCATTCATCGGATTCCGACTTCGAGACGGTCATGAACCTGTTCACGGAAGCCTCATCCAGGGGGCTTTTGACCGGACGCGGAGAGGAATTCCTGCGCCGCTATCGGCTGGCCTACCCCGTACTTCACGGTTGCGGCGGCGACTTGACGGACCTGGGCTTCGAGCAGCAGTTCAAGATTGCCCGCAACATGTATCATAACTACCCGAGAGTTTTCAAGGGCAAGGCAAAGGTTGACGCGGTTTCCACCATTGTCCCCCGCTGTATCCTCACCATGGGGGCCTTCACCGACCAGCTGCTGCGCGAGAATCCACGCCTGGTCATAAGCAAGCAGGCGAGCAACTCCACCATGGGCTACCTCAACCCGTTCAGCCTCAGCAATCCGGATGTAAAGCCCACCGACGAGGGCTACAACAACAAATATGCGTACTGGCAGAAAGGATTTCAGGATATGTGCAACAGTCTTCTGAATCCTGGGCTCGTGTTGGATCCCCTGTTCAAGGACACGGCAATAATAAATGAATTCGGGACCCATCAGTCTATCGAGAAGTCCGTTTTCGCCGTAGCCGCCGGCCTGCAGTGCAACGGGCAGGTGGAAGACAATCTGCTGGAATTCATTCCCTACCCCGAACTCTGCCGGCTGTACGAGTGTTTCAACTACCGTTTCTACTGTTCCAAGGGGGCCGATACGCTCTGGCAGAAGGGACGCCAGTGGGCATTCGTATGGACTACCATGCAGGACATTATCGACAAGGCGGACAGCGACTTGCAGAGCGGGGAATATGCCGCCCGGCTGCGTTTCGGGCACGATATAATAGTGATGTCGCTGTTTGTGCTGCTGGACATCGACGGCTATAACATCCCCGCCGGACAGCCCTCCGAAGTCAAGGATGTGTTCCGCTCATACGACTTCCCGATGTCGCTGAACGTACAGTTTGTGTTTTACCGCAACAACGCCGGGGACGTGCTGGTGAGGATGATGTACAACGAGAGGGACATGGCGCTTCCGATTCCGGACTGCGGCACGCCGTACTACTACCGTTGGGAAGACCTCCGAGCCTTCGCGCTGAAGCGCATAGCGCTGGCGCGCGGCATCATCGCCTCGACAGAAGCTCCGCCGAAAGTAAAGAGGTAGCACTTTCTCTGTTCAAGGTCAATTTTTAGGGCCGGGACCTTGCACGCCGATTCGGCCATACAGATACCTCTGGCACACATTCCATGTTCAAGGTCCCGCCACTGAAATTCGACCTTGAACAAATATCAATAACGTATGTCGGTGAGGAAGAGGGCGTGACCGGGGACGGACTCGCCGGCGTTGGAGCGAAGGGTTTGGCGGGGGGCCGAGGAATCCGGTTTGAGAATCAAGGCGGCGAAACCGGCCTCTGTACGTCGGCCGCGCCCAACCTCCAGGAGCGTGCCCACGATGGCTCGAACCATGTTCCGCAAAAATCTGTCCGCTTCAATAGTAAATCGCCAGTACGGCGCTCCAGCCGCTACGGCACCGGCAGAGCCCTCGACCGCACTTGAGCCAGCCGCTACGGCACCGGCAGAGCCCTCGGCCGCACTTGAGCCGGCATCAGGGTCTCCGGCGAAACAAGAGCCTGCGGCACCGGCACCACGGCTACCGGCCAGATCCGGCACGTACGGCTCCCAAAGAGCCCTGGACACGGTGCAGATTGAGGTTTTGTTGTCCCCGCCGCTCTTTTCGAAGCAACTGAAATCATGGGTGCCGAGAAGCATCTGCCCAGCTCGGTTCATGGCCTCGAAATCCACATCGGGATAGCCATAGTAATACGAACGGGACGAAAGGAACGGGTCCTTGACACGATGGAGGAAGTACTGATACTGGCGGCAGGTGGCGTCGAAGCGGGCGTGGAAGTCGGGAGCGACAGGGACAATGGAATGGACTGCGATGGATGGCGGGAGTATGGCGTTCAGCTTGTAAGTCAACTGCTTACAGTCGATGGAGCCGTCCGGTAGCGCAAGCGCGCCGGGCACCCCGGCATCGAAATCGAAATGAGCTACGTACCGGCTTGCGCTGACGCCTGTGTCGGTGCGGCCGGCGCCCACCACTCCCACCGGCGCCTTCAGCAACGTCTCCAGCGCCCTCTCCATCTCCCCCTGCACTGAAGGGGACGACGGCTGCACTTGCCAACCGCAGAATGGAGCACCGTCGTATGACATAACTATTCCGTATCGCATAGCACTCAGTATTTAGCAGCCGTCCGGGGGTGTCTGAGGGGATCGCCCCTCAGTCCCCTGGGGGTGCAGGGGGATAGTAGGTTCGGTGCGAAGCACTTGCCAGCCGCAGAATGGAGCACCGTCATATGACATCATTATTCCGTATCGCATACTTTGCAAATATAGGTATTTTTCGCCGTCAGAAAAAGCGTCAGCGAAGCAGTTTCGGGCATATTTTTTGCATAATAAATACGCGCGCCACCATAGCGCGGCGCCTCAAAAAATGCGTTAATAAACCACAAATATGGAAAATGTAAACATCAAGGAACTAAACGACCGCATCCAGAAAGAAAGCGAATTCGTTGACATCCTATCTCTCGAAATGGGCAAGGTCATCGTAGGCCAGAAGCATCTGGTAGAAAATCTGATGATAGCCCTCCTGGCCGACGGACATATTCTTCTCGAAGGCATGCCCGGTCTTGCCAAGACCTTGGCGATCAGCACTTTGTCCAAAGCCATCAATGCCAAGTTCAGCCGTATCCAGTTCACTCCCGACCTCCTGCCCGCCGACGTGACGGGCACGCTCATTTACTCCCAGAAGAAAGAGGAGTTCGAGGTGCACAAGGGCCCCGTCTTCGCCAATTTCGTGCTGGCCGACGAAATAAACCGCGCCCCCGCAAAGGTGCAGTCGGCCCTGCTCGAGGCCATGCAGGAACGCCAGGTCACCCTCGGCGACCAGACCTATCCCCTGCCCGAGCCTTTCCTGGTGATGGCGACCCAGAATCCCGTGGAGCAGGAAGGCACCTATCCCCTGCCCGAGGCCCAGGTCGACCGTTTCATGCTCAAATGCATCGTGAACTATCCCGGCAAGGAAGAAGAGAAACTCATAGTGCGCATGAACAACAGCGGCGAGTTCCCCGCTCCAAACGCGGTGGTATCGCCCGAGGACATTGTGCGCGCCCGCAAGATAGTGCGCGAGGTTTACATGGACGAAAAGATCGAACGCTATATAGTTGACATAGTTTACGCCACCCGCACCCCCGCAGAGTACGGCCTCAAGGAGCTCCAGGGCCTCATCGCGTTCGGCGGTTCGCCCCGTGCCAGCATATCCCTCAGCCTCGCAGCCAAGGCCTATGCCTTCATCAAGCGCCGGGGTTACGTGATTCCCGAAGATGTCAGGGCAGTGTGCTACGAAGTGCTGCGCCACCGTATCGGACTCACCTACGAGGCAGAAGCGGAGAACGTCACCACCGAACAAATCATCGAAAAGGTCATCAATGCAGTCATAGTACCGTAATGGACAACGCGACTGAATTACTGAAGAAGGTCCGCAAGATCGAAATTAAGACCAAGGCGCTGTCGCACCAGATCTTCGCCGGAGAATACCATTCCGCGTTCAAGGGACGGGGAATGGCGTTCAGCGAAGTGCGTGAGTATCAATGGGGTGACGATGTGCGCAGCATGGACTGGAACGTGACTGCACGCCTGCGCACGCCCTACGTCAAAGTGTTCGAAGAGGAACGCGAGCTGACGGTGGTGCTGCTTGTGGACGTGAGCCGTTCCGGCTTGTTCGGCACGGCGTCACAGACCAAGCGCGAGATGCTCGCCGAGATAGCCGCGGTGCTGAGTTTCAGCGCGATCCTGAACAACGACAAGGTCGGAGCCCTGTTCTTCAGCGACCGGATAGAAAAATTCATCCCGCCGGGAAAGGGACGCAGCCACCTGCTCCACATAATAAGGGAGATGCTGCAGCTGGAGCCGCAGTCGGACGGAACCGACATCGGAGCCGCCCTGCGCTATCTGGCCAACGCGCTCAAGAAGAGATGTACAGCGTTCATACTCAGCGACATGATTGATGTGGACGAGAACGGCTCGCCCCGCTACGAAGACGCGCTCAAGGTAGCGGCAGGCAGGCACGACCTCTCCATCATCAAGGTACACGACCCCCGCGAGCGCAGCATAGTGCCCGTAGGCCTTGTGCATATCAAAGACGCCGAGAGCGGACGCTCCGCATGGATAAACACCGACTCCCCAAAAGTACGCAAGGCCTATTCCGATTGGTTCGGGGAGCTCGGACGCAAAGAAGAAAAACTCTACAACCGATACCAGATTGACAGTATAGACATAGCCACCGACCAAGACTACGTAAAGGGCCTGATGGCGCTATTTTCCCATAAATGAAACTGCTGACACTAATACTGACGGCCCTGCTGGACATCATCCCTTCCGGAGACGCGACATTGCAGCAACTCCAGAAAAGGGATTCCATACTGATAGCCGATCAGCTGCGATACGGTGTGGTAATCGACGAGTTAAACGCCAGGCAGCAGATAGCCCTGCCCGATTTCGCACAGGCATCCAACGACACCCTCACCATTCTGGGCGGATGGCAGCTGGATACCCTGGTGCACGGCAAGACAGTCCGCTCGCGCAACTCAAAGGCTGCGGCGAAGATACTCCGCAAGCCCTTCGGCCTGAGCGCAAGCGTGGTCCTGGCCCCCTTCGAGGAAGGAAGGTACATGCTGCCCGACATTCCGGTGCTTCTCAGCGACGGAGAGAAAATCGACACCCTGCTCTTCAAGGGTCTCGAGATGGAAGTCAAGACCATGCCCGTAGATACATCCACATTCGAAATTCACGATATCAAAGGCCAGATACTTTACCCGGTGACATTCAAGGAGTTGCTGCCATGGATCGGCGGCGGGCTCCTGGCCGCGGCGCTCATCGCCCTTGCCGTCTGGCTGATAGTCAGGGCAAGCAGGCGCAAGGCGGAAGCCTTGAAGCCGAAGGATCCGGCGTACATCGTGGCCCTGCGCGAACTGGACAAATACCGCTCCGAGAAATACTGGGCGCCCGAAAAGCAGAAGGCGTTTTATTCGGGCATCACCGATGCACTCAAGTTCTACATGGACGAACGTTTCGGAGTTGACGCTCCGGAAATGACCACGGGAGAATTGTTCGACGCGCTCAAGTCCGACCCCGACATCACACCGGAAATGTACGGTTCCCTGAAAGAACTCTTCGAACGGGCCGACTTCGTGAAATTCGCCAAGCATATAGCCTCCGAGCAGGAAAACGCCTCCGCGCTGCCACTCGCAGTGCGCTTCGTGACATCCACATATCAGGCTGATATAGAGAAAGAAGCAAGCGGACAGGAGGCCGCGGACGACTGATGTATTTCGAGTATCCCAAACTCCTCTGGCTGCTGGCCGTGCCCGCTTTGCTCATCCTGCACTACCTGTGGATGGAGTTGCGCGAGCGCAAGCCGCACCTGAGGGTGTCGAAGGCGGCACCGTGGATGCAGGGCGGGACTTCCCCGCTCGCCGTGCTGCGTCATCTTCCGTTCATCCTGCGCATCGCGGCGCTCTGCCTGATCATAGTGGCAATCGCCCGTCCGCGCTCCAGCACTGAGATTGAAAAGATCGATACAGAGGGCATTGACATTACCATGGCGATGGACGTGTCCACCAGTATGCTGGCCCGGGACTTCAAGCCCGACCGCATCAGCGCCGCCAAGGACATCGCCATCGAATTCATTGCCCAGAGGCCCTCGGACCGTATGGCCATAGTGGTCTTCGCCGGCGAGAGCTACACCCAGTGCCCGCTTACCACCGACCGCGCCACCCTCATCAACCTTATGAAAGAAGTACAGACAGGCCTGATCGAGGACGGCACCGCAATAGGCAACGGACTCGCTACCGCCGTGGCCAGGATGAAGGACTCCGACGCCAAAAGCCGCGTGGTGATACTGCTGACCGACGGCGTCAACAACTCCGGCGAAGTGTCACCGCAGACCGCGGCTGAGATCGCAAAAACTTACGGAATAAGGGTTTACACTATCGGCGTGGGAGCCAACGGCATGGCGCCCTACCCTGTCATGACTCCCTGGGGGATGGATGTGCAGCAGATGAAGGTCGAGATAGACGAAGACCTGCTGAAAGAAATAGCGGACCTGACCGGAGGCCGTTATTTCCGCGCCACCGACAACACCAAGCTGTCGGAAATATATTCGGAGATCAACAAGATGGAGAAGGCGCGCACCACCATCGACAGTTTCCCGGTTTATAAAGAATTGTTCGGAAAGTACGCCCTGTGGGCCCTTATATGCCTGCTGCTGGAGCTTGCTTTCCGCTTGATAATAAGGAGGATGCCGTAATGTTGTACTTTGCTTCTCCTGCTTATCTCTGGCTGCTGCTGCTCGTACCGCTCATTCCCGTGGTGTACGGAATCCTGCGCGCACTCCGCAGGCGGCGCCTCAAACGTTTCGGCGACGAGTCCCTGGTACGCGCCCTCATGCCCTCCTGGTCGGGGGCCAAGGGTTGGATACGCATCATCCTGTGGGATCTTGCCTTCCTGTGCTTCGTCTTAGGCATTGCGCGCCCGCAGATGGGGGCAAAGCTCAAGGAGCATGAAGCCAAGGGCGCCGAAATCATGATTTGCCTCGACGTATCCAATTCCATGCTCGCCGAGGACTATTCCCCTTCGCGCCTTGACCGGGCCAAACTCGCCATTTCGCGTGTGGTGGACAAGCTCCAGGGCGACCGTATCGGACTGATAATCTTCGCCGGAAGCTCCTTCGTGCAGCTTCCCATCACCACCGACTACGTTTCGGCAAAAATGTTCCTGGGCAGCATCGACACAGGCTCGGTGCCCGTACAGGGCACTGCGATAGGCGACGCCATACTAACGGCCGCCAAGAGCTTCAGCGCCCAGAGCGAAAAGAGCCGCGCCATAATAATAATCACCGACGGCGAGAATCATGAAGACGACGCCGTGGATGCTGCACGGCAGGCGGCAGAACTGGGCATAAAGATTTACACTATAGGCGTAGGTTCACTCCGAGGCCAGCCCATTCCGGTGAACGGAGAACTGCTGAAAGACCGCGGAGGAAACATAGTGGTGAGCCGTCTCGATGAGGCCACGCTCAAGCAGATTGCCGAAGCGGGCGGCGGCGCCTATGTTCACGCCGGGAACGAGGAATTCGGACTCAACCCCATTATCGACGACATAAAGAAAATGGAGGCAGAGAAATACAACTCCATCATTTTCGAGGATTTCGACGAGCAGTATATGTACTTCTTCGCCGCGGCCCTGGTGCTGCTGGTACTTGAAATGCTTGTTGGAGAAAGACGCCACAAAAGGAGACTCTTCGAATGAAGTATTTGATACACACATTGTTGCTGCTTCTCGCGCTCTCATTTACCCTGGAGGCCCAGACCGACAGGAGGGAGGTGCGTGCAGGCAACCGCAAGTTCAAGAAAGAAGCTTACAAGGAAGCGGAGATTGATTACCGCAAGGCCGTTGTCAAAGACTCACTGTCGGTGGCCGGCAATTACAATCTGGCCTCTTCGCTCTACCGTCAGCAGGACTGGGACGGCGCCGGCAAGGCGCTGCAACAGGTTAAGGACTTCGCCCCGTCCGGGCCCGATGCGGCCAAATGGTATTACAACACCGGCGACGTAGCCCTGCAGAAGAAGGATTACGCCGCTGCCGTAAAGGCATTCCGCGAGGCCCTGCTGCTTACTCCCGACGACCTTGATGCCAAGGAAAACTACATCTACGCCAAACTGATGCTGCAGAACCAACAGAACGGCGGCGGTGGCGACAATCAGCAGAATCAGGATCAGCAGGACCAAAACCAGGATCAGGATCAAGATCAAGATCAGCAGCAAGACCAGCAGAATCAACAGGGTCAGCAAGACCAACAGGATCAGCAAGATCAGCAGCAACAGCAGCAGGACCAGAAGATTTCGCCACAGCAGGCCCAGCAGATGCTGCAGGCCATACAGGCCAAGGAGAAAGAAACCCAGGACAAGGTAAAGAAGGAGAAAGCCGAACTGCTCAAGTCCCGTCAGAAAGAAAAGAATTGGTAGCCATGAAACGAATCTTTATAGTTATCATAAGCCTGTTTGCCGCCCTGTTTACATCGGGCGCACAGAACTCCATCAAGGTGAACGTCCAGAATCTGGTAGCCCTTGACGAGCAGTTCAACATCTCCTTCATAATCGAAGGCGAGGGCAAGGTAAGCAGTTTCGAATGGTCGCCGGGCGAGGACTTCCAGCTGGTCTGGGGCCCCCAGAAAGGCACATCCAGTTCAATCAGCATCATCAACGGCAAAAAGACACAGTCGTCGCAGACTACTTATACTTACGTACTTATGCCCCGCAAAACGGGCACGTTCACGCTGCCCGAGGCCACTGCCACCATCAAGGGCGAAACCATCAATTCTAAACGGGTTTCAATTCAGGTGGTCGGCAACGGAGCGCAGTCGGGAGGCTCGCAGGGCGGAGGGTCGCAGACCCAGCAGAACGAACAGCGCAGCGGCGGCTCCACCGGCACCATCCCTTCGGACGACATCTTCATGCGCCTTTCGGTGAGCAAGACAAGGGCCGTGGTGGGCGAAACTATCAGCGCCACGCTCAAACTCTACCACAGGGTCAACATAGGCGGCTTCGAGGATGCCCGTTTCCCGTCTTTCAACGGCTTCTGGAGCCAGGAAGTGCAGGCTCCCACCAATATCGAATTCCACCGCGAAAGCGTGGGTGACAACATCTACAACGCCGCCGTGCTGCGCAGTTGGACCCTCATCCCCCAGCAGGCCGGCGAAATCATCATCGATCCGGCCGAACTGGTGTGCCTCGTCAACGTGCGCAACCAGAGCACAGGCTCGGGAAGCATATTCGACAGCTTCTTCCAGGATGACTATCGCACTATACGCAAGCGGGTTACGACTCCCGCCATCAAAGTGCTGGTGTCAAAGATTCCCGCCGGAGCTCCCGCCTCGTTCGGCGGCGGCGTTGGTACGTTCCGTATGAGCGCAGCACTCACGCGCGATTCGCTCCAGACCCACGATGCGGCAGCCCTCAGGATAACCGTCAGCGGCAAGGGCAACATCTCGCTCCTGGAGGCGCCTAAGGTAGATTTTCCGCCCGATTTCGAGGTGTACGACATCAAGACCAGCGAGTCCGGCGGAAGCAAGACTTTCGAATATCCATTCATACCGCGCAGCCACGGGAACTTCGTCCTGGGGCCTGTGGAATACAGTTACTACGATGCCTCGACAGGTAAGTTCGTCACCTTGCGCAGCGCGGAAATGCCGCTCAAAGTCAGCAAGGGGGCGGATTCAGCACCTGTACAGTCCGGCGGCGGACAGCTGGTGGTGAATCCCAACCGCAAGGACGTACGCGACCTTGGTTCCGACATACGCTTTATCTCCACCGGCGAACCGCACTTCAAGCGCGCAGGCTGGTTCTTTGTGGGTTCCGGCGCATTCTGGATCATCGCCGCGCTTATGTGCCTGGTTGCTGCCGCCGTGTACTTCGGCACGCGCAAACTGTCAGAACGCAGGGCCGACGTGGTTGGGAGCAAGAACAGGGCGGCCACCAAGATGGCGCGCAAACGTCTCTCGCAGGCCGGAGACTTCCTGCAGAAAGACCTGTACACCGCGTTCTATGAGGAATTGCACAAGGCGCTGCTGGGCTTCGTGGGCGACAAACTCAACATGCCCGCAGCCGACCTCAACAAGGAAAACATTGCCGAACGGCTTGTGGAGGGAGGTGCTTCCGAAGAGCAGGCCGGACGCTTTACGGCCCTGCTGGACGCCTGTGAGTTCGCCCGCTACGCTCCTTCGGAAGGACATGAGGCCATGAATGCACATTACGAAGGTGCCGTGAACGTTATTTCCGAGATCGATTCTGCAATGAAGAGAAAACCCAAAATGAATGCTGCGGCCACCGCTTTGCTGGCCCTGCTCATGCTTGCCGTTCCGGCGTGGGGAGGCGAGGTTGAAAAGCCCGATTCACTCTGGAGCAAGGGTGTCAGCGCTTATGCCGACGGCCGCTGGAATGAAGCACGGGAGGCCTGGACCGCAATAGCGGCACAAGGACTTGAGAGCGCAGGGCTCTGCTACAACATAGGGAATGCCTGCTACAAGAACGGCGACAATGCCGGGGCCATCCTCTGGTATGAGCGCGCTCTAAAAGTAGATCCGTCGCTCGAGGACGCCCGTGTGAACCTCGAATTCGTACGTACGCAGATTCAGGACCGCATAGAAGAAGTGCCCGAGTTCTTCCTTAAGACATGGGGACGCAAGATGTGCTGGCTGCTGTCTTCAAATGTGTGGGCAGTGCTGTGCCTTGTGCTGCTCGGAGGGACGCTGGCCATGCTGCTGCTCTTCCTGCTGGGCAGGGGCGGAGCCCGGAAAGCGGGCTTCTTCACAGGACTGGTTCTCTTGGTGCTGTGTCTGCTTTGCCTCTATTTTGCATCATGGCAGCGCAGCGATGCATTGAAGCACGACAGCGCGATAGTTACCGAGGCCGTAACCGAAGTAAAAAGCTCCCCCGGCAGCGGCGTCAGCCTCTTTGTCCTTCACGAGGGCACCAAGGTCAAAATCCTTGAAACAGTCGGCGACTGGAACAACATCGAGCTCTCCGACGGCCGCCAGGGATGGCTTCCAGCCGGAAACATCACTGTGATTTAGCGGTTTTTCCGTTTTTTGTTTATATTTGTAAGTTAAAGATTTTACGAATATGCTAAACTATCTTCTTCAGGCCGACATCGTGGACGCGGTACAGGCCGCTCCGGTGCAGCAGGAAATGTCCTACTCCCTTATTGACATGGCCGTAAAGGGCGGCCCCCTTATGATCGTGCTGCTGGCACTCTCAATCATCGCCATCTACATCTTCGGCAAGAAATGGTGGATGATACGCCAGGCCTCCAAGATCGACAAGGACTTCATGATGGACATCCGGGACTATATCCACGACGGCAAATTCAAGTCTGCCAAGACTTTGTGCACCAAGTTCGACACCCCTGTGGCCCGCATGGTCGAGACCGGCATTGACCGCTTCGGCAAGCCCCTCGGGGACATCCAGGCTGCAATCGAGAATGTGGGCAACGTGGAAGTGGCCCGCCTTGAGAAGGGTCTTCCCTATCTGGCGATGATCGCCGGCGGCGCACCCATGATAGGATTCCTCGGCACCGTGATGGGTATGGTGCAGGCCTTCTTCAACATGTCCCAGGCAGGCAACAATATCGACATCACCCTGCTTTCCAGCGGTATCTACACCGCAATGATCACCACCATCGGCGGTTTGATCGTGGGTATTATCGCTTACTTCGGATACAACTGGCTCACCTCCAAGGTGTCCAACGTGGTATTCCAGATGGAGAGCAGCACCATTGAGTTCATGGACCTGCTGGAAGATCCGCAGGGCGTAAAAGAAGAAGAATAATGGCACTCAAGCGAACCACCAAGGCGGATCCCAACATGTCGATGTCGAGTATGACCGACATTGTGTTCCTCCTGCTCATTTTCTTCCTGGTGACGTCCACGCTGGTGAATCCCAACGCGCTCAAGCTCCTGCTCCCCAAGAGCACCGGGCAGGTGGGCGCCAAAGCCACCGTGAGCGTATCCATCAAGGACTGGGGGGAGGATCAGTACACCTACCATCTCAACGGCAACGAGGTTCCCGTAGCCCTGGAGCAGGTTGAGGACGGACTGGTGGAACTGCTTCAGACTGAAGAAGATCCTACGTTCTCCATATACTCCGACGAGAGCGTTCCCATCAAGGAAATCGTGCAGGTGATGAACATCGCCAAGCGCAACCACTATAAAGTAATCCTGGCTACCCAACCCGAATGAAACAGTATCTCCGAGAGCGAGGCGAAAGGCAGCGCAATTCCGTGATGACCGGCATCGTGATGACGCTGGCCGTCCATATCTGCGCGGCCCTGCTGGTGTCGTTCACCGGCATAAAGTACCTGTACCCGCCGCCTGCGGAGAACACTTTCCTGCTTGACTTTGAACAGGAGCCCGTCGAGATTGTGCAGAAACAGGGGCGCGACCCCAGGGGCGAGGATGTAAATCCCGACGAAAAGGTGGAGCTGGTACAGCGCAGCGAATCGCCCAACGTATCCAAAAAGCCCAATCTTACACCCGCCACCAAGCCTGACACGCACGGAGACGTGGAAGTGAACGAGCCCAAGCGTGACGAGGAGCCCAAGCTCGACCCCAGGGCAACATTTCCCGGCATGGGCAAGAAAGACACCACCCTCACGGCTCAGCACGGAGCTTCGCAAGGCAGCACTACCTACAAGCCCGGCCAGCCTACCGGCAATGTCAAGACCGGCAATACCGACGGCAAGCCCAATGCACACCTGGAAGGTCGCACGGTGGACAAGGCCGGCCTCAAGAAACCCGTTTATACCTCGCAGGAAAGCGGCAAGGTGGTCGTCAAGATATGGGTAGACCAATACGGAAAAGTTCAGAAAGCCGTTCCCGGAGCGGACGGCACCACCGTTACCGACAGGGCCCTTTGGACTGCGGCACGTAATGCCGCACTCGAAACGGGCTTCAACATGAGTCCCAGTGCCCCGGCGCTTCAAGAGGGCACAATAACCTATATATTCAACCTAAAATGATGGATGGTTTTTCAAAAGACGGCCGAAAACTTAGACCACGGAAAACTGCTTCAGGCGCAGTCCGTTCCGAAAAAGTAGATTTTCAATCTGAAAGCGGCTCCCGCCCGTACGGCGAGCGGCGCTCCTACGGTGAACGCAAGCCCTACGGCGAACGGCGCCCTTACGGTGAGCACAAATCCTACGGCGAGCATAAACCCTACGGCGAACGCAGGGCTTATGGCGAGCACAAGGCATACGGAGAGCAGAAGCCCTACGGCGACCGCCCCCAGAGGCCTTACGGAGAGCATAAAAGCTACGGCGAACATAAAGCATACGGCGAGCACAAATCTTTCGCCCCCCGAAAGGGCGGCAAACGCGGCCCGGTCAATCCTGCCAGCGAAGGCATCAAGCGCATGATCAGCCGCCGCCCGCAGGTGGACCAGTCGTACGACGGCCCGGCCTACGAGCCCGAAATAATCAAGGATGAAGTCCGCCTCAACCGTTTCATGGCCAACTCGGGAGTATGCTCCCGCCGCGAGGCCGACACCTTCATCCAGGCAGGATGCGTTACGGTAAACGGCGAGGTGGTGACGGAACTCGGCACCAAGGTGAACATCTTCAACGACGACGTGCGCTTCAACGGTGAACGCCTGAAGGGAGAAACAAAGGTTTACCTGGTGATGAACAAGCCCAAGGGCTATGTGACCTCGGCCTCCGACCCGCACGCCGACAAAACCGTCATGGACCTTATAAAGAACTGCCCCACAAGGGTTTATCCCGTGGGCAGGCTGGACAAGGCAACCACGGGGGTGCTGATGTTCACCAACGACGGCGAAATTGCCGAACGCCTGACACACCCCTCTTACGACAAGAAGAAAATTTATCAGGTCTCCCTCAACCGCAGCCTTGCGCAGGAAGACTTCGACAAGATACTTCAGGGTATCACCCTGGGCGACGGTTTCGTGCAGGCCGACGAGCTGGAATACGTAGACGAGCGCGACCACAGCAAGCTCGGAATTGAAATCCACTCCGGCAAAAACCGCATAGTACGCCGCATTTTCGAATCCCTCGGTTACACCGTCAAGGCCCTTGACCGGGTGTATTTCGCCGGTCTCACAAAGAAGGGCCTCAAGAAAGGAGCATGGCGCTATCTTTCAGAGAGCGAAGTCAACATGCTCAAGATGGGGGCCTACGTATAATGGACCACCGTTCGGGATTCGTAAATATCATCGGCAACCCCAATGTAGGTAAATCCACGCTGATGAACGCGCTGGTGGGCGAGAAGCTCTCCATAGTCACCGCCAAGGCCCAGACGACGCGCCACCGCATCATGGGCATAGTCAACGGCGAGGACTGGCAGATTGTTTATTCCGACACTCCCGGCATACTGAGGCCTTCCTACAGGCTCCAGCAGAACATGATGAATTTCGTGGACGGGGCCCTTGGCGACGCCGATATCATTCTTTATGTCACCGACACCGTGGAGACTCCCGACAAAAACGGGGAGTACGTGAACAAGCTGCAGCGCATCGAATGCCCCGTTATAGTGGTGCTCAACAAGATAGATATCAGCACCCAGGAAAAAGTGCTCGAGCTTGCATCGTGGTGGAAGGAGCAGCTGCCGCAGGCGGAGGTCATTCCCGCCAGCGCGCAGGAACGCTTCAACCTCGACCGCATACTTGACGCCGTGGTGGAGAGACTCCCGGTCTGCCCGCCGTGGTTCGACAAGGACGCATTCACCGACAAGAACCTCCGCTTCTTCGCCTCTGAAATAATCAGGGAAAAGATACTCCTGAACTACAAGGAAGAGATTCCCTACTGCTGTGAAGTGGGCATCGAGGCATTCAAGGAAGGAGAAGACAGGTACGACATAGATGCCGTAATCTACGTGATGCGCGAGTCCCAGAAAGGCATAATCATTGGCAAGAAGGGCGCTGCGCTCAAGAAGGTTGGCACCCAGGCACGCATCGACATGGAAGATTTCTTCCAGAAGAAGGTATTTCTGTCAATATTCGTAAAAGTCGATCCCGACTGGAGGGAGAACAAACGAGAACTACGCCGCTTCGGCTATGAAGATTGAAAGATGGAAGAAGAAAACATTGTGACCGAAGAAGTCATCGAGGACGATGAACTTGAAGTCGTTGAGGATGCGGAATCCAGCGGCAAATACACCCGTCTGCTCGAGAGCGACTCACGCAAGTTCAAGCTGTCCGGCATGTTCAAGGACTGGTATCTGGATTATGCATCCTACGTAATCCTGCACCGTGCCGTACCCCACATCGCCGACGGTCTCAAGCCCGTCCAGCGCCGCGTCCTGCACGCCATGTACCGCATGGATGACGGCTCCTACACCAAGGTCGCCAACATCGTGGGACAGGCCATGCAGTTCCATCCTCACGGCGACCAGTCCATCCTCGGCGCGCTCGTGACCCTGGGACAGAAAGGATTCACCGTCGACTGCCAGGGTAACTGGGGCAACATACTTACCGGCGACGCCAATGCGGCGCCCCGTTACATAGAGGCCCGCCTGAGCAAGTTCGCCAAGGAAGTGGTGTTCGACCCCAAGGTCACCCAGACCATGAAGTCATACGACGGCCGCAACGACGAGCCCATCGAACTGCCGGTGCGCTTCCCTCTCCTGCTGGCCCAGGGCACCGACGGCATCGGCGTGGGACTCGCGTCGAAGATACTTCCCCACAATTTCAACGAACTGATAGACGCATCGATAGCCATACTCGAAGGCAAGCCCTACGAGATCTATCCCGACTTCCCCACCGGCGGTTCGGCCGACTGCTCCAAGTACATGGAGGGCAGGCGCGGCGGCCGCGTAAAGGTGCGCGCACGCATCGAAAAGATCGACAAAAGTACCATCGCGATCACCGAGATCCCCTTCGGCAAGTACACAAAGGACCTCATCGATTCCATCCTGAAAGCCAAGGAGAAAGGCAAGATAAAGATCAAGAAGATCGAGGACATGACCACCGACAAGGTGGAAATCCTCATCCACCTGCCCGGCGACGTGTCTCCCGACAAGACCATCGAAGCCCTCTACGCTTTCACCGACTGCGAATGCAACCTGGCGCCCAACGCCTGCGTGATAGTGGACAACAAGCCCCAGTTCCTCTCGGTGAACGAGATTCTGGAGTACAGTACCCGCCACACCCGCGAAATCCTGCTCAAGCAGCTCGGCATACGCATGGAAGAGCTGGAACGCGACTGGCATTACAGTTCGCTGGAGAAGATTTACTTCGAAAACCGCATCTACAAGATACTCGAGAAGGACCAGGCAAGCTGGGAGGACCAGAAGCAGGAGACCCTTGAAAAGATGAAGACTTACGAGGGCATGCTGCGCCGCCCCGTGGTAATGGAAGACATCGACCGCCTGGTGGACAAGCCCGTGCGCAAGATTTCAAAGTTCGACGTCAAGGCCGTGGACGAGCATATCAAGGGAGTCGAGGCGGAGATGGAGAAGGTGCGCGACAACATTGCCCACATCGACCGCTTCACTATTGACTGGTTCAAGTCGCTGAAGAAGAAATACGGCAAAGATTTCCCGCGCAGGACGGAACTGACCGGTTTCGAAACCATCGCCGCCACACGCGTGGTGAACAACAACGCCAAGCTGAGCGCCAATCTGGCCGAGGGCTTCGTGGGCATAGGCCTCAAGAGGGACGACGGCGGCGAGTTCATCTGCGACTGCTCCGACCTGTCGGAAATAATAGTGATACGCCGCGACGGAAAGTACATAGTGACCAAGGTGAGCGACAAGGCCTTCTTCGGCAAGGACCTCATCTACGTGGGCGTATTCAACCGCGGCGACACCCGCACCATCTACAACGTCATCTACCGTGAGGGCAAAACGTCAGTCTATTATGCCAAGCGTTTCGCGGTGACTTCCGTGACGCGCGACAAGGAGTACGACCTCACTACCGGCAAGGACGGCTCGCAGATAATATGGTTCACGGCCAACCACAACGGCGAGGCGGAGACCGTCCGCGTGCTGCTGCGGCCCAAGCCCAAGCTCAAGAAGACATCGTTCGAGTACGACTTCTCCACCCTCGGCATCAAGAGCAAGACTGCAAGGGGCAACCTGGTGAGCAAGAACGCCATACGCACCATAAACCTCAAGAGCAAGGGCGTGAGCACCATAGCCGGCAAGCAGATATGGTACGACACCGACATACAGAAGCTCAACGACGAGGGACACGGGCTGTATCTGGGCGAGTTCAGCGAGAACGACAAAGTGCTGGCCGTTTTCCGCAACGGCACGTTCTACACCACGTCGTTCGACCTGGTGAACCGCTATCCCGGCGACGTGCTCCGCATCGAGAAGTTCGACCCCGACAAGACTTTCACCGCCCTGTACTGGGACGCCGGAGTCAAGTCCTTCTATGTCAAGAGGTTCTCATTCGTGGTGAGCGACAATACCCCGGTGAGTTTCATAGCCGAAGGGAGCAAGTCATACCTGGTCGAATTGTCCGACGACAAGCATCCGCGCTACGAAGTGACATGGAAGCAGGCCGACAAGCCCGCAGAACTGATAGATGCCGAGCAGTGGATTGCCAAGAAGGGCTTCGGGGCAAAGGGCAAGAAGGTAGTCGAACGCGGAGAGGTCAAGTCCGTCCGCTTCGGCGAGCCTCTGGTTCTTCCGGAAGACGAAGAACTGCCTGAAGTGGCCGACACCCCGGAACCTGCCGAAGAAACCGCGGAGAGCAAGCCGGACACCGATAAGGCCATCAAGCCCGGCACCGAAATCAGGATTCCGGAGACGGAAGACGAACCTTTTGAGTTGCTCTTCGAAGAACCGACACTATTCTAATAATTTATAATTATGTTAGCATCAATCGTTTACATCGTTGGTCTCATCGCCGCCATCTGGTGCGTGCTCGACATTTTCAAGCACAACAAACTGAATCTCCTCTGGAAGATCGTCCTCTCAATCGCCGTTCTCGCATTCAGCTGGATCGGGCTGTTGGTTTACTACTTCCTTATCAGGGATAAAATCTAGTAAGTGAAAAAGTTAACAGCCATTCTTGCCGCATTGCTCATGTGCGGCTCCTTGGCTACTGCCCAGGACTGGGGCGGGCGCTATGTGGTGGATTTTAAGGACGGGGAGGAAAGCTATGCTACCGGGAACCTGTTCCTGGTGCCGCTTGCCCCCGACCAGGCGGAGTTTCTGCTGACCGTGGTCAACAAAGAGGGCGCGACAATAGTGTACGACAGTACCGACGGTCCCGTGCAACTTGTTGACGGCCAGTTCGTCTGGCGCTATCCTCTGCCGGACTTCGACTATACCCTCACCATGGACCTCTACCCGGTATCGAACGATGGTTACCCCCTCGAAAACACCATTCAGGTGACCGGGCGACTGGGTTCGGGCGCTCCGCCGTACAATATCGATCTCAGTCCCGACGGCTTTTACCGCCGCGACCTCGACTATTTCGTCACGCCCAACGGCTATATGTACCGCAAGGACGGTGAAGGCTGCACCCTGGCAAAGGGAGGCATCTATGCCGGCAGCGTCGATCTTCCGGCCACGGTATTCGGGCCGTTCGGAGTGGTGCTGAGCGTCAAGGGAATAGATTCCGACGCGTTTGAGTATTCACGCGCCCTTACCCAGGTCTCGCTTTCAGACCCGGGACAGCGTGTGGCTCCCGGAGCCCTGACTTACACCGAGATTCCTTACGACTGGAGCAAGATCACCATGCCCTTCTTCGCCTATCCCAACAAGGCAAAGAATACTATGGTGATTCCATATTTTGAGGGTTTCGAGCGTCCGGAGAACATTTTCCCGTGGGTTATTTTCAAGCAGAACATAGCTCCCGCCCAGCAGAGCAACAATACCATCGAGGACGAAGGCGCCCTTGCAGGCCGCGTCGACCAGGCGTTCAACCGCACAAGGGGCGTATTCTACACGATACAGCTCCCAAAGGCCGATATCACCAAAATGTTCAGGGGCTATGAAGCCATGGAAATCGAGGCGCTTGTTGCCGATGAGGACTTTGTAGCTTTCCACACTTTCCCTGCGTTCGGCCGCTGGAAGTTCCCGGAGAAGGTGCAGAATGCTCCCAAGGCCATAGAGAACGCCGTGGCCAAGATGTACGGACGGGAAGTGATGTACAGCCGCCGCGCCGCATGGCTCAGGGACGGCCACGGAGAATTGGACATCGTGGAGTTCAAGCACAAGAACCACCAGGCCATGGTGGTATTCGCCTGGGTCTGTGACGGCAAGGTGAAAGCCAGCACCAGCCTTACCACGGAAATCGAGTCGGAATTCGAAGACTACAGTGTATGGAACGTTGATGATGACGGCACCTACGGCATTCCCGACGTTATAACCATCGCCAGGGATCCCGAAGACAACGTCACCATCTTCCTCGCAAAGAATTCACCCGAAAGCATAACCTGCTTCGCCCTTCACCAGCAGGGCGAAAAACTGGTGAAGATCAACTTCGACCAGTGGTACCGCTACGTGGATATCAATTAGAATTGTAATTCCGCTCCGCGGTAGAAATCAAGCAGTTTAGTTTGATACAGGCACTGGTAGCGGGCCTGTATGTGTTCCGATTCGGCACGCAGCCATGAGTTACGGGCATCGTTGTAGTCGGCGATGCCCGCTTTGCCTACCTTGTACTTTTCTTCCGTCAGTTCGTAGTGCTCACGGGCGCTTTCGGCGCTCTCGCGGCTTCCGTCATAGCGGGCCTGGGCGTTGACGGCGTTGTAGTAGGCCTGCTGTATCTCCTTGTACAGCGACTTCTTGACATTCTCGAGATTGAGCTGCTGTCCGCGGTAGCTGATTTCGGCGTTTTTGACCTGATTGCGTACCGAGAAACGCTGGAAGATGGGGATGTTTAGCGAAAGTCCCACGTACTGGCTGAAATTGTTCTTCAACTGCTCTCCGAAGCTGAGCGAGGGCACTTTGGAATTAGTGTAGTAATTGGTTCCAATGCCGCCGTTGAGCGAGAGTGAGGGCAGGTACCCACCCTTGGCTTTGTCAATACTTATGCGGGCCGATTCCACCCCTATGCGGGCCGATTCCACAGCGGGCTTAACCTCTACGGCTTCGGCAAATATTGCTTCCGGGCGCATCAGGAGCGTCTTTGACACATCGCCCACTTCAGGAGTAACTATGGCAAAGCCCTCGGGCGACTGGAGTTCC
This sequence comes from Bacteroidales bacterium, assembly GCA_017561765.1. Lineage (GTDB taxonomy): Bacteria > Bacteroidota > Bacteroidia > Bacteroidales > UBA932 > Cryptobacteroides. The sequence goes on along the minus strand of JAFZBM010000057.1, from coordinate 10,392 downwards.
AGCAACTGGGTGAGTTCCAGTATGGAGATGTTGAGATTGCCCTCGGCCTGTATCTCGCTCTGACGGCTCTGGGCCAGCGTGGCCTGCTGGGCCGACACCTCAGCGGGGCTTACCTTGCCGGCGTCCAGCCTTTCCTTAACCTGGGCGAGCAGTTCCTCATCGTGCTCCCGTTGCTGCGTTGCAACTTTCAGCAGTTCCTGATTGTACAATATCTGCACGTAGGCCTGCGCCACCGCCACGCGGATATCGTCACGGGCCTTTTCAAGATCTACGGTGGCCGCCTCCAGATTTAACTTGCTTATCTTGATGCCGTTGTTGATATCGAATCCCTGGAAAATGGGTATTTCGCCCCCAAGTCCGAAAGATGTGGAAGTGGTGTTGGAGTTGGAATAGGTATTGTCGGCGGTAAGGCCGCGGCCGAACGAAAGGTTCTCGCTGGCGGAAGCGCTGACTCCCGGCAGACGGCGGCTCTTCGCATTGTCCAGCTCAACTTCGCGCTGTTCCACGGTAAGGCTGCTCTGCTGTACGCTGAGATTGTGCTCCAGGGCGTAATTTATGCAGTCGGCAAGGCTCCAGGGCCCTTTCTGGGCGCTCCCTGAAAGGCACCAGCTAAATAGAGCCAAGGTAAGGACTATCTTTTTCATTTCTTTTTCTTGTCTGTGTTGATGATGCGGGAACCGCGGACCATGTCGCCCTCGGACAGGCCGTCCTTGATTTCAATGTTGATGCCGTCGCTGAGACCGGTGGTGACCGGAGTCTTGGTATAAGTGTCGGCCGACTTAAGATATACAAAGGTACTGTCGCCGCTGAACTCCAGTGCGCTTTCGGGAATCATCAGCACGCTGTCCGCATGTTCAAGTATGATTTCGGCATTGGCGCTGTAGCCCGAGCGTATCATCTTGTCCGAGTTTCCTGAAACCGCAGCCTTGATTTCGAACTGGTTGGCCCCGTTGTTCTCTACCGCCTTGGGAGATATGTATTCCAGGGCCGCATCGGTGCTGTAATCGGCAAGCGCGCCTATCTTGATAACCATAGGCATTCCTTCCACCAGCGAACCGACTTCGGTCTCGTCAATATTGCCGTCAAAGATTAGATCGGACATATTGGCCACGGTGGCGACGGTAGTACCGTCGTTCATGGTATTGGCCTGGATGACCGAGTTACCCACTTTAACCGGAATATCCAGTATCAGGCCGGTGATGGTGGAGCGCACAAGAGTGGAACTTCCGGTAGCATTGCGCTTGGAGACTCCGTCGCGTATGACCTCCAGTGATTCCTGAGCTGCGGCTTTCTCTTCCTTGGCCTGGTTGTAGGCCTGGAGCACCTGGTCGAATTCTTCTTCGCTTACCAAGTGCTTGTCGTACAATGCTTTTTCGCGCTCGTAATTGGTTTGGGCCTGCTTGAGGTTGATATCGGCAAGGCGGACCCTGGACTGGGCGCTGCTGAGCGAGTTCATATCGGGGATAACGCGGAGCTTGGCTATCACCTCTCCCTCTTTAACCTGCTGACCGGCTTCCTTGTAGAGTTCAGCGATGATGCCGTTGATCTGCGGCTTTACGTTGACCTCGTTGCGCGGTACGATCTTGCCGGTAATGACGGTCGTGCGGCTGATGTCCCCGTATTTTGCTTCAAGTTCCTGGTACTGCTCTTTGGCGGGACGGGAATTCTTGAACAGGAACACGAAGGTGCCGACAAAAAGCACGGCAATCAGCGCGAAAATGATGTACTTAACTACTCGTTTCATTATGTTTGTTTTTATTATTATTCGTCTCTCATTGCATCAACGGGTTTGATGGCCATGGCACGGGAGGCCGGTGCAAGGCCTGCGGCCACGCCAAGGACTGTCAGCAGCAGTGCTGCAATAATCGCAGTCCAGAAACCTATCTGGAAACCGCCCGGGTTTTCCCCGGAGGCGGTAACTATTTTTTCCAGCAGCCTTAGCAGCTGCACGGCGAACACTATTCCGAACGATCCGGCTACAAGCGTGAGCGAAATGCTCTCCATGATTATCTGGCTCAGGATATCGCGCGGAGTGGCGCCTATTGCCCTCCGTATGCCGATCTCGGTGGTACGCTCCTTGACTGTGACCATCATGATATTGCTCACCCCTATGACGCCGGCGAGTATGGTTCCCAGACCAACCAGCCAGATGAGGAAATTGACTCCGGTAAACAGATTGTCTACCAGCGAAAACATCTGCTCGGTGTTTATAAAGAACAGGGCCTGCTTGTCGGTGGGGTCGAACACGTGCTGCCTTGCAATAACCTGCCGCAGACGTGATTCAAGGTCGGACATTCTGATACCCGAGCGGGCCGTGACGCAAAGCAGTTCTATGTTTACTCCCCTGTTGAGAATCTTCTGCGCCACCGGCAGGGGCACGGCCACGGTCTCGGAAGACTGTCCGCTTATGCTCATATTGCCGCTGCTGAAATCCACGCCTATAACCTGATAGTAAACGGGGCCGACTTTAATCATGCTGCCGCAGGGATCGCCGCCCTCCGGGAACAAGTTGTTGTATATGCGCTTGCCAATCACGCAAACCTTGCGCTCCTGCATCACGTCGGTCTCGTTGATGTATCGCCCGTACTTGAGCTGCGGCTCCTCTATATTGACATAATCGGCGTAAACGCCTTTGTAGCTGCCGCTGAAGCTGTTGTTGTCACGGACGATTGTCGTTCCCCAGGAGGATATGACCGGGGTTACCGTCTCCAGCTCGGGTATCATTTGCTTCAAGCGTTCGACGTCGGTAAGAGTCAGATTCCAGTAGCGGCCCTCTTTGTAGCCCTTCCATGGCTTTGTGGTCTGACTGGAGACCATGATTGCGGTATTGGTAGCGAAGCCCTCGAAATTTGCTCCGATAACATTCTTCAAACCCTGGCCGCCGCCCATCATGAACAAGAGCATGAAAATGCCCCAGAACACCCCGAAGCCGGTGAGCAGGCTCCTGCTTTTGTTGCGGACCAGCGCGTCGGCAATCTCCCTGAAACTGTCTAAATCTATCCTCATTCTGCGCGGAGTGCTTCAATAGGTCTGACCATGGAGGCCTTGCGGGCCGGGAAGAATCCGGCGATCGAGCCGGCGATGATAAGGACCAGCGTGGCTTCAATGGCCACGTCGAGGCCGACGGAAGGATTGACAAGCATGGCCACCTGTTCATCCATGATGGATACTGACGACTGGCCTACTGTCTTGTCGAGCAACTCACAGGCCAGCATGCCCAGGAACATGCCTATGTAGCCGAAAACCGCAGTGATGCACACGCTCTCAGCCATAATGAGTTTGGTGATGCTCCAGGGGCTTGCGCCTATTGCCTTGCGTATTCCGAATTCGTGAGTGCGTTCCTTGACGGTTATGAGCATGATATTGCTCACTCCAACTATGCCGCCGAGCAAGGTGAAAAGACCGATAATCCAAAGCGCTATGCTGAGGATGCGGGTACCCTTGTTCATCTGGAGATTCTGGGTGAACCGGTTCCACAGCCAGATGGCGCGTTCGTCATCCGGGGCGGCGCGGTGGCTCAAGTTCAACGCGGCGCGGTATTCCTTCTCGAATGCCTCGTTGTCTTTTTCCGTCTCGAGCCCGTGGAAGGTAAATGCAAGATCGTCAATAGCCTTTCCCTTGGCATACACTGTCTTTACCGTGGTATAGGGAGCATAGAAAAGGTTGTCGTTGCGGGTCATGTCGGACTTGGTGATGCCCACGACCTGCCATGCGAAGCCATTGATCTTGACGTATTTACCTAACAGGTCGGCGGGGTCGACCTTCTTTCCGTCCCCTTCCGAACCCAGGTGAATGCTTCCCATCTGGGCGCCGGTGTTCTTAGTTCCCGTGCCACCGAGAAGATTCTCCGCCATGCTTGCAGGCAGGACTACGACCTTGCGGCTGTCGGTGATGTCTTTGTTATTGATGAAGCGGCCGAAGGTTACCTCGATGCGGTCTATGTCTTTCCTGGAAGGATAGTTGCCTTCGATATAGCCGGATACATATTTGGTACCGTAACTGACCTGGGCATTAGCACCTACGGTAGCCACCACATCATCTACATATTGGCTGAAGAGTTTACCGGCAGTAAGATTGACATCCCTGTCGTCCAGTTCTATGCGGCGTCCTTCCTTGAGGCCGTCGTAAGGTTTGGATGTGCGGCCCGGATAGACCTTTATGGTATTGGTGGCTATGCCGTCGCCGCCCCGCATGAAGGCATTCATCAGGCCGTTGCCGGCGCCCAGCAGCACGATGAGCATGAATATGCCCCACGACACCGCAAAGCCGGTGAGACAGGTACGGAGCTTATTGCGCCGTATGCTTTCCCAAATCTCTGTAAAAAGGTCTTTCATTTCATGATGGTGCTGGCGCCGAACATGGAAGAGCGATGCTCCCTGTTATCTTCTATACGCCCGATGATGCCGTCCTTGATATGTACAATCTTGTCCGTGCAGTTGGCAACGCCGCTCTCATGGGTGACAACGATTATGGTCACTCCATCCTCGCGGTTGAGCCGGCCGAGCAGTTGCATGACTTCTTCCGAAGTCTTGGAATCAAGCGCTCCTGTCGGCTCGTCCGCCAGGATAATCTTTGGATTCGTGATCAATGCCCGGGCTATTGCCACGCGCTGTTTCTGGCCGCCGGACATCTCGTTGGGATAATGCCCGGCCCAGTCGGCAAGTCCAAGGCGGTCGAGAAACTCCATGGCCATCTGGTGGCGCTTTGAGCGGCTTACGCCTTGATAGAACAAGGGCAGTTCAACGTTCTCTACCGCGGTCTTGAAACCTATCAGGTTGAAGGACTGGAAGATAAAGCCGATCATGCTGTTGCGGTATGACGCCGCCTGCTTTTCGGTGAGCCCTTTGATCAGTTTCCCGTCGATATAGTATTCTCCGGTGTCGTAGTTGTCGAGGATGCCGAGGATGTTGAGAAGCGTGGACTTGCCGGAGCCGGAAGCCCCCATAATTGACACGAATTCACCTTTATCGATACTCAGGTTTATGCCTTTCAGCACGTGCAGGGGTTGACCGTTGTTATATGTTTTATTTACGTCTTTAAGTTCGATGAGCATGGCGCTATTTCCCTGCAAAAAATATTCCTAAATTACACTAAAACCGAGGTCGTTGACAAAACGGCGGCGCCGGCAAGGATGCCCAGGGCGATAACCGTTATCAGCCAGACTACGAACAGGATCAGGCCGGGATGCCATTTGGGTGCCTTGATGCTGAACAGCAGCATGATTCCGCCATAGAGCATGCCGATAAAAGGCAGCACGTAAACCAGCAGCGCCAGAACCTTCACCCAAGGCGTGGCTATTATAGGAGTAATCTGCGGAATTTCAGCAGTAATTTCCGAGATGATTTCCCTCACAACTTCCGTGAGTCCCAGCCACTGCCATCCGAAAATGGCCAGTCCGCCCACAAACAGGCCGGAGACGGCGATTATGATAAGCAGTATGCCTATGGCGACCTCGAATATACGGCCAAGGGTGCCCCAGACGGGGGCGTTACCGACCTGGCGAAGGGCGTTGCCGACATCCGAGCCGCCGCTTTCGACGGAGCGGCGTATGCTCTCGGCGCTGCCGTCGTCGCCCCTCATCTCCCAGCGCTGCTGCGCCGTGCGGGCCGCAGGCATGCATATCCACATGATACAGTATATGACAGGCACGGTCAGACTGCCCACCCATACTACACCATTCTTGTCGCCGAAACTGAACATGCCCAATATGGCCAGGACAATGAAAGCGACCCTGAAGATGACCGGGTCTATGTTGAAGTACGCGCTCAAGCCGCTGCACACACCGGCAAGCTTTGCGTTGTCCATGTCGCGATAGAGTTTCTTCTTGGCCGAACCGTTCCTGTCCGGAGCAGCCGAATCCGGTTCGCTCCGGACTATGCTTTCGGGACGTCCGAGAATGTCTATAATGCTGAGTATCGTTGACTTGCTGACCACGCCTCCTTCGGGAGTACGCTCCCGGAGCAGCTCCGCCATGCGTTCCTCTATTCCGTCGGTGATTTCCGGGTTGGAATAGTACGCCGACATTTCTTTAAGATAGGAATCCGCGACCGCCGCCGCCTCCGACTCCAGAATAAAGGCGTATCCGCCTATGCTGACTTTATCTACAGGTTTCATCTTTAAGTGTTTCTATCGCTTTGACCATCTCCTGCCATGCGGAGTCCATTTCACCAAGTTGATTGCGCCCTTTTTCGGTAATGCAATAGTACTTTCGGGGAGGTCCCTGGGTAGATTCTTCCCAGCGGTAGGAGAGCAGCCCCTGGTTCTTCTGACGGATCAGAAGGGGATAAAGAGTGCCCTCGACAACTATCAGGCTGGCCGCTTTAAGCTCGTCCAGGATGCTGGACGCATAGGCCTCGTGCCTGTTCAAGATGCAGAGTATGCAATACTCCAGCACCCCTTTGCGCATTTGGGAGCGCACGTTTTCGGCATTGCTTTCCATGGTTACTGCTTTTTATAAGAACTGAACTTGGCAAGGTTGCTTGCCGTGGGCGCTATACCGCGGAGCTCGCATTTACGGGCTGCTGTATCGGCCTTCGGCACTGCAATCCATAATATCACATAGATCCAGAATCCGGCGGAGCCGAGAAGAAGGGCGGCGAGCATGATGATACGCACAAGGGCGGTATCTATCCCGAAGTAAAGTGCGAGACCGGAGCATACGCCGGCAATACGCACGTCGTCAGTATCACGGTAGAGTTTGTGCGTGGCGTTGACGTTCTCTTCGCATTCGGAAGTGTCGCTGCCGTCGGGCATGCCCAGCTGGGCGATTACCTTCTGCACCAGCTCCAGATCGACTACGCGTGCGCTGTCATTCACTTCCTCGTAGAAAATATCAGCAATCCGCGACTCCAGGTCATCCATCACCTCGTCTTTGCTCACGTCCTTCACGTGTGCGCGGAAAGTGTTAAGGTATGATTCAAGACGTCCGTAGGCGTCTTCGTTGATGGTGAAGCTCCGGCCTCCAATGCCGGTGGTGATTACCTTTTTCATTTTTTCTGTCGTTATTATTCTTGCAGGTTTTGAGATCCGTCCGGACCGTCTCCCGTCACCTGATTTGTTTTACGATGCAAAGATATAAAACTTTTTCAATACTTTGCAATACAAAGTACAAAAAATTTCAAAATATTTTGCAGCGCCAAGAATTTTGGACGTGTTTCAGGCGCCAGCAACAGAGTTTATCCACGTAAAAGGCCTTCTACGTGGATAAAGTGAACATTTTGATCAATTTGTCCAGAAAAACGGCCGTTTTTGTGGACCTTTTTGTATCTTTCGGGAAAGAGCCGTCGATGACAAAGCAACCCCATCGCCATATTCCTCCCCAAAGCGCTACCGTTGGCTATCACGTGGCCGACCACCTGGGCAGCGTGCGTGCCATATGGGACGTGAATGCCGGAGCCAGTATAAGCTAGTGACTCTACTTGCCGGTATTCTCTTTCCAGAACTTGAGGGAGACGGTTTTGCCGGAGCCGGTCAGAGTAATGTTGTCACCGTTATTCTCAGACTTGATGTCCCAGGTGCCGTCAAGGAAGGTGAATTTGCCTTTGACAGTAATGGTGCATGATGTGGGGGAAAGGAACTGGACGGAACCGCCCTGGAAATAATAGATTTCCAGCGCATCTGCAGAACCGCCGTACTTGTCGCCCATTAACTGAACCTGGAAATTACGCTTGTCACCCTTCTTGCCCACCCACTTGGAATCGGAAATAATCACGGCTTCAAGGGCCTTCTCGGCATCGGCATCGCCAAGAGAAGCCGACGGAACACTGTAAGCAAAGCCCTCAATCTGGCTGTTCAGACTGGGGAACGGACTCTCAAAGCTGCAGCTTGCAAGCAGAGGAAGAGCTAAAAGAATGGCGATTAACTTTTTCATACGGCTGATTATTTATTAACTATTGACGAAAGATAGCTGCGGAGCCGCTCCCAGGAGTAGTACGGGCCGGGGCCGAGGGCGGGGAAGGAACTTTCACCCTCGTTGAAAAGGACCTTGACGAGCACATCGCCCTTGCGCCCGCGGTAGAAGACCAGTTGCAGGTTGGCGGCCATGGGCATCATGTCGGTGGAATCCCAGCGTCCCTCGACCTCTTCGAAAGACAGGCGCTCACTGTAACCTTCCAGTCCAATAAGGGAGAAGAATGGCATGAGTCCCACGTCGTGGCTGAAACGCAGGTCGGCGGCGATGCGACTGCCGGAAACGGCGGCATCGGCCCTGTCAATAAAGTCAAGCAAGAGCGGATCCATTATATGCATGCGCCACTCCCCCTGCTCGGAACTGCCGCAGTGCTGATAGTACTGCTTGGCATTGTATATTGACGCCGCAATACGGAACTCCTCCGGGGTAAGGGAGAGCATAATGTCCGGGATTCCCATATAATCTGCTACCGAGCCGTTCGTAAAGCAGGTTTCCACCATGAGGCGGTCGCTCTTGAAGCAGGTGTGGGCGAGCTCGACATCGGTGAAGATGCGGGAATAGAACCCGTCGTAATCGAACCTTTCCGCCATTGCCCTGTCGGCCTTGCGCGAGCCTCCCTTGAGTCCGGGGGCGGCCAGTTCCTCGCGGCACATGATGTCATAATACTTTTCCCCCGCCACAAATCCGATGTGCACCTTTGGAGCGGACGAAGCGAGCGCCGCGGCAAAATTGGTCATGGAAAGAATGGCCCTCTGCTTATGGGTAGAGTAGCAGGCTACGCTGTCGCGGTCCTTCTGTCGGAACACTCGGGGATAAGCGGCGGCCATCCGGCGGGCTATTTCCTGCTGTTCACGCGCGCCAAGCTCATTTATAAGTCCGTAAGTTCCCTGCGAGGCACTGTCCAACTGCCTGAAACCCTTCAGAAGCCGCTTGCCCTCCGCCGTCAGAAGCCCGAGAGAATCGGCCTTGAGAAGGGGGGTCAAGCCGTTGCCCACATAACCCGGCGTCACCGGACAGCGGCTCCCGTGCCGGCCTATATGACTGATATAAAATGGCTTGTATCCCCTTGGCGCCGGAGTCGAGGCCGTTACATTCTGATGATAGGGATGATAAACGCCCTTCCATGCATCATACGGGTCCTGCGCCAGGAGCGCCGACCCGTTAAGCATCAATAGCAGTAATATGCTAACCCACCTGCGAGCCATTGTTCAGCACTTCCTGGGGAGTGATGAAACGCATCTTGCCGTCGCCCTGCTTGGCCATGAGGATCATTCCCTTGCTCTCGATTCCGCGTATTACACGAGGCTTGAGGTTGGCCAGGATGCATATCTGCTTGCCAAGCATATCCTCAGGCGAATAGAATTCGGCAATACCAGACACAATCACGCGGCGGTCGATGCCAGTGTCGATGGTGAGCTTCAGCAGCTTCTCTGTCTTCGGCACACGCTCGGCCTCCAGCACGGTGGCGGTGCGTATATCCATCTTTTCAAAGTCTTCGAAACTGCACTCGTCCTTCTGCGGCGCTACCTGGCGGGCAGCTTCAGCCTTTTCGCGTGCCTCACGCTCGGCACGTATGGCATCGAGGCGGTCGAGCTGGACCTGTATCTGGTCATCCTCGATCTTGGCGAAGAGCAGCTCGGGCTCCCCTATCGCATGTCCTGCGGGAATGATCTGCGGACGGCCAAGGAGCTCCCAGTCAAGCACGATGGAGCCGGGAGCGGCCGCAACGCCGGTATGAAGGGCGCAGCCTTCCCCATCGACATAAGTATTTTCCGTGACACGCTCGCCCCTGCGGTGGTCGAAGCCGGCGAACAGGCTCACACCCAGCATGTTGCGCAGCCGTTCGGCGGCGAACGGAGTGAATGGCTCAAATGCTATGGCCAGGTCCGCGCATATCTGCATGGAGATATTGAGTATGGTTGCGGTACGGTCGAGGTCGGTCTTGGCAACCTTCCAGGGCTCGGTATCGGAGATGTACTTATTGCCGGCACGAGCAATTCCCATAGCGTCCTTCAGGGCCTCGCGGAAACGGTAGTTCTCGAGGTTCTTCTCCATCGAAGCCTTGAGTGCGGGGATCTCGGCAAGCACCTCCTTGTCCACGTCAAGCAGCGACCCGCAGGCCGGAACCTTTCCGCCGAAATACTTGTGAGTCAGCACGACGGCACGGTTGACGAAATTGCCGAAGATGGCAACCAACTCCGAATTGTTGCGGGTCTGGAAATCTTTCCAGCTGAAGTCGTTGTCGGCAGTCTGGGGGGCGTTCGCCGTAAGAACATAGCGCATCACATCCTCCTTGCCGGGGAAATCCTTCAGGAATTCATGGGCCCATACGGCCCAGCCGCGGGACGTGGAAATCTTGTCGCCTTCGAGGTTCAGGAACTCATTGGCGGGCACATTCTCGGGAAGTATGTACTCGCCGTAGGCCTTGAGCATGGACGGGAACACTATGCAGTGGAACACTATATTGTCCTTGCCGATGAAGT
>JAFZBM010000056.1 GCA_017561765.1 Bacteroidales bacterium | reverse complement strand
GAAGCTTCGCTGGGTGGCGCTCATCTGCCTGATGGTGCCCATGTTCGCGTCGTATTTCTTTGACGACGCCTTCTCCACCCTGTCGCAGATTTTCCAGCATCCCGAGTGCCTTGAACTGGGCTGGGACAGCGCCGGATACGGCTTCTACGCCGGCGGTTACAGCTTCCTGTGCGTGTGCGGCGGACTGATAGTGTGCGGCATACTGCTCGATGTGTTCGGCGTGCGCATAGTGGGGTCGGCCTTCGTTGGCCTCATGGCCCTGGGCGCCGGAACGGTGGTGATCGCCCTCCGGAGCGGGCTCGCGCCCAATACTTCCCTCACCCTTGCTTATGTTGGCTGCATGCTCTTCGGACTCGGCAGCGAGATTGCAGGGGTCGCCGTCACGCGCTCGATAGCCAAATGGTTCAAGGACGGTCCCGTCGCATTCGCCATGGGAGCCCAGGTGGCCGTGGCCAGGCTCGGTACGGCGCTGGCCTTCATTCTCGCCCCCGTACTGGTGGCGCAGAAGGCTCCCGGCCAGATATATACGCTCGCCGAGACCGCCCGTCCCGCCACATTCGGACTGGCGCTGATCCTGGGCGGCGTGCTGCTCTGGGGCATCTTTGTCGCCATGGACGCACGCTTCGACAAAGCCCACGGCATCAGCTCCGGGCGCGGTGCGGTGAAGGAAGAAGACAAATTCAAATTCTCCGACATAGGCAGGCTCCTTACCAACGGCAGGTTCCTGCTCATCTCGCTGCTCTGCGTGTTCTTCTACTGCTGCATCATCAGCTTCAAGAAATTCGGCACCTCGATAGTGATTCCGCGCTTCGGCATGGAACTGGAGAGCGCTAAATGGGTGATCACCATGATCCCGTTCTTCACTGTGGTATTTACGCCGCTGTTCGGAGCCATGGTGGACAAGGTCGGCAAGGCCACGTTGTGGATGGTCTTCGGATCCCTGCTGGTGCTTGCAGCACACTTGGTAATTGCCTTTGCGCCGCAGGGAGTGCCGTTCTGGGGCTACTTCGGCATCTCATTGCTGGGCATAGGCTATTCCCTCGTGCCCTCTGCCATGTGGCCAAGCGTGCCCAAGATAGTTCCGGAAAGGAACCTCGGCACGGCATACTCGCTGATTTACTGGATACAAAATATGGGAATGCTGCTTGTGCCCATATTCGTGGGACGCATTTTCCGTTCATGGGAAGGCGTAGAAGCCGCATTCCGTGCAGAATGGATATTCATAGGCCTGGGCTGCGTGGCCGTAGTGGTCTCTCTGCTTCTGCGCAGGGCCTCAAGCCGTCGCCCGGAACTCAGGCTTGACGAAGGTAAAAAGTGAAACACATTAATCTGATTCTCCTGGCCGCATTGCTGGCGGCAGCAAGCTGCAAGACTCCCGAAGAGCCGCAGATAGTTGAGCGCTTTACGAATATCGAAGGTGTCAACGATGTTACCATAGATGGCACCGCCACGACCGCAGGCAGCGTCAAATTGAGCGCCACCGGCCGCTGGAAGGGCGTTTCCGACGCCCCCTGGCTAACCCTGGACAAAGAATGGGGCTATGCCGGCACCTTCACGGTCAACCTCATAACCACGGTAAACGAAACCCAGGAATACCGCAGCGCCACCCTGACCTTCAGCTGCGGGGAGGAGGAGCACAGCATGACGGTGACCCAGAAAGACGGGCCCGTTATCGATCCCATAGAGCCTGAAGGCGGTCCCTACATAACCGACCCCTTCAGTTCTGAACTGGTGTACAGCATCGGGCGCCTGCGCACCACCACCGCAGTCATGCAGAGTTTTGACATCGACCTCGCCGAGAATAAAATCTACTACTCCCAGTTGAACAGCAAGTTCAGGGCATATCTGTCCGTGGGCCCCGTCAACGGCAGTTCCCAGCCGCCGATGATGACGCTGAATTACTTCGGACATGCCTCGAATTTCACGCTGGAGACTGGCTCGGACGGCAAGAAATATATCTGGATAGACAATTTCTCAAGCAAGAATGCCTCCGGCGACTACTGGGGCAGCACGGTTATTTCCCGCATTCCTTTCGCCACCGGCACTACAATGAGTTCCTGGGAAGCCCCGGAGAACTATTATTTCGGCGAGAGCAACATTTCCTGCGCCGTGGACATTGCTGGCGACATGCTTACCACGCTCGGCATCAGCAGCGGAAACTGCAACACCTACAAGCTGAGCGATTTGCAGGCGCTTCCGATAGAGGACATAACCCTCCCGCAAGTCACCTACGGCGGGGAGGACAAGGCCCCGGACCCCGAAACCACCAAGCAGCACGTAATAAAGGGGCGCGACTGCACCAAGGTTGAGCCTATAGGACATTTCGTAATCCCACGTGAAGTCTATCCCGACAACACCCAGGTTTCATGGCAGGGCTTCGACATACACGGCGGACTGATTTACCAGGCCCAGGGCAACGGGCACGAAGACGGCACTCCCTCGCCGGGATGGCTGCAGATACGCGGAATCGACGGGGCTACAGTACTTCCCCTCACCAAGATACGCGCTCTTGAAGACATTGAAGCCCTCAAAGCAGCCGGCATAACCGATATAGGTTACATGGAGCCTGAGGGCGTCAAAGTCAGGGGAGGAAGTCTCTATATGGGCTTTGCCTCCAAGAAATCCGACGACGTACGCAAAGGAACTATCTTCCGCTACGATTTGTCGGCGGTCAAAAAGTAGATCCTAGAACGGCAGATCGTCTTCCCCGCCGGCGGGAGCCCCGAAATCGGGCTGGGCCGGGGCGGAAGCGTCGCGCTTGCGGTAGCCGCCGTCACCCACGGGACCCTGGGCGGGCCCGACGGGCGCCTGGTATGCCGGACTCTGGTATGAAGGGGTCTGATATCCTCCCTGGGCCTGTTGGTAGCCGGATCCCGCCACGGGATAAGCTCCCTGCGTCACGCCCTCGCCTTCGCGGCGGCCGAGCAGCTGCACATTGTCGGCCACGACTTCGGTCACGAATTTCTTTACTCCCTGCTGGTCGGTATAAGAGCGGGTGCGGATGTGCCCCTCAATATACACCTGACTGCCCTTGCGTATGAACTTCTCGGCAAGGTCGGCAAGCTGCCTCCACAATACGAGGTTGTGCCACTCCGTGTTCTCGCGGACTTCGCCGTTGCGGTCGCGGTAGCGGTCGGTGGTGGCGAGGGTGAAGGTGGCGACTTTGGTGCTCTGGCCGCCCTGGGCGGCTCCCTGATCGAGGTAACGTACTTCCGGGTCTCTTCCAACGTTACCGATAAGCATTACTTTATTCAATGATGGCATAATCAATAATGTTTTTAATAGCCCAAATATAGAACATTTTTCGGGAATACTTGCTATTTTTGTAATCTGAATGTACGAACTGCTGAACAAAATCGACTCCCCCGCGGACCTGCGCAAACTGAGCAGGGAACAGCTGGGAGAGTTATGCGGCGAAATCCGCCAATATATTATAGAATGCTGCTCCGGGAATCCCGGCCACCTGGCTTCGAGCCTGGGCGCAGTCGAATTGATCGTGGGTTTCCACTATGTCTTCGACACCCCGTCGGACAAGCTGGTTTTCGATGTGGGGCACCAGGCCTACGCACATAAGATTATAACGGGCAGGCGCGAGCAGTTCCGCAGCATACGCACACAGGATGGTCCCGGAGGCTTCCCGATTCCTTCAGAGAGCGAATACGACGCCTTCGTGGCCGGGCATGCGTCCAATTCCGTATCGGCCGCCCTTGGCCTTGCCGAAGCCGCCAAGTTGCGCAACGCCGGCATAAAGGTGGCGGCGCTTATAGGCGACGGCGCGCTGACGGGAGGGCTTGCCTTCGAGGGCCTGAACAACGCCGGATCAAGCCGGGCCGACCTCCTGGTGATACTGAACGACAACAACCAGTCCATAGACGGCAACATCGGAGCCATACACGACCATCTGCTCAAGATGACCACCAGCGCCCGGTACAACAAGTTCAAAAACAAGATTTGGAGCAGCCTGGGCGACAGCCGCTTCCGTGCGGCGCTGCAGGGCTGGACCCGCTCGCTCAAGTCCTCGTTCGTGCGCAAGACCGGAGGAGACCTGTTCGAAGCCCTGGGCTTCAGGTACTTCGGTCCCATCGACGGCAACGATATCAACTCCGTGGTGAACACTCTCCGGAAACTGCGCAACCTGAACGGGCCGAGGCTGCTGCACTGCTACACAGTCAAGGGCAAGGGATTCGCACCCGCCGAGGCCGATCCCGTGGTGTGGCACGCCCCCGGCAAGTTCGATCCCGCGACGGGAGAGCGCAAAACACAGACATATCCCGTACCACGCTATCAGGACGTGTTCGGCAAGGTCCTGTGCGAACTGGCGCAGGCCGATCCGCGCGTAGCCGGCATCACTCCCGCTATGGCCACCGGATGCGGCATGACCGAATTCGCCCGGATATTCCCCGGCAGATTCTTCGATGTGGGAATTGAAGAAGAGCACGCCGTGACCTTCTCCGCCGGACTCGCCGCCGGAGGCATGCGGCCGTTCTGCAACATCTATTCATCGTTCTCCCAGAGGGCCTACGACGAAATAATCCACGACGTGGCCCTGCCGCGCCTGCCCGTCACCCTGTGCCTCGACCGCGCCGGACTGGTGGGCGAAGACGGAGCCACGCATCAGGGAGCCTTCGACATAAGCGCCCTGCGCTGCATTCCGGGTGCGGTTATCAGCGCCCCCCGCAACGAAGCGGAGCTGCGCAACCTTATGTACACTTCGCTGCAGCGGCAGGAAGGGCCATTTATAATAAGGTACCCGCGCGGATGCGCCGAAGGCGCCGCATGGGAAGGCCTTCCGTTCGAAGAACTGCCTCCTGGAAAGGCCGAAACGCTCAAGGAAGGGACGGAGGTTGCGGTAATAGGCACCGGACCCGCGGTCAACCGTGCGCTCGAAGCGGCCGGGACGTTCGGAGACAAGGTGGGCGTATACTATTTCCGCTACATAAAGCCTCTCGACACCGAAGCCCTCGGGAACATAGCGCAGCGCTACCGCAGAATAGTGACGGTAGAGGACGGAAGCCTCATGGGAGGCCTGTTCGGGGCGGTCAGCGAATACGTGGCTGCGCACTGTCCGGGGACGGTCGTGACGGGGGCCGGAATAGGCGACGAGTTTGTCCCGCACGCCTCCCAGTCGGCGCAGAGGGCCCGCTGGAGTCTGGATAAAAAAGGAATAGAAAAAATCTTGCAAAAGTGTTTGCAGATTTGAAAAATATGTGTACCTTTGCAGTCCCTTATTAAGGGGCATTGACATACTGCCGATGTAGCTCAGATGGCCAGAGCGTGTGATTTGTAATCTCAAGGTCGTGGGTTCGATTCCCTCCATCGGCTCATCGCAGTTTAGTACGGGCAAGTACCAGAGTGGCCAAATGGGGCAGACTGTAAATCTGCTG
>JAFZBM010000055.1 GCA_017561765.1 Bacteroidales bacterium | reverse complement strand
GACAACATGGTATTCCAGAATGTTACTTCACTGGTTGAATTCACCGCCCCCGAGGCCGTTGAAGGCTATGTCTGCTTCGAGGCTTTCGGCGAAGGCGACGCCGCCCTCAGCATAGCCGGAGCAGCCACTGTCAACGCTGAAACTCCTGCCGCCGTCACCGGTGACGCCGCAAGGGTCTTGGTCAAGGGCAGCTTTACTGCCGGCCAGAACTATTTTGCCGTCATCTATCCCCAGGGCAGCGTGAGCAAATTCCGCTTCGCCTTTTCAAAAGAGGACTCCGTCAACGGCACAATGAAAGCCTTCCGCACCGGCTCCACCGGCAGTGCCATTGAATTTCCCCTCAATGGCGGCAATAAGATCAGTGACCTGGGCACCCTTGCCTGGCTTGGTCCCCTCTCCACCAAGAAAGACCTTGACAAATGGGCCAAGTACGCCGACTACTATCTCTCCGATGAAACCGTAAAGCTCGGCGCCGATATCGACTATGAAGGCGGCAGCTGGACACCGGTCGACGGAGATGACGCCACCGGCTTCGCCGGAGTTTTTGACGGAGCTGGATACTGTATTTATAACATTGTCTTGGGCTGTTCAGGTGAATACGGCGGACTCTTCTCCACCATCGAGTCAGCCGAACCGAGGCTACGCGTCAAAGACCTTACTCTCGGCAAGAAAGACGACGGAAGTTCACTCGTGGTGAACAGCGCTTCCGTCCGTTACGCCGGAGCTCTTGCGTCATACATAAAAAACGTCACCCTCAGTAATGTAAAAAATTATATTCCCATAACTGTTAAGAAGACCAAAGCAGGGAGTTATTTCGGTGGACTGGTGGGCCAGATAATGGCGAACTCCGAAAACAGCGTTACCGACTGCCACAACTATGGTAACGTATCATTCGACTGTAACGTTGCAGGCAACGACTATTATGGTGGTATAGTTGGCCTCATTTCCGGCAAGACAGCAATCTCTGGCTGTACCAACTCCGGCAAGGTGTCCCGCAATACCGCCTCTTCCAACACTGGCGTCAACTGCTTTGGAGGCATCGCCGGTCGCACTGGAAATAGTCTAGCAGGCGTAACCATTACCGATTGTACCAATTACGGCATCATCGAGACAACAGTCAACATCAAGGCCAGCCAGCTCTATTTCGGCGGTATTATCGGCATGGACGGCACCAGCACCTCGGAGGCCGAATACAACCTCAAGGTGCAGAACTGCACTAATGAGGGCTCAATAAACGGGTACAACCAGTCATCGGCTTCTTACGCGGCCGCCGGCGGCATCATCGGAAGGATGTCTTACGAATCTGACAGTCCTGGCTTACACAACGCACAGATTATCGGCTGCACCAACCTTGGTGCCGTAACTAAAACAGGCAACCATTCCATAGAAGGCTGCTACGGCGGTATTGCAGGCATCATTTCCGATGTGCCCTGCCTAATCAAGGATTGCGTAAACGGAGCAGCCGACGACGACACCAAGGGCATCGTGACTGACGCCGTCCAGACCTCCAGCAAGAATCTGCGTATAGGCGGCATAGTCGGCTTCGCGTTGAGAGGCAACATTGAAAACTGCACCAACTATGCTCTCGTTCAGTCCAAATCCTCCGTTACTAAGGTCTACGTGGGCGGAATCGCCGGCAACAGTACCATCGGCAAGATCAAGTACTGCGCCAGCTACGGAGACGTTACGGCTGAGAATTCCGCTGATAACACCCGTACAGCAGGCGGCATCATAGGTCTGCAGAACGGTTCTGCCACCGACAACTTCTCCGGAGAAGGATGCATCGTGCAATGCAACGTCAGTAGTGGCGTACCTGGCGATGCCGGCCTAGTCGTTGGCCGCTTCTCCAACAGTGTCACCGCCGTATGGGGTTCCTCCACCGAGCCAGTTGTCATCAAGGCCGGCAGCACCGTCAACGGCGTTGCCGCCACAGCGACCAACTATGAATCCCTGCTCGCTGGTTCCAACTACAACATCACCGCTTCCGGCGTGGCCTCGGGTCTCAACACCATCTGGGCTGTATTCCAATAGGACAAAAGATTGGCCGTGACTGGTAATATTTGTCGGTCACGGCCAATTATCCTCAAATAATGTTACCCTACTCCAAGCCGCAGGTGTATATGACGGAGGAACTCCCCCGCCAGTTGCTTTGTCAGTCCAACACGGAGGACATGACCTACCGTGACGGGGAATGGTCTGCACCACAATGATTTACAGAAAACCGATTGCTCAAAAAGGGACAAACGGTTTTATGGAATCGTTTGTTAATCAGGGCATTATGCGCCACGCACCGACGCATATTGTCCTGACGGCGCTTACCGGACTGTTATTGCTGACCGCTTGCGTCATATCAGAGCCGGATACAGGGCCCATACCGTCACAAACGCTGGTCCTTACGGCGTATACGCCTACCGTGGAGGCTGACGGGACGACGGCGACAACAAGAGTAGTGGTTTCCAAAGCCGGTAAAGTCAGCTGGACCGCGGGCGATGAAATAGCCCTGTACAACGCCGCAGGGCAGAAATTCAAAGCCACACTGACCGACGGTGCCGGCACGTCGAAAGGCACCTTCACCTGCAGCAATTTCCAGGGACAGGCCGGCGCAACCGCCGTTTATCCTTACTATCTTGCCGGCGACACGCCCGGGACTATAACCATACCCTGGCGCACGGAACGCAGAGACGACACTCCCGCCATAATGGCCTCGAAACTCGCCCTCGACGCCGACTCCAACCCGCAGGATCTTTACTTCGTCCACATCGCCCCGGTGGTTGAACTCACACTTCACGACATTCCCGCATACGCCCGGGCACTCGTGCTGCAAGCCGGCAACAAGCGCATCAGCGGCGACTTCAGCTTCGACACCGCCGCGCCCGCTCCCATGCAGACCGAAGATGTCCCCTCTTCGCGCATGGTCTCATTCCCTTACTGCGCAGGATACGGCACCGACCTGACCTTCCGCCTCGCAGTTCCCGCCGGAGACTATTCGGAACTCAGCATCGGCATAATGGACGGCGACGAATCATTCATCGAAGGTCTCGAGAGCATCAAATTTGGCAGCTCCTCCCTGAACCTGTCGGCAAAGGACTATCTGGCGATGCCTGTCCTCGACATACGCAAAAGATGCACGCGCAGCACTGCAATACGCAAGGTGCACAACATATACTGGGCCGCGGGCAATCTGATAGCGGAACAGGGCGGCGGCACGTCGGAGGGTTTCCAGAACGGCTGGCGCATCGCTTCGCAGCAGTATGAATTCCTCGGCTGCGACCAGGTGGGCGCCAGCGGCAGCTCCAACACATACACCCAGGGCGCATCGGCTTTCGACCGTTTCAACTGGGGAGGCATTGCCGGGGACGCCCGCCTGTCCGACAGCGGCTATATGCTGCCGACTGAAGCAAAATTCAATATCTCCGGACGTATTTTCACCATCGCGGAAGGCGATACAGAGACCCTCGATGCCGCTGAAATAAGCGGTGACGGATGCTTTGCCGCTCCGGCAGGAGGCGCACTCGCAACCGGTTCCCCGCTTCACGGCGACGTGGCATTCTGGGCCAGCAAGGGGCAGTACCGCATGCCAGAGGCGAACGAATTAGTAACGCTGAGGGCCGGAGCCTCGAATACCAACGCCACCGGGCAGGCCGGATATGTCACCGTGGGCTCCAACCGCATCTATGGAATCCTGCTGCGTTCCACGCCGTCATGGGAAGAATCGACCCTCGGCACTACCGCCATAGAGCTCACGGAAGCCGACCTTGAAAGCGGGCTGTTCCTGCCAAAGGCCGGCCGCGGACGCTACACAAACGGCAATACCGTCATCAATTACGTCAATACTCAGGGCTACTACCGCAGTTCCATATTCTCCGGACTTGATCTCGAAAAGTACCCCCTGAGCGACCACTCCACCACCGTGCTCGGCTTCCGCGCCGCCAACAGCTGCGACTACGGCTACACGGTACACCTGAATTCCGATTCCGCGTGGAGCGTCGGACACGTGCAAAAGTGTCTGACGATACGCCCTGTGCTATGCTCTGGAGGCCCTGATCCCGACCCGCTGCCGCAACCGGGCGCAAACTCCCTGCCCGCCTGGAGCCCCGGATATCTCGACATCCATGCCATCAACAGCGGCAGGGGCGAATGCACGCTGGTAATCATGCCCGACGGCACATCCATGATGATAGACGCAGGCGAGTACTTCACCTCGTCCGGCAGTGCTGTCGACCAGAAGCCATCGGCAAACGTACGTCCCTACAAGGTATATACTACATACGCCAGATACTTCCTGAAGCCCACGGGACACGATTTTCTGGACTACTTCTTCCTTACCCATTATCACATGGACCATATGGGACAGCACCGCGCCGCCTTCGGAAGTTCAGGCAACGGATACTGTCGCAGCGGCGTGATGGCGGTATACGACGATCTTCCGATAAAGAAACTGGTGGACCGCTGCGGCCCCGGCGCAACACCTTCCACATCCGACTACAGCACTGCCGTTTACGAAGATTTCAGGCAGTTCGCCCAATTCCGCCAGGCCAACGACGGAATGGCGTGGTACGCATTCAACATGAACGCCACGAGCAATTACAAGAAGCAGTTCATACCAAAGTATGACTCTTCTTACGACTTCACGGTCTATAACCTCGGTGCCAATGGAGAGTACTGGAACGGCAGCGGCTTCAGCACATACAACGGTTCCCTGTACGAGAACGGAGCCTGCGCCACGGTACTCATCTCCTACGGTCCGTTCGACTATTACAGCGGCGGCGACTGCGCCTGCCAGACGGGCATAATGCAGCTCATCGCATCCAATCTCGGCAAAAAAGTAGAAGCCATGAAAGGCGGACACCATATGTATTATAACACTATGGATGCCGCCACGGCCAATTATTTAAGACCCAAGGTCACTGTGGCCCAGATATTTGATTCCGACAAGCCGGGAGACCCGGCATTCAGCCTGCACAAGCAGTGGGGCGACGTGTTCATCACCAACATCCACCGCGGAAGGCTGGACAACACAGCCTCCATCAAAGGGGGCACGCCTGTGGAGAACCTGGGCTCAAAGGTCCGCGACTACGGCGGGCACTTCGTCATCCGGGTAAGTCCCGGCGGTTCACAGTTCTACGTCTATAAACTCCGCGACACCGATTTTTCCTATTCAGTCGAGGCCACTTACGGGCCCTACAACTGTCACTAACTTATCCGTATTTTTGAAGCATGAAAAAGATAATCGTTTGTTTGCTTGCCGCAGCGGCGCTATTCATTCCGGCGGCGTCCCAGGACAGGCCGGACCGGCAGAGCCTGAGCGTCCCCGGCGGCTCCACGATGATATTGCTCGGGGATCCTCAAGGCTATGAGAAATATGACATCAACCAGGGAATCTTTGAGATTTGCACGGCCTGGATACGGGACAATGTGGAGCATTTGAACATCAAGGCCGTACTCTGCACCGGCGACCTGGTGGAACAGAACGACAACAATGCCCTGAACCGCCATATGCTCAACCAGACATCACGCCAGATGTGGGAGTCGGTGTCGCGCGCCTTTGAGCGGCTTGACGGCGTCGTGCCCTATATCACGTCTCCCGGCAACCATGACTACGGATTCAAGGCATCGGAGGACATCCACACTTTCTTCCCCGATTATTTCACTTCCGAGCGCCAGGGACGCGCCCTGCTTGACGTACTGGTGAGCGAGCACCCCAACCGCGAGGGCCGGGCATCCATCGAAAACAGCGCCACCCGTTACACTCTTCCGGGCTGGAAGCATAAGATTCTGGTTATCAGCGCTGAATTCTCCCCTTCTGACGCCGTGCTCGAATGGGCCAGGAAACTCTGCGCGCAATATTCCGACGACTACGTCATTTTCCTCACTCACTCTTACATGAAGTGTGCAGGACGCTGCGGCAACGAGCGCTACACCCAGGCGGAGAAATATCCGCTATGCCAGGATCCTTCCAACAATTACGGCCAGCAGATATGGGACAAACTGGTGAACGAGGTGCCCAACCTGCGCCTGGTCCTGTGCGGGCACCACGGACACAGCGACTTCCGCAAGACCGGCGTGGACGATTATGCGGCCAATATGGGATGGCGCGTGGACAAGAACAAGGCGGGGCATGACGTAGGCCAGATGATGTTCAACGTACAGACGCTGGGCGGCGGCTGGGAAGGAAACGGCGGCGACGGATGGCTCCGTATCCTGGAGTTCCTGCCCGACGGCAAAACGCTGCATATCAGCACTTACTCTCCTCTGTTCGGCATCTCTCCGCTTACAAAGCACCTCTCCCGTCTTACCGACGGGCTGAACGAGTTCGATTTTGTGATAGAGTAATCCTTCCTCTTAGAACTTCATTCCAAGATTGTACATGATGAAGGAATAGATATCCGCCTGTTCCTCAAGTACTTTCGCCATAGGCTTGCCGCCACCGTGGCCCGCTTTGGTGTCAATGCGTATGAGCGCAGGATTGGGTCCGGCATTGCATTCCTGGAGGGTTGCCGCAAACTTGAATGAGTGGGCCGGCACCACCCTGTCGTCGTGATCGGCGGTGGTGACGAGCGTGGCGGGATAGGATACCCCGGGCTTAAGGTTATGCAGGGGCGAGTATCCCAGCAGGTACTCGAACATCTCCTTGCTGTCCTCGCTGGTGCCATAATCTGGCGCCCAGTTCCAGCCAATGGTGAACTTATGGTAGCGGAGCATGTCCATCACACCCACCTGGGGGATGGCAACCGCGTACAACTCAGGCCTTTGCGTCATGCAGGCCCCCACCAGCAGGCCTCCGTTGGAGCCGCCTACTATGGCCAGTCTGGAAGAACTGGTATAGCCCTGCTCTATCAGCCATTCAGCCGCAGCGATGAAATCATCGAACACATTCTGCTTGTTCATCTTGGTCCCGGCCATGTGCCATGCCTCGCCGTACTCGCCGCCTCCGCGCAGGTTGACCTGCGCATAGATGCCGCCGGACTCAAGGAAGGGCACGCGCGTGGCAGAGAATCCCGGGGGCAGGGATATGTCGAATCCGCCGTATCCATACAGGTAAACGGGGTTCTCCCCGTTGAGCTCCAGGCCCTTGCGGTAGGTCAGGAACATGGGGATGCGGGTGCCGTCCTTTGACGGGAAGAACACCTGCACGCTCTCAAGTCCCGAAAGGTCGAAATTGGTGCGTGGCTCCTTGTAAACATTGCTCTTTCCGCTATTGATATCAAGGCTGAATATGGTTCCGGGGGTGGTGAAGGACGAATAAGAATAGTAGCACCAGTCCTCACCCTTGCGCCCGGTAAAACCAGCGCTGCCCACCCCGGGGAGTTCTATCTCCTTCATCCCGGAGCCGTCGATGCCGCAGATGTAGGCGTGCGTGGATGCGTCCTCGCTATATCCGGCAATTATTTTGTCCGCCACGAAAACAATGTCCTCGAGTACGCATTCACGCTCGGGGATAAGGTCCTTCCAGTTGCTGCAATAAGGCTTGCGTACGTCAGCTGTCACCAGGCGGTTCATCGGCGCGCCGTAGTTGGTGAAGATATAGATATTGTCGCCGTCGGTTTCCGCTACGGTGCAGTTGCTCTTCATGTCCGCAGTCATAAGCACAAAGTCCCCGCCGCGCTTCAGGTCCTTGACATACAGGTTGTTGCCGTTGTCGGCACCGCTCTCGTAGAGGAAGGCCATCGTTTCCTCTTCGTTTATGTCAACGCTGTAGAAGCGCAGGGGCTCCGCCGGATTGCTGTAGAACAGTTCATCCTCGCTCTGCGGCGTGCCTATCTTGTGGAAATAGATTTTCTGGACCTCGTTCTTGCCGCTGTAGGCGCCTACACCCTCGGCGGGAGCATCGTAAGCGCTGTAGTAGAACCCGTCACCCTTCCATGCGGCTCCGGAGAATTTGGCCCACTGAATGTGGTCCGGCAGCAGCTCGCGGGTGGCGGCGTCCATAACATAAAACTCCTGCCAGTCGCTGCCGCTTCGGGAAATGGCGTATGCGAGGTACTTTCCGTCGTTGCTGAAAAACACTCCCTTGAGGGCCACGGTGCCGTCATCGCTCAAGGTATTGGGATCGAGCATCACCCTGGGCTCGCCGTCGGGGCTGTCCATCTCGTACAGCACGCTCTGGTTCTGCAGTCCGTCGTTCTTGTAGAAGTACCATTTACCGTTCTTGCGACGCACCGGCGCCCCGACCTTCTCGTAATTGTTCACCTCCTTCAGGCGCTCCAGCAGCTTGCCACGGAAGCCTATGCCTTTGAGATAATGGTTGGTGTACCTGTTCTGGGCCTCCACCCAGGCGGCTGTCTCGTCGGAAAGGTCGTCCTCCAGCCAGCGGTAGGGATCGGTCACGGCAGTGCCGAAATAATCGTCAACGGTAGAGTCTTTGCGTGTCTGCGGCATCTGCGGCGCGCAGGAAGCTATGGCAAGTGAGCACATTGCAAGTAAAATGGTTTTTCTCATAACAATATCAGGATAAAAATAACAGAACGTTTAGCGCAGCGTGAAGCGCTTGGAGCGGCGGGCTGAATCGCCGGCGTAGAAATCTACATATACCTTGTTCCCATCAACGATGAGCTTGTAGGATCCGGCGGCCTCAGACATGCTGTAGGACACGATTCCGGCACGGTATTCATCGAACAGGGCGACGTTGGCGGGAGTCTCAAGTTCGGGTTTCTCTTTGAAAAGCAGGGTACAATACTCCCGGGCACCGGACGCAAGTTCCTTATAGACGCTCTGGTCGTCGGTGCGCCACACGCTGCTCATAGTCATCTGGGTGATGCGGCCTCCGTCGCCATGCCAGTCCAGGAATTCCGTTGTATGAGTGTGTCCGCAGAGCACTATGGCATTGAGCGAGGCAAGCAGTTCACGCATACGACGGCGCTCCTCCGCCCTGGAGTCCTTGCGGTTACCGAGGAGATACCACCAGTAGTACTTGGCGTCGTCGAAAGGGAAAACGGGACTGTGCACTATCACGAAGACGTGCCGAGCTCCCCGGGCCTGCTCCAGCAGAGAAGTTATTTCAGGCACGTCAGGTTTGGTGAAGTTGATTACCACGAACGCGTCGGGCCCGTTGCGGAAAAGGAAATTGGGACCGGTAATCTCCTGCCCCAGTTCACTGGACATGCGGGGAGCCATATATTCGATGTAAGCTTGTGTAGCCACTGAATCGTCATTGCCGCGGAGGTCATGATTCCCAGCCACCGTAACGAAGGGCAGGTCGGGAGCGACATCGGACTTGAAAAGGTTCATGGCATCGTCAAGGAAACGCTTGTGAGTGGGAGCGTCGGCCGTATCGCCCTGGATGAGATCCCCCATCTGGAACACGTATTTGGTATTGTCGTCGACAAGGCATGCGGCGCGCTTGACCAGGTTGCGGCTGCGCCCGGCCCACATCTGCCCGTTTCGCACGAACTCCTTGCGGTGGAGCGCTTCCCGCTCGGGCTTGGGGTCGGTATAACCGGCATGGTACAACTCCGGATCGACAGCATCGTAATGCGTATCACCCAGTATCACAATCGAATAAGCGTCTTTTTTGCAGGCTTCGGCAGTCTCCTCTCCAAAACGTCCGAGAAGCGAGAGCCCCACCAGTCCGGTCGCCGAATACTTAAAGAAATCTCTTCTGTCCATATATGGTTATGTTATGTGCTTTCAGCCAGAGACAGGGCTTCGGTGCAAAGATTGTCGCAGTGCTCGTTCCACATCTGGCCTTTGTGGCTGCGCACCCATTTGAGTTCGATAAGCAGTTTCTTGCGCCTCACCAGCTGCCGGTACTGCATCAGCAGGTCCATGTCCGGCTGGTTCTTCCTGCGCGGAGCCTTGCCGAGGGTAAGCGTCGCGGCCAGGTAGTCGGTGCATACACGGGCGCAGCAACGTTCGGGCAGGGCTTCAACCGCCGCCAGTATGGCCTTCAGTTCCGCCCTCTGGCTGGTTTCGTTGCGTAATACGAAAGAATCTTGCTTGAAAAGAGTCTGTCCGTCGGACTCAAGGATTACATATGCGGCCGAGCCGACATTGTTGCTGCTGGAATAGCCTCCGTCTGTGTATATTATGTAGTCAAGCATTCAGGACTTAACAGTTGTGCCAAGTTCAAAGATACAAAAGAATTTTGATATAATGATTAAAATCAGTAATATTGCAATGTCATGAAAAAAGCTTTTTTTAAACTATTGCTGGTTGTTCTCGGGCTGAATGTTTTCACGGCCTGCTATGGTCCCGCCCCCGGCGGAGGCGAATGGCTGCCTGAGCCCGAAACAGAGCAGACGGAAGACACCAAGGCCACCGGCCAGGCCGATGAAGCCCAGGCGGAAGAAGCGCCTGCAGAGGCTGATGCCGAAAAAGCTGAATAATGTCTTTCCCAAGCCTTAAACAGCGCATCGCGCTGGAGGTAAACCGCAGCTTCATCAAGGAGGAGGCCATGAGCCACCCCTTGATGCAGCTGTTTTGGGAATGCACCCTGCGCTGCAACATGCGCTGCCGTCATTGCGGAAGCGACTGCAAAATATCCACCGTCCATCCGGACATGCCTTTCGCTGATTTCGAAAAGGTGTTGCTCCGCATCAAGGAAAAATACGACTCCCGTAAAATTCTCATCATCCTTTCCGGCGGCGAACCGCTGATGCGGGACGATATAGTCAGCTGCGGACGACGCATCTACGAACTGGAGTTCCCATGGGGACTGGTGTCGAACGGACGGCTGATGAGCCCCGCCAAGATTGACGGACTGCTTCACGCAGGTATGCGCAGCGCCACCATCAGCCTTGACGGGCTGGAAGACGACCACAACTGGATGCGCGGCATCCCGGACGCCTTCAGCCATGCTTCCGCAGCCATAGAAAGACTGGCTAAAGAGCCTTCGATTGCCTTTGACGTGGTGACCTGCATCAACCGACGCAACTTCCAGAAGCTGAACGAATTAAAAGAGTATCTGATCTCCCTCGGGCTCAAGCGCTGGCGCATCTTCACGGTGTTCCCGGCAGGACGCGCCGCCACCGACCCCGAACTGCAGATCAGCGACGGACAGTACAAGCAGCTGATGGACTTCATCGTCAGCACCCGGAAAGAAGGCCGCATCCACCTGAGCTACGGCTGCGAAGGTTTCCTGGGCCCCTATGAGGGCAAGGTCCGCGACCATCTGTTCAGCTGCCAGGCGGGACTGACCATAGCGTCAGTCCGGATTGACGGAGCCGTGTCCGGATGCACCAGCATACGCTCCCGCTTCGACCAGGGCAACATCTACACCGACGATTTCATCGATGTCTGGGAGAACAGATTCGGAACTTTCCGCGACCACGGACAGTTCCATACTGACGAGTGTGCGGAATGCAAATGGTGGAAATGGTGCCTGGGCAACGGAATGCACCTGCGCGACGACAGCGGCCGCCTCCTTTTGTGCAACTTAAAAAGACTGACATAATATGAAAAGAATCAGCATCCTGCTCGTTGTCGCCATCCTGCTTGGCGCCTGCGGCAACCCTAATGAAGTAAAATTCAAAGTAACCCGCACTTTCGACTGCGACGTACTCGTAGTTGGCGGCGGCCCGGCCGGCATAGGCTCCGCAGTGTGCTCAGCCCGTCACGGCGCCAAAACAATACTGGCCGAAAGGGGCGGCTACCTGGGAGGCATGGCCACCGCCGGCCTCGTCGCACCGTTCATGTCAAGCACCACACCCGACGGCAACACCATGCTCATCAGGGGTTTCTATGAGGAACTCGTGAACCGCATGGAAGCCCAGGGCGGCGCAATCCACCCGCTCAACGCGCAGATTGGTTCTTTCACAGCCTACCGCGACAAAGGGCACCACGGCCTCACCACCTTCGACTATGAGTGCCTCAAGCGCACCACTGAGGAGTTCTGCAAGGAAGCCGGAGTCGAACTGCTCTACCATCTGCTGTTCGTCAAGGCCGACACCAGGGGCGGCAAAATAACCGGAGCGTACTTCGCCACCAAGGACGGAATATGGAAAATAACCGCCAAAGTCTATATCGACTGCACTGGCGACGGAGATGTTGCTTTCCAGGCCGGAGCGCCATACGTGTACGGCGACGGAGAGGGCGACATCCAGGCGAGCAGCCTGTTCTTCGTGGTGCGCGGAGTGGACTGGAAGGCGATGGATGCCCACAACGAGGCATGCAAGGAGGCAGATGACTTCGAGGGACAGTTCTACATGCGCGAGATTATCCAGGCGCGCGAGGCGGGCGAATTCCCCATGTGGCGCCAGAAGATAGCCCTGTTCCAGAACCTCGACGGCACGGCCACGGTGAACATGGCCCAGAGCGACGGCGTTGACGGGCTCGATCCCAAGCAGGTGACCGACGCTGAAATAGACGGACGCGCCCAGGCCGCCATAATCGTGAAGTTCCTGCGCAAGTACGTCAAGGGCTGCGAAAACTGCGAGCTTGCATCGACCGCCGAACAGCTCGGCGTACGCGAGACCCGCCGCATCATAGGCGAATACACGGTCACCACGGAGGATGCCAAGAACTCCGTGAAATATCCCGATCCGGTGTTCTGCTGCGCCAACCACATGGACATTCACCGCAAAGGCTATGTGGAATATGTTGCACGCAACACCAACGATCCCTACTATTTCCCGTACCGTGCCTTGCTGCCGCAGAAGGTTGACAACCTGCTCTGCGCAGGACGCTGCGCCGCTGCCGAACGTCCGGTGATGGCTGCAATACGAGTCATCCCGCCGTGCTTCGCGATGGGTCAGGCCGCCGGAACCGCCGCTGCGCTTTCAGTAAGCGAAGGCATAGGACCGAAGCAGCTCGATCCGGACAAACTTGTAAGCACCTTGAAAGAAGACGGAGTCTATCTGCCCGACTGATTCCGGACAACAGATCAATAGAGTAACAAGCCCAGTACTGCTCCCGCAAGGATAATCAGTATTGGGTTTATTTTTCCCCAGTAACAGGCAGCGAACGCCGCCCCCAGCAGCAGCCAGCTCTTCCAGTCCACGAAATTCTCCCGGACTACGGAGAAAGCGGGCACGCAGCCGGCCCAGGCTACCCGAACCACCAGGATCACGGCGGCGGCAGCTATAAGCCCGACTACCGTGGGGCGCAGCCATCCCATCGTGCCCTCAAAGAGACTGCTGTCCTTGAATTTGGTATAGAAATGCACTATTGCAAGCACGATGATGAACGAAGGGAGCATCAGGGCAAGGGTAGCGGCCGCCGAGCCCACAACCCCCATCCACTGCAGCCCGGTGGCCTCGTACAGCACACTGTAGCCCACATAAGTGGCGGTATTTATGCCGATGGGGCCCGGTGTCATCTGCGATATTGCGACTATGTCGGTGAATGCGCTCTCGCTCAGCCACTGATGCGCCACGACAACCTGGGTCTGGATAAGCGACAGCATGGCGTAACCGCCTCCGAAAGTGAAGGCGCCCACCAGGAAGAAAGTCCAGGCCAACTGCAGTATAAGACTCAGCGTTTCCATTTTCCAGAATAATAAGACACGCTGAAACCCAGCACTATAACTACCAGGAGAATATAAATCGGCGACACGTTGAGCAATGCCACCAGCACCAAAGCCGCGGCCGCCAGAAGCCATTTCCACCAAGTGGTGCAGGCTTTCTTTGCCATATTGACCATGGGCACCAGGATCAACGCCACGACGACAGGCCTGATGCCCCTGAACGCCCGTTCCACCAAGGGATTGTCGCGGAAGGCGGAGAAGAATGCCGCAATGGCGAGGATTATAAGGAACGACGGTGTCACGGAACCCAGAGTAGCGGCGATGCTGCCCGCAACTCCGCGCAGGCGATATCCTGCAAAAATGGAGATATTTACCGCCATGACGCCGGGGGCGCTCTGCGAAAGTGCCACTATATCAGGGAGTTCCTCGTCAGAAATCCAGCCCCGCTTGGACATCTCGCGCTGAATTATGGGGATCATTGCATATCCGCCTCCGATGGTGAACGCCCCTATCTTGGCGAACACCCCGAAAATCTGCAGCAGCGATACCTTCTTCCCTTCCATATCAGTCCAAAGAATACTTGAAAATATTTACCCTGCGCTCCGGCGAGCTGCCGGCATCCTTGCTCGCAAAGCCCAGATAGAGTTCTCCGTCCTTGACCTTGATGCCTTCGGCCTCGAAATAGCCGAGGTCCGTGATACCCTCGGAAGCCAGCAGGGCGATGTCGTCAACCCAGGGGACCGACACAGTGACCAGCGTTTTCCCTTCGGTGCTGACGAGATATGCAGTAGCCCAGTTCTTGTTTGTACCGGCCTCGCGCTCCTCCGCCTCTGCGCCGTCGCCCCGGAAGAACCATATCTTCCCGTGATGCCAGTCATATCCCTGCGGCACATTGTTGAATGGCATCCGGAAGGACAGCAAGGGAGTGAGTTTGGAAAGGTTTACCGCCTTTACTATGGGCTTCTGGGTGACGGCCGGACTGCCGTAGGTGATGCTGTAACTCAGCTGAATATTCTCGGTCGGCGCCGTCTTTATAGTTTCTAAATCATACACATAGAACCAGGCCTTGCCGCCGGAGTCGCGGCACCATATGCCAATGCTGCCGTTGTCGGGGTCATAGGCGGCTATTATGCGCTTCATGCCCGGAATTACAAAGTTGAAGTCGGCATCCGCCGGCAGGAAGGTCACGCCCTCGCGGAAACGCACCCTGGAAAGCACCTGCGAGTCGGCATAGCGGTTGGTCTGCCCGCTTTCAAGGGTACCGTAATTCGACACCCAGAGCCAGTCGCCGTCGGGGCAGCGCTCGACGAAAATATTATCTCCGTGTCCGTAGTACTTAAGGTGCATATACGCCTGCGGGTCACGCGAGGTCACCGGCTTGCGCGTGAACGACAGGGTGTGGGGCGATCCGCAGACCTGACAGGCATACATATAGTCGTCGAAGAAATCCCAGGACTGCACCACAGCCTTATAGTACAGGGTATGGCCGCAGCAGAACTTCCGCGACTTGTCGTAGGCCTGCTTTACCTGGTTCAGATTCACCACGTACAATTTGCGCTCGGCGTATATTTCGGAATCCACTTCCGTGACGCGGATGACGGTGCTTCCGGCCTTGCGCGCCGTCACAAGCCCGTTCTTATCGACCGTGGCGACCTCGGATTTAGAAGAGCTGAACAGCACTTTGTACTCTTTGGCCGGGTCATAGGCCCCGCCTCCGAGGCTGTAGCCAAGGGTGCAGGTCTCGCCGGGGTACAAATCGACAAACTCTCCGGTGACGCTGATCTCCAGCGTCCTGGGAGGCTCGGGCTCCAGTTCGGGTTCCGGCTCCGGCTCAGGCGGCTGGGGCAGCACCGGATGCTCCTGCGGTTCTTCGGGTTCGTCCGAAGGCACGCAGGAGGCCAGCATCACAGCCATCGCAAGAGCGGAGAGAAGCCTTTTCATTTCAGCACCAGTTCAACAGGACAATGGTCGGAACCGAAGATTTCATTATGGATGTCGGTGGAATCGATGCGGTCTTTGATATCGTCAGAAACCAGGAAATAGTCGATACGCCAGCCCACGTTCCGCTCGCGTGCGGCCATGCGGTACGACCACCAGGAGTATTTGGCCTCGCCGGGGTGCATGGAGCGCCAGCTGTCGGTGAAACCGGAGGATAGCAGTTCTCCCATCTTGGCGCGCTCTTCGTCGGAAAAACCAGCGTTGAAATGATTCGTGTCCGGGTTCTTGAGGTCGATTTCTTCGTGCGCTACGTTCATGTCGCCGCAGACTATCACGCCCTTGCGCTCTTTCAGCGACAGCAGGTAGGTACGGAAAGCATCTTCCCACTGCATACGGTAGTCCAGCCTCCTGAGTCCGTCCTGCGAGTTGGGGGTATAAACGTTAACCAGATAGAAATCAGGCATTTCCAGGGTAATGACACGGCCTTCCGCATCGTGCTCGGGAATGCCCATGCCGGTGGTCACGGACAGCGGCAGGTGCCTGCTGTATATACAGGTTCCGGAATAGCCCTTCTTTTCGGCATAGTTCCAATAGGAAGTATAACCGGGAAACTCCATGTCTATCTGGCCGGCCTGCAGCTTTGTCTCCTGGAGGCACACAAAATCGGCGTCGAGTTCCACGAAAATATCGGAAAAACCTTTTCCGGCTACGGCGCGCAGGCCGTTCACATTCCAACTGATGAATTTCATAACTTACAAATATAAGAATTTGTTTTATCTTTGCAGTCTATGCGACAACTCAGACTTACCAATACGCTGACGCGTACAAAAGAAGTATTCAAGCCCATTCAGGAAGGACATGTGGGAATGTATGTATGCGGTCCGACCGTTTACGGCGACGCGCACCTGGGACACGCCCGTCCGGGCATTACCTACGACGTGCTCAGCAAGCTGCTGAAGCATCTCGGATATAAAGTGCGTTACGTCCGCAACATCACCGATGTCGGGCACCTTGAGCACGATGCGGACGAGGGAGAGGACAAGATAGCGAAAAAGGCCCGCCTGGAACAGCTGGAGCCCATGGAGGTGGTGCAGACCTATACCCTGCGCTACCATGAGGCCATGCGCCTGCTCAACGTCGCGCCCCCTTCCATAGAGCCCCGGGCGAGCGGCCACATAGTCGAGCAGATCGAAGCGGTGAAGAAGATCCTGGCGGCAGGATATGCTTACGAATCCAACGGCAGCATCTACTTCGACGTGGAAAAATACAACCGCGACCATCACTACGGCGTGCTCAGCGGACGCAGCCTGGACAACACACTCGAAGGCACCCGTACGCTGGACGGACAGGAAGAGAAGCACGCCCCATACGACTTCGCGCTTTGGAAAAAGGCTGAGCCCGAGCACATTATGCGCTGGCCATCACCCTGGGGCGAAGGATTTCCCGGCTGGCATCTGGAGTGCTCCGTCATGGGTGAGAAGTATCTGGGCAACGAATTCGACATCCACGGCGGAGGCATGGACCTCATGTTCCCCCACCACG
>JAFZBM010000054.1 GCA_017561765.1 Bacteroidales bacterium | reverse complement strand
CTGACTGCGGTTTTGTTGCGGTCGTCTACCCAGTTCTCGTTGTACACCGTGAGCACCATGTCAAGCACATCCTCGGCCCTGCGGGGGCTCTGGTCGGTAATGGTCAGCTGGAGTACGTCAGCATAGTTCTTGGTGTTCAGGGCGGAAGCCGACAGTCTGCTGTTGTAGGAAGATGTAGCGCCCTGGACGGTATAGTGGCTGATGTAGATAGGCTGGTCGAGCTTGGCAAGGGTATCGACAAGATTGATCACCAGAGGTCCGCACGCGGTATTGAGAGTATCTCCGTAGACGCCGGTCAGTTCCAGTGATTCCTTTGACTGGGGGACATCCATGTCCAGCTTGAAACTGTTCCGGTCCACGGGATGGAACACCATGTCCACACGTCCGGCAGGCTCAAGGAACCTGGCCTTTATCGGAAGGGCCGTGCCGTATATGACATGCTTGCGCGCCCTGCCCGAGACGGTATAGTTGAAATCAAGGCCCATGCGCTGAACCACTTCGCGCATGAGGTCGGGCGACTGAAGCGCTATGATCTCATTCGCGAGCTTGGAGTTCTGCTGGGTCATGCCGCCCGCCGAGAGCATCGACTCGAGGTCATTGGATGAACGGCGGATAGCCGACTCCTTGATAAGCACGGTGGAGGAACGGGTGTAAACCTTGGGCGTCTTTACAAGATAGATAGTCGCGATACAAAGGAAAAGGACCACCGATGCCACGAACCAGTACCATTTGGAGAGGCACTTGAAAAGGAAATCCCTCAAATTGAAGCTTTCCGACTGGTCCTGCGGATTACGATTGATAGATGTGTTGTCTGACATAGTCTTATCGTTAATTACTCATTGCTGCAGTCCTCATAGCCACCACGGTTACGGTGGATACTATGGTTGCCGCCAGGGAAGCAATTGAAATCCAGAAAGAAGTACTCAAAACGGTATTGCCGTTGACCGTGGACTGCCTTGTACGCATGTCGTTGGGCTCAACGTATATGATATCGTTCTGGCAAATGTAGAATGCCGGGCTCTGGACGAGTCCCTCCATGGAACGGAGGTCCAGCAGATATGTCTTCTGGACGCCTCCTTCCTCGCGTATGACGCGGATATTGTCGCGGCGGCCGAAAATGGTAAGGTCGCCCGCAAGCGAAATGGCGTCAAGCACGGTCATGGCGTCACGCGTGAGGGCGTAGCGGCCGGGCCTGGCGACTTCGCCCATGAGAGAGACATATAGATTCATGTAATCCACGGTGACGACGGGATCGCGGACCAGGTCCTGGGCCTGAAGCTCGTTCTTGATCTTGTCTGCCACTTCAGCCCGGGTGAGACCGGCTACCTGGATCTTGCCGATTACGGGGAAATCGATGTTGCCGGCGGCATCGACAATGTAGCCGCTTATACCCTGGTTGGTCAGGCCGACATTTTCGTTCGTGGAGCCGACATAGCGTGAAACATAGGGCAGGTTGAACTGGTTCATGAGTTCGACTCCGTTACAATGCACTATGATGCTGATTTTGTCGGAAGGGCGGAGACGGATTGACTCGACCTGGACATCATTACGGATCTCTTTGTCCGTAGAGTCCTGAAAATAAACGACATTGGTCGGTGCCGAGCAAGCCGAAGCCAGAGCGGCGACCATTGAGATTGCTAATATCAAACGCTTCTTCATATACAAAAATTGTGGAACAATCGTGCAAATATAGCACAATTATCCCACAATTACAATTAATAAGACCTACGCGAGATGAAGATTCTCTTCGAGGCGGCAATCCCCGTGGGTAAATGATTTTAGACTCGCGATCAGATAATCCAGCATCGCATCGGAGAACACGCCTTCGGATGTGTAGATCAGGCGGTCTTTGTCCAGCTCCGCAGCGGCTTCGGCACAAGATGCAGGAAGTTGCTCAAGAGACTGCCTGAGAGCGAAATTACCGGCATCATGTATATTCACGCCAAGCCCTACATAGGTCCTGGCGGCTACTTCCAGCGCATCCGGCATCTCGAAGCCATGACGCGCCGCGGCGCAAAGCGCAGCCATCAGCAAATGGGCGTTTGCGGTA
The DNA here is from genome assembly GCA_017561765.1 of Bacteroidales bacterium. Taxonomy (GTDB): domain Bacteria; phylum Bacteroidota; class Bacteroidia; order Bacteroidales; family UBA932; genus Cryptobacteroides. The sequence goes on along the minus strand of JAFZBM010000054.1, from coordinate 3,738 downwards.
CCGTCCGAGGCCCTCCACTCGAATGTAGCCTTGTCCGAGAAATCCCTTTCCTCCGCCTTCTCGCACGGATTGCACAGCGCAGCCATGTCGGTTTTGCCTGTCCAGCCAAGCGGCACCCGCACCAGCGCGCTGCGGTTTGAATGGGACCAGCAGAGCGACGTGGGCGCTTCCTGATTGGGCACAAGGCGCATGAATGCAAGCGGATGGGGGTTGCCGAAAGCGGTAAGCGAGGTGCCCGCATCCATATATCCGGCGATGGCCCGGCGTACAGTATCGGTGATGTCGCCGCCCTCCACCATCACGCTCTTTCCGTCCCTGGTAAACTTGCAGTGCACGTGCATTCCCGAGCCCGCTTTACCTTCGGTAATCTTGGGCGCGAAAGTGATGGTAAGGCCATATTTCCATGCCAGCCGGCGCATTACCCATTTTGCCAGGACAAGCTGGTCGGCTGCGTCTTCAATGTCTACTGGGAGGAACTCTATTTCGTTCTGCTCGTATATTTTGCCGTCCAGGCGGAAGTTGCCCACCTCGCTGTGGGCATACTTGACCATTCCCCCGACCTGGGTTATGTATCTGATTGCTTCCACGCGGAAATCGGCGAATTTGTTGAAAGGTGCACTTTCGTGATAGCCCTTTTGGTCCGCAATGGGATACATTCCGTCATCAGGAGCGATGATATAGTATTCCAACTCTCCCATTGTCTGCATCTTCAGACCTGTCTTCTGAAGGAATACTTGATGGGCCTTCCGAAGCACGTATTCAGGCGAACTCTCGAATGCTTCGCCTTCACGGTTAAAGAAAGAGCAGAGCACGCCTACAGTGGGGACCTCGCAGAACGGGTCTCGGAATGCCGTCCGGTAACGGGGAATGACGTACAGGTCGCTCTTGCCGGCTTCAACGAAGGGGAAAAGGCTAGATCCGTCGACTCTCTCCCCCGCTTCCAGTATGTTGGTCAGGTGCTCTTCGTCGCGCACCACAAAGTTAAGGGTCTTGAGGCGGCCGTCCCACCCGCAATAATGAAAATTCAGAATTTCGACTTGATTATCAAGGCAATAGCGGATAAGGTCGGCTTTTGTTTTGATGTTCAGCATAATTAATGGTTGTGGTTATCAGTTTTGGATTGCAAAATTACTGATAAAAATCGTATTTTTGCCATATGAAGCGTTTTATTTGTCCGTTATTTTTCCTCCTATTGACCTTATCCCTTATGGGCCAGGAACGTACCCTGAGACTTGACTACAGTTTCTCAGGGACAAGCGGAAGCGCATCGGTCGCCCTGGACGAGTTGCGGTGCATCGACGGCTGGGCGGGACGGCGCAATAATCTGCAGGAATTCCCGCTGAAAGGAAACGGGCAGCTAACCATGCGCTCATGTGCGGACGGGAGCATACTCTACCGTCTGTCTTTCAGCACGTTGTTCCAGGAATGGCAGAACACCGAAGAGGCCGGACATGTGCGCAGAAGTTTCGAAAACGTGTTTCTGGTTCCCATGCCCGCGGGTAAGGCGGAGGTATGCGTCGAATTGTTCGATCCGCACGGATGCACGGAGGCCTCTCTCACACATGTAGTTGATCCCGGAGACATTCTCATCCGGCCGGCAAGCAGCAATCCCGAAGTACAGGACCTGATGATAAGCGGGCCAGCCGACAAATGCATCGATGTGGTCATAGTGGCGGAGGGATATACTGAAAGCGAAATGGGGACATTCTGGAAGGATGCCCGCAAGGCCATGCAGTCGATTTTATCGCACGAACCGTTCAAGACTTACAGGAAGCGCTTCAATTTCAGGGCCGTGGGGCTGCGTTCCGCCGAAAGCGGGGTGAGCATCCCGGCCAAGGGAGTATGGAAGGACACTCCCCTGCATTCGCATTTCAGCACCTTTTACTCGGACCGCTACCTTACTACACTGAACATTAAGGATTTACACGATCATCTTGCCGGCGTGCCTTATGAGCACATCATAATCCTGGCCAACACCGACAATTATGGTGGAGGCGGCATCTACAATTCCTACACCCTCACTACAGCACACCACCGCCTGTTCAAGCCAGTGGTCGTCCATGAGTTCGGGCACAGTTTCGCCGGCCTGGCAGACGAATATTACTACGATGACCAGTACAGCAACTATTATTTCCCCGACTGCGAGCCCTGGGAGCCCAACATTACTACGATGTATGATTTCGCATCCAAGTGGGAAGATATGCTCGGGGTTGACGGAGTCAGTGTGCTGGAGGGCGGCGGATATATGAGCAAGGGAGTGTGGCGGCCCTGTCCGGACTGCCGCATGAAAACCAATGAGGCGGCCGGTTTCTGCCCCGTCTGCCGCCGCGCCATCGAACGGATGATCCGTTTCTACACGGACTGATCCGTTACTGGCAGACTCCACCTCGGGAAGTCGCTTCGCGACCCTTCCCAAAGGGCCCCTCCCTGCCCTGCAGGGATTTCTTATAATTATTTCCCTTCGGGGCGGTGCCGAGGGTGGCACGTTCCCGAGGTAGAGTCTGCCAGTAACGGGTCAAGCGTTTAGAAGACTACGGAAAGGGAGGCGGTGTAGTAAGATGTGGCGGGGTCGATGCAGGGTGCGAGCGACAACTGGACGCGGCGGCCGCCAAGGCCGTCCCAACTGCAGTCCGGAATACCAAAAAGACTCTTGACCGGCTCCAGCAACCACTCCCCTATATGCGCCGAAAGGATGCCCACGCCGGCCCCGGCAAGCACATCCCCCAGCCAGTGCCTGTCGCCGTATATGCGCTCGGCGGCCACGAAAGCCGACAGTGCATAAGTCCCGGCTCCCCACCACGCACCATAATCCATACGGGTCAGTTCCGCCCCTGTAAATGACAGCGTGGCATGACCGGAAGGAAAGGACTTATAATCACTACCGTCCGGACGCAGATTATGCAGCAGATGCTTGGGGACACGGCTTAAGCACAACGCTGCAAGATGGGCTATGGACGACTCTATAAGCCTGTCGGTGAATGGCTTGCGGGCATTGCAGCCAAGCAGTCCAAGGCCCAGGTGCAATGACGAAGGAATGTACTGCACATAAGAACCCGCATCAACGAAAGGCAGCTGTATGCCCTCCCGCAGATCCGTCTGCACGTAATCGCGGAAGGGCATTTCAATCGCCTGATGACCGAAATAATGAACGCCTGTTCCCGCGCCGAGCAGAAGTCCCGGTGCAATCAATTGAGATGCACGGAAAGAAGGCCGCGACAGCGTGTCCGCAGCATATTGGGCCTTAGCGGTAACCGTGACAGCCAGGAGCAGCAGGAGCAGGCAGGCACGCCTCATGGTCAGGCAATCTGCGGCCGCCCGGGACGCTCCCTGCGTTCTGTCCCCTCAAGACGGCGTTCCTCCATCTTGCCCGCCAGAAGAGCGGCGTAATCAGCCCTTGCGTTGAAAATATCGATTGCCGTAAAGATAGCGGAACGCATGGAGTGTGGATCCGCCTCGTCGCGTCCGGCCATATCAAATGCAGTACCGTGATCGGGGGACGTCCTGACTATGGGCAGCCCTGCCGTGTAGTTCACGCCATCTTCGAAAGAAAGGGCCTTGAAAGGCGCCAGGCCCTGGTCATGGTACATTGCAAGTGTCGCGTCGAACCTCTCGTAATGACTCAATCCGAAGAAACCGTCGGGCGAGAACGGGCCGAAGGCAAGTATCCCCTCGGAAGTGGCCTGGGCAACTGCGGGAATAATAATATCCTGCTCCTCGGTACCCAGGAGACCGCCGTCG
>JAFZBM010000053.1 GCA_017561765.1 Bacteroidales bacterium | reverse complement strand
GCAATATCAGCCGAGGCGCCGGAGGAGTTCGTCGCCGAGGGCTTCCTTGGAACGTATATGGTCCAGGACGGCCGTCACGAACGAATTGGACTCGAATACACCGCGAACCTGCTCGAAGTCCTGCTCCTTGACCTCCTTGGTACCGTCGGCGCCGAAACCGGTCATCGCAGCCAGGTCGAATTCTTTGCGGGCATCTTCATACAACTGCCGGTCAAGACCGATTACAACCTCCTTCCACTGCTTTACTATAGAGACAACATCGGCCTTGGTGATAGTTTCCATATCCACTCCGAAGAAATCGCTGTACTGGTCGTATGCCCAGGTCCACTCATACTCGTAGTAATGGCGGTGCATTTCGGCAAAGGCGTCATGAACCTGACTTATGGAGCGGACCTCACCGGAAGCCACCTTCGAGAGGAGATCTTCCACTACTCCCTGCGGGGCAATCATGCCGCTGAGATCGACCCAGTGGCCGGAACCTTCTGAGACGGAAGGCTTGAGTGCCGCACGGAGTTGCTCATCCGAAGCTCCAGCCGGAAAGTTCTCAAGTTTCTTTATGATGGAGTTCCCCAGAAACTTGGTAATGGCGGTCTGGTAGAAACGGATGCCGTTGCGAAGCGAACTGTTCCGTATCTTGGTACTGTGGTAGGAATAGACGTCGGATAGTTCGCCGGAAGAATACTGCAGATTATGCAACAGTTTGATTCCCTTTATCATTTTTTGAATGGTGAAAGGACTCAACAGGTTGTAATTAATGCAGTCCAGACGGTCAGGGTCCTTGCGGGCATCGCGGCGGGGCCATTTCTGGGCGTCGCGCACGGTACCTACGCTGCGCAGGTTCACTCCAGGGACCAGATAAGTAGTATTCTGCTGCTCAATGAGATACGAGAACGGCAGGTTGGTAGTGTCGGAATGCGTTACGTGGCGCCCCATCACCAGCGAGAAAGCGCCCACGCGGGAAGGCCAGAGAATGTATGAATCCGATGCGGTCTTGGCGCCCCTCTCCAGGATGCCCTGATGGATGGGGCCGAGCTTATACATATGGTTGCTCTGGTTGGATCCGGAACCGGCGTTCATGAATGAGAACATGCCCGCGATAAGCAGCGTCGATTTGTGGTGCGTCACGGTGAAGGGCCCGGCAAAAATAGCGCAGGCTTCTCCGTTCTCACCCTGGCAATTGGAGAAGAAAAGCGAGTCGGAGGCGCTGTAACCGTGTCCGAGTATGCAACACTGGCCCACGAAACAGCGTGTGAGGGTGGTGTTGTCCTCCACCTTGGAGCCGCTGCAGATAATGAAGTCGTCAGCAATGACCCCGTGGCCGATACGTACCGGCGCGCTTTCGTTGCTGTTGATGCTTCCGTTGCGCAGACGACTGGTACCGCTGATATTGGCGAAATCACCTATACGCACGCTATGGATAACCTTGGTATTGCGTATCTTGACTCCATTGCCTATGGTACCCCGCTCGCTCTCCACGGAAGCGGCGTACTCCCCTATCATCCGGTTGAGTGCGGCGGTGACTTCAGGCTGATGGCGGTACATCGCAAGGATATATGCGGTCTGCGCGCTCAGGCGGTCATATATCTGCACCTCGCGGCCTCCGGTCTCATTCAGGACCGCCACCTCCACGCCATTGCCGAAGCGGCTGCGGCCATCGGTATACAGCAGATCAACGTTTTCGATGTAGCAGTTGTGTCCGATATCATAATTGGCCACGTAGTCGGTTACGTTCTCCACAAGAGAGTTATCTCCGACCGTCACGTTGTGCAGGGTGACGTTGCGCAGGCCGGAGTGCTTACTGAGCCCGCCGGGCAGTGTGAAAGACGCATCGAAGCGCCCGAACCGCACGTCTCCTGAAAAACGGACGTTCCTTATGTATTTGAGGGTTTCGGGAGCCGTTGTACGTACCAGGCTCCAGTCTTCCGCCTTGCATCCGGCGGATGTCAGCAGGGCGATTTCCTGCTCGGTTAATTGCTTGTATTCCACACAGTACCTGTCGGTACCACATGAGGACGACACGGCGGACGCCCCGGTTACAAATGACTTCATAATACTTATAGCTCATCAGGGACCCCACACAACGGTGGTGAAGGAATCCGGGTGCAAAGGTATAAAGATTTCTGCTATTTACAGTTACTTCTGCAAAAAGCCGCAAAAGGGGAGGGCGCCGGCGACACTAGAGTTCACTTAGATACAGGCCTGTTAATTACAAAATAATAACGATATTTGTATGTGTGTAGCACATAACCGGGCAATGAACAAAAAAACTATTCTCGCACTGTCAGCAATACCGCTTATCAGCGCTGCAGGCTGCAGTAAAGCGGACCAACGTCCGAACATCATCTTCTTTCTGGTAGATGATCTTGGCTGGACCGACACCCACGTTGCATTCGGGCCTGAAGTGTATCCGCAGAACAACAGGCACAACACTCCCAATTTTGTACAGATGGCAAGTGAGGGAGCAATACTCACAAACGCCTACGCATGTCCCCTATCCTCCCCTACTCGCACCAGCATCCTCACGGGAGTCAATTCAGCCAGGACGCACATAACCAATCCGCTGGGCAGCCTGCGTGGTGCACAGACCGCATATCCCACCCCCGACGGATACTCTCCCTCCTGCGGTTTACTGGACTCTCCACATTGGGCTGTAAACGGAGTAAATCCCGCAACGCCGAGCTCGTCCGACAATATCGAGGACAGTTTTTACGGGACAGTATATCCCAGGATTCTGAAAGACAACGGATATTTTACCATACATGTAGGGAAAGCCCACTGGGCTACTGCCGGAACTCCCGGCTGCTCACCGTATAATATGGGTTTCGTCGTCAACGTCGCCGGCGGAGTTGTTGAATTTTCAAAATGCGGCTATCGCTCCGAAGACAACTTCGGCAATATCAAAGACGGCCGCGGCGTACCATTCACTCCGCATAATCTCACGGAGTACTACGGTACCGGCACCCACATGACGCAGGCGCTCACCCGCGAGGCGCTCAAGGCTCTTGAATTTCCCATTCAGGAAAAGAAACCATTCTACCTGTTCCTTTCGCAGTATGCCGTACACACACCCATTCAGGACGACCCCCGTTTCTACCAGAAATACCTGGACGCGGGGATGGACGAAGGCCAGGCCCGCTTTGCATCGATGGTGGAGGGCGTTGACGTGAGTCTGGGAGAAATACGGTCTTTCCTTAAAGAACGGGGTATCGACAAGAATACCGTGCTGATTGTTATGGGTGACAATGGCAGCAACTCCGGGAACAAGAACAAAGGGGGCGTTCCGCACACCCAGAACAAGCCTCTCCGCGAGGGCAAGGCCTCCTGCTATGAGGGCGGCATCCGCGTGCCGATGCTGGTCTGCTGGCCGGGGAAAGTGGCTCCCGGCACCATGATAAACACACCCGTTGTATGCGAGGACCTGTTTCCCACACTCCTTCATCTCGGAGGCATCACGAACTACGATACCGTGCAGGAGCTGGACGGCCAGGACCTCTATAAACTGCTCGTAAACGGATCGCAACTCGCCGCCAGAAAATCATTTGCCGACAGGCGGGAAGCGTATGGGTTTGTGATCCCACAGTCTGTTTCCGGCATCGACCCCGACCGGTATATAGTATCGCATTATCCCCATCAGTGGAAGCCCTATACCCTTGACGACATTGATTACCTGAGCAGCATACGGAGCGGCAAATGGAAACTGGTTTACCGCATGCGAACCAGGGAACTTGAATTATATAATCTTTACGAAGACCTGGGCGAGCAGGACAATGTCGCGGATGCCCACCCCGACCTGGTGCGCGCTATGGCCTCCGAATTGTCCGAAAGACTGAGAAAATGGGAGGCGGGCATGCCGCTTGTCCGCGATACCGGCACCCCCGTAGAGTGGCCCGATCAATTATGAATTCTCCGTCCGCAAGGGATTCGCGCTGACTAATTTAGAATCCCAGGCCGAACTGCAGCCAGTACTTTTCCTCCAGTGCCCGCCAACTGCGGACACTTTCCCTGTAAATGTATTCGGTGTAGGCATTCAGCACGGCCGGAGAAGCCGCACCCGCGGGGAGGCCGTCAATGGCCAGGCTCTCCAGGCGGAGGATTTCCTTATTGAATCCTTCCTTGGTGATCTGCCATGAGAGCGTGGCCAGTTTGTTGGCCCTGCGGAACTGCCATAGCGCGCAATCTTCCGCATACTGCTTCTGCCCGCAGGTCTCATATGCCTCGGGGAGTGCCGTCGTGCCGCAGAAAACCGGTATGCGTGGGCTCTGCCCCGGGTTGTCCAGAGACAGCCAGCACACGCCTCCGACCGCGTCCGGAAGCCATGAACGGAGCTGTGTTATATGAGAGTACGCGCACCATGCAACGGCAACGGTACGGCGGAACTCCACCGTCCCGGGAGCGATGGTGTTTAGAGTATTCCGCATGGATGTAGTGAGCCAGGGGTTGGCGACAGGACTCACTATCGTATCAGCAGGATGCTGCTTATTCTCCGGCCGCGCCATCCTGACATTCCGGGTCATGTCAAAGTCGGTCCCTTCATATGTCTCGCGATACAAAGCCATCACGTCCCGCACGTCCATCTTGGCGTCGGGTTTTACGGAGAACGGGAGCTCGTCCATGTCGTAGGTAAGCCCGAGCGAGGGTGCCAGTTTGTTCAGTATAAACCATTCCCTGTCATGGAAGTTCTTCCCTCTGGAGTAGTCGGTATTGAAGGCCTTCCAGAAAACGAAATCGCCCTTTCCGTCCCAGAGGCCGCAGGCGAGAGCCACCTGCTCCACATTGGCGGACGCCATCATATCTTTACTTTTACGGTCTATCCTGCCTATGCGGGGAATGTTGGCGGAAATTGCCACATGGTCATCAGGAACCCTGCGGGCTACCCATGCAGCACCGGTCTCATGCTTCCCCGCGCCCACTATCTCAAATTGCCATACCTCGTTCTTGTCCGCCACGGTAAGGCATTCGCCGCTGTCGCCGTAGCCGTATTCTTCCGCCAGCGAGCCCATCAGGCGTATTGCGTCACGGGCATTGTCGCAGCGCTGGAGAGCGACTCTTTCAAGTTCTTCAATCGTGAACCAGCCGGCGCGGTTTACCAGCGTATCAGGACCTCCGAAAGTGGTTTCCCCTATGGCAAGCTGTTTCTCGTTCATGCAGGGGTATGCAGTATTGAGGTATGCGAATGTGTGAGCGGCCTCGGGAATCTCCCCCATGAGTTTTACCCCCGTCGTGTCGCCGCGGAACCGCGTCTGCATGGTGCCGCGGAGGACGGGGTGCATCGTGCCGGGCTCATGATCGGCTGCGGGCTCCATCTGCACCCAAGTGCGGTATCTTCCGTCGCAGGTATGGGAAGTGATTACCGAACCGTCGGTGGAGGCATTCCGCCCGACCATAACGGAGGTGCAACATTGACCGTCGAACTCCTGTGCTGCAGACGGAACGGACAGCAAGAGTGCGAGAGCATATGCGGATAAGAGGATAATGTGTTTTCTCATAGCTACAAAGATAAATATTATTTGCATCGGAACACATCAGAATCTTTTGCCGACACAGACCTGAACGCTTTCAGTAGCCGTGAACTTGTGCGCCTTCAGAATGATTCCCGTATATACATCCGCCATCTTCGGGAAATAGTATTTGATGGTAACCAATTGATAAAGTTTCTTATTCCTGGCCAGGCCGTCGTTATGGTGCATATATCTCCCAAGGCCAACCATAATTGATAAATTGTAGTAATTCAGCTCGTGCAGGATGGAGAAACCATATGAAACCGGATCGTATGTCTCGCCCCTGCCATCGCTTTCCGCTATCTTGTCACAGAAAGGAGTCAGAAACAGATCGAAGCCCACACCCGTGGCATGCGTACGGCAGTACTTGTAGAGTGCATTTACTTCGACGGCATACTTAAGATATCGGTCGTTGACCCATGTACCGTTCTCCTCTATGTTCTTCCAATAATTGGCCTCATTGCTCATGATACCGCTTGACACCTGCACTCCAAACTGAAAACCGGGCTTGAACCCGTCGTTTACGGGCTTGCGGCGCAAGTCATCCCCGTTGCGCGGAGCTTTCATCCCTACGCGCAGCGCAAGTTCAAACGCATTCAGACCATAGTTCGGGAAAGATACTGCTCCGTTCGAATAATGATTGAAAAAGAATCCGATACCTGTGTCGAAACGGGGCGTAATAGCATACAGTGCCTGCACACCCAACGATATGTGGGCATTGACCGGTGTCGAAATAACTACATTCCAAGGGTTGGTTACAGGATCATAACGATTGCGGAACATGAAGCCGACTCCGAATTCGCAGCTGTAACCGAGACTGAAACCGCGAAAGACCAGCAGAGGACGGTCGAAATATCCGTACAGGCTATAGATATTGCCCATACCAGGTCCGTTCGCAGCTTGAATGCTTGCAAGGCCGTCAATCTGAAAGCCTATCCCCATCTCCGGATGCTTGCAAATCGATGCGTAGGGTGACGAGCTGTAATCAGTCCATCCCATTTTGACGTCAAATGCAGGAAAGGCCGGAGCGACATTCTCTCCGAAGAGTGCAGGATAATACCGGCTGTCATACACAGTCTTGCTGCGACTCGCGTAAAACGAGACATTCTGCGCTGCGATTCTTCCTGCAGATCCGGCAAGAAGTAACGACAAACAGATAATGAAAAGATTGATCCTCATATAATGAGTACAAAAATAACTATTTATTCCCTGCATCTGAAATTAAATCTAACGAATAAAAATAGTTGCACAAGAGAAAACTTTTCGTTTTCTTTGCAGGAGGAATAGAAAAAACGACAGAGTATGCGCAGACTAACTAGAAAAGAAGAACAGATTATGGACCTTTACTGGTCCCACGGCCCCATGTTCATCCATGAACTGATGAACCATTACGATGAGCCCAAGCCCCACTTCAACACCCTGTCCACACAAGTGCGGACGCTGGAAAGGGACGGTTTCATCGCCCACCGGAGCTTCGGCACCGCTTACCAGTACTTCCCGGCAATCAGCCGCGAAGAATACGGCAGCGGCGGTATCGACGGGCTGGTTCGCGACTATCTCGGCAACTCCTACAAAGACGTGGTCTCTACCTTCGTCCGCGACGAGCACCTTTCGGTCGACGAACTCCGTGACCTGGTGGCCCAGTTTGAAGCGGCGGAGAATACCTCGTTGGAGAAATGATCAGGGTCATGAAAAAAATAATTCTATTGCTGGCACTGCTGCTTCCACTTTGCCTCAGGGCGCAGACGGACACGACGGCCATCTCCACGACCGGCGAGCACACCGTATCCCGGGAACAGATGAACAAAGGTCTGGTAACCAGCGGCTTAGGCGCACTTCAAGGGCAGAGTGCAGGTGTTACCGTTTCCGGAGCCAACCAGGCGGCCATGCTCAGCGCCGTACGCGTCAGGGGAACCACATCCCTGACCGGCGGCAACGACCCGCTGGTCATCATTGACGGAGTAATAAGCGATTTGTCCACGCTGGGCTCCCTGTATCCCGGAGACATTGACAGTTTTACCATCCTGAAGGATGCCTCGGAAACAGCACAATACGGTTCCCGCGGCGCTTCGGGTGTAATCAAAGTTTCCACCCGCCGCAGCCGAGACGGCGCCTTCAGCATCAGCTATGACGGAACAGGAGGCCTGGAAGCCGTGAGCAAGAACCTCTCCATGCTTGGAGCGGACGGCTTCCGGTTATGGAACAATGCCCATGGCTACACCTACGACGATCACGGCTTTTCGTCAGACATGCCTTCGTCCATCCTCCGCACCGGATGGGTCCAAAACCATCACCTTGCATTCGGCGGAGGGTCGGAAGACAGCCATTATCGCGCATCCATAGGCGTCCTTGATCATCAGGCAGTTGTACAAACCCAGAAGTATGAGAATTACTCCATCAAGCTTGACATAGGGCAGAAGGCCTTTAATTTGCTTCATGTGGACATGGGCGTCTTTGCCTCACTCCAGAAAAACGCCGATTTGCACGATATGCAGCATCTGTTTTACTCGTCGGCGGCTTTCAATCCCACTTTCCGGGCTGCTGCGGAACCGGACGGCAGCTACTGCCAGATACCTGCCGCCAGCCAGATAAACCATCCTGTATCGCTGCTGGAAAAGCAGTACAGCACTGCAAACGCCCACTTCAACGCCCACATTCTGGCCCGTCTGAATTTGACAAAGGACCTTGACTTGAACTCTTTTGCGTCCTATTCCTATAACGGGCAGGGCAACGAGCACTTTTTCCCCACTATAGTATGGTCCCACGGTGAAGCGTACCGGGAAAGTGCCACCGCCCAGGATCTTGTAGGCAACCTGTCGCTTTCCTATGCCAAAGACTTGGGCCAGCATCACTTGAGCGGCAACCTGATGGCAGAGGCCCAAAGTACCACCACCTCCGGATTCTACACCACTACCACGGGTTTCAGCACCAACATCTTCGGCCTCGACGCCATCCAGGCAGGAGCAGACCGTCCGTGGGACGGAACCGGTTCTTACTGGAACAATATCCGGATGCTGTCCTTCATGGCTTCGGGCAATTATTCCCTGAAAAACACCTATGTGCTCGCCGCCACGCTCCGTGCCGACGCCTCTTCCAAATTCGGCAAGAAACATCGCTGGGGATGGTTCCCTTCCGTTTCCGCGTCGTGGGTAGCGTCTAACGAGCCTTTCCTGAAAGACGTGAGCTGGCTATCCAAACTCAAGTTCAACGCCGGATACGGCCTTTCCGGCAACCAGGGCGCGCTGGGCCCATACAATTCCCTGCAGCTGGTAGCGCCCAGCGGACAGGTCAGTTATAACGGCAACTCGGCCACCACCTTCGGTTTGCTCCGCAATTCCAATCCGGACCTGAAATGGGAAGTACGTTCGTCGGTGAACGCCGGAATGGAGTCGGCCTTCCTGGACAACCGCATCGTGTTCACCGCCGAGTATTATTACTCGCTTACGCACGATATGCTCTACGAATATCAGGTTAGCGTCCCTCCTTTTGCCTACAGCTCTCTCATGGCCAACCTGGGCCAGATGTCCAACAGCGGAGTGGAACTTGGCCTGGGGGCCAACTTGATCCAGAAGCAGGACATGCAGCTGAACATCAACATGAATCTGTCGTTCCAGCGCAACAAGCTCATCTCCCTCTCCGGATATTGGCAGGGAGAGTATCTGGAAGCGCCGGAGATTCAGGGAATCAATGCCATGAACGGTGCAGGTTTCCACGGAGGTCACAATGATGTGGTTTTCCAGATTGTAGGGCAGCCCCTCGGCGTTTTCTACCTGCCGCACTGCACCGGCCTGGCCAAGGCCGATGACGGCACATATTACTATGAGACAGACGGAGTCAACCATATTTGCGGGCAGGCGTCTCCCAAGGCCATGCTGGGCTCCAATATCAGCTTCCGCTACAGGGATTTCGACATTTCCATGCAGGTAAACGGAGCCTTCGGCCATAAGATTTTCAACGGAACGGCGCTCACTTATATGAACATGGGTTCCATGCCTTACTACAATGTGCTATCCGATGCCCCGCAGTACAATATCAACGACCAGACCGTTACGGACTACTGGCTTGAAAACGGAGACTACCTGAACATCGACTATATCACCCTTGGCTGGAATATTCCGGCGGGCACGTTCTTCCGGAACCTGCGTCTGTCCATCTCTATTAATAATCTTGCCACCATTACCGGATACAGCGGCCTTACCCCCATGATCAATTCCACAGTGGTTGACGGCACCTTCGGCCTGGACGACAAGATTTCCTATCCCGTTTACCGCGCATACACGGCGGCAGTCAGCATTCAATTCTAAGTTGCGTATGAAAAAGACAGTATATATCCTGATATTAGCTGCGGTTTGCGGATGCACCTTCCTGGACGAGCATCCCCGCGACCAGAAAACCAGGGAAGAGGTGGTTACGTCCGAGGCAACCATGTACTTGAACACGCTGGGCAACCTCTACGGAATGATCGGGAGCGACCAGACCGGAGAAGGCCTTGCGGGCACCTACAGGGGCATCTATGACCTGAACACTTTCACCACGGATGAAGCCATCATTCCCACACGCGGCGGAGACTGGTACGACGGAGGCCTGTGGCAGCGCCTCTACCTCCATACCTGGGATACCGGTGAAGCGCCCATCAAGAACGCCTGGACCTATCTGTACAAAGTGGTGGTGATGGCCAACCGGGCAATCGAGGACCTGAAAGACTATCCGGCCTGGCAGCAGGAAGCCAGGGCTGTGCGGGCGCTCTATTACTATTACCTGCTGGACATGTTCGGCCGCGTGCCCATCGTTACGTCCACGGAAACAGCCATGGCCGACGTTGCACAGTCATCCCGTGCCAGCGTATTCCGCTTTGTAACCACCGAACTTAAAGAGGTGGCCCCCGACCTTCCGTTGGAGCGCAGCAATATGCCGGGCACGTACTACGGCCGCATCACCCGTCCGGTAGCATGGTTCCTTCTCGCAAAACTGTACCTCAACGCGCCAGTATATACAGGCGAGGAGCACTGGGACGATGTGGTCACATACTGCGACCTCGTGAGTTCCATCGGTTACGACCTTGAGGGCAAATATTCCGACAATTTCGCAGTATTCAACGAGAAGTCCGTGGAGAACATCTTTACCATTCCCATGGACAAGCACCTATACAGCGCACAGAACCAGTATCTGTTCCGTTCCCGACACTACGACCACGCTGCCGCCATCGGCTTTACCGGCGAAAACGGGGCGTCAGCCACGCTGGAGGCGCTGGAAGCCAATGGTTTCGGAACCGCTTCCCAGGATCCCCGCTTCGAACTCAATTACTGGGGCGGCGTCCCCACCGACTTGAAAGGCAACGACATCGGCCTTGAGTACAAACCCCGCTCGGTGGCCCTGGACGTGACAGGCACGCCAGACGAAAAACTCGCCGGCGCCCGGATGCGCAAATACGAAATAGACCCCAACGCCATGAAGGACGGAAAGCTGATGGACAATGACTGGGTAATCTTCCGCTATGCCGACGTGTTGCTGATGCGTGCCGAGGCGCTTCTGCATAATAATGACATGGAAGGCGCACTGACGCTGGTCAATGCCGTCCGCGAACGCGTGGAGGCAGCCCCTCTCACCGAGATCACGCTGGAAATGCTGCTCCAGGAACGCTTGCGGGAATTCGCCTGGGAAGGACTCAGGAGGCAGGATATGATACGCTTCGGAATATTTTGCAAACCGTGGTCCTTCCGTGAGTCTCTGCCCTCCGAAGAATCGACCGGATACACAAACCTCTTCCCCATCCCGGCCGACATTTGCTCGCTCAATCCCCAACTGACTCAGAATTATGGCTACTAATATCATCATTAACTGGATGAAGCGGACATTACCGGCGTTCATCCTCATGCTTCTGGCACTCTGTTGCAGCCCGAAACAAGACCAACTGCAAAATGGAGATCTTATTTTCGTGGGACTTCCCATGGGCTATGATGCGGAAACCGGCTCGATTGACGAGGCGATTTCCTCGGCCACCGGTGGAGACGGAGCTTTGAATCTGATTCATGTGGCAATTGCCGAGGTTAAGGCCGACAGTGTCTGGATTATTGACGCTACCATCGCCCACGGCGTAGACAGGCACCCGCTGGATACCTTCCTGAGAGACTTTACCCTACCTGACGGCAGTTACCCGGAGTTTATCGTCAAGCGGGTAAAAGGTGTCGATGCCGATGCTGCCGTGCGGAGGGCGAAGACCTGCTGCGGCCGGGGATACGATGTCAGGTTCCTTCCTGATAATGAAGAACTCTACTGCTCTGAGCTGGTTCAGAAAAGCTATCTTGACGCCGACGGAACGCCCGTTTTCGAAAGCGAGCCCATGAACTTCAAGGCCCCCGACGGGACCATGCCTCCATATTGGGATTGGCTGTTCGGGAAGCTTGGAATGGAGGTGCCGCAAGACTTGCCCGGGACCAACCCGCAGAAAATGTCCGAGGCTATGTGTCTGGCTGAGGTCAAGTGCGCAAGCCTTCCACGACTGAGACAAGCTCACTGAAGTCATCAATCACACAACCGGCTCCCGACTTGATCAGGGCGTCCCTGCCGGAGTTGCCGAAAGATACCCCGCAGGTCTTCGCACCGGCTCTCACGCCCATCTGAATATCGACGGGCATATCTCCGACGACAATGGCATCGGAGGCATCATAGCCTAAATCCCGCAGGGTTTTCAATACGGGTTCCGGATTGGGTTTTGCCAATTTGACATCATCGGCCCCGAGGACGTAAGAGATCAAGGGCGCGATTCCCATATCCCGGAGGAAGTCCTTGAGAGAAGCGGTTCCCCGGGATGAAGCCACAGTCATTATGAAGCCCCTTTCAGACAGAGTTTCCAGCGTTTCTTTCACATGGGGAAACAACTTTGGAATTATTGTGCCCTTCAGGGAATCGAACACCTCACGGTACATCGCCGTCCAAGCCGGCAATTGATCATGCGGCAGGTCAGGGTACATCGTGAGAATACAATCCTCCAGAACGAGTCCTACAGTGGCCAGTATGCCGGCTTCGTCAGTAACCGGGTATCCCATCCTGCGCTGCACTTCCTGATTGGTACGCACGATAATCTCGCGGGTATCGGCAAGCGTCCCGTCAAAATCAAATATGACGATCTTTACCATGAATTAATTGATATATCGCTCATATTGCTGCGCGTTGCGGCCTGGTGGGCACTGACGCCGGTCAGTGAGCCTGGCGCCAGAGGGAAACGAGTTCGTCGTCTATGTGATAGGTATCGACTGTGACTTTGTGTTCGGTCGGTATGAGATCGCCACGGAACCAATACCTTTCCGTCTTTCTGTCTCTTTCCACGTTGCCGTAGAAACGGCTTGACCAAGAATCGTCTGAGCCGTTTTTGCATACAATCTCAGTCCCATCCTGAAGTTTAATAGATACAGAATCACTCGCCGTCACCGATTCTGGACGCCCGACATAATTATATTGAATCAATGTTTCTCCCGGAGAGATAGTTTCAACCTTCTCAACAAAACCACCGTAATACATGAACACAGAAGTGAAGGTCACTTCCGCTGATGTTTCATTCTTTACCTCGCTCCAGCCATCATAATCCCAGTCCACATCTCTGTACATGCATGAACTGAATGCAGGCAGCAACATAGCAAGGATGATCAATCTAAAAAAAGCTTTCATATTCTTTTCTTTTTACTTGCAAAAATCAATCCGTATTCCGCTTGTCAGCGAGAACATCAGTGGTTTTTGTGTGCGGTATGTCCACAGCACACGATTATCCGACGGTAATGTATAATATAATCCCGGCTCTACATAAATACCCAGCCGATTTGTGACGTTAAATTGCATGCCGCTGACACCAAAGGCAGAAAATCCCAACCCGTCTTTTTTTATATTCTCCCCTCCAAGTACAGCCTTTATGCAACAGTCTCCTTCCAAACCTCCGCCAATATAGAAAGCCATCCACCTGCTGGAAGCCAGCGTCCAGTCCAGGCGCAGCGGGACTCCCAAATAATGGGCAGTCTGGGTCTTAATTCCGTTTGCCCCATAATCATAATAAGAAGCGTATAAAGAATAGTCGATACCACTTGTAATACTCAGCCTTCCCCAAACAGGAACCCTTACGGAGAGCCCTGTCATCAGCGGCATACTGTGCGTCGGCAAAACCACTCCCGGATCTGTAGTATAATCTTTTGTCCCGAGCATGAACACCAGTGCCGAAAGAAGAGCCGCAGATTCACCGCTGCCGACCACCCAGGCGGCAGCCTGCCCCATCTTAATTCCTGCTGTACTGCTTCCGGTACATTTTGGGATGAACGGCGAAGTATTCGTTATTATTGGCTCTTCGATAATTGGTTCAGCCGGCGCATCCAATATTGCCGGAACCTCATCCGTACCGGCTGCAATCTCTTCCGCCTCGCCCTCATTATCAATAATTTCCGCCGGCGGCGGCACGGAAGATGGACGAACCGCCTTTGGTGCAACTAGCTGGGCGATAAGCGGCTCTGTATGTATCGATTCTGTCACATCGGCAGTATCTGCAACGACGGAAACAGCTGTCGACGGCTGCTGAATAATCTGGATGCCATCATCAGGAATTACCGGTTGGCGAAGGAACAGGACTGCGGCAAACCCGGCGGCAGCCGCAGCGGCCACTATCCATACCAGCGGGAAACGCTTCGCTGCAGGAGTACTGACTTTACCGTCCATACGGGCATGAAATCTGGCAAGACTTCCTTCCGGAAGGGGCCTTTCGTACCCGTCCAGTTTGTCCTTGACTATGTCTTCCCACTTTCTCATTGTTCCCGTTCGTTCTGATAACGTTTGATTTCTTCTTTAAGTTGTTTCCTTGCTTTGGCCAGCACTCCGGCCGATCCTTTCTCGCTGATTCCCAGCATCCCGGCAATTTCCTTGTGTGAATAACCGTCGATGCAGTACATATTGAAGACGGTCCGTCTCAAATCCGGCAGCCTTGAAATCCATTCCAGCAGTTTTTCATGCGGTACCGACCCGATCTCTTCCTCCGTCGGCTCCGGTATATTATCGCGAACCCATCTATCAATAGGAATAAACCGCAGTCGCTTTTTGCGTATCTTATCTATAGCTAAATTTATGGCTATCTGTCTGATCCAAACATACAAAGAGCCCTTGCCGCTATAGGACCATGTCGATATCTTGTCCAATGCCTTCATGAGGGCTTCCTGCATCAGGTCTTCGGCATCTTCCCCGTTGTCCGAGTACCGGAGACAGAGCATATTCACCTTTGCCGCATATCGTCTATACAGCTCATCTTCCGCCATTCTGTCTCTCCTGCAGCAGTATCTGGCCAGTTCCTGCTCATCAAGCTCCCTGTACACTCACTATTTCATTAGCAGAATCAAATATACATATATTCAAAAACTTGTCTGAAACATAAACGCAGCATTTTCATAAATACGTCTTGGCTTTCTTAATAATGTAGCTGCAGAAACGCCGCCTCGGTCATTCGCCTTGTGGCAATGTGGACAAAAGCACCCGCCCCGCCGGCCAGCCGCAGTTGCCAAGCCTGGCTATGCCGGAACAAAAAAGAGGGTGACCAAATAATCTATTAGTCACCCTCGGTTATGCGGAAATACCGGATTATTTCATATAGCTGTAACGATAGTCGGTAGGGGAAACCAGAGTCTCCTTGATTACGCGCGGGATGACCCAGCGTATGAGATTGAATTCCCCGCCGGCTTTATCGTCGGTGCCGCTGGCGCGTGCGCCGCCGAAAGGCTGCAGGCCGACTACTGCCCCGGTGGGCTTGTCGTTGATGTAGAAGTTGCCGGCGGCATAGCGCAGGTCTTCCGATATCTTCTCCACTGCCATGCGGTCGCGTCCGAAAACGGCGCCGGTGAGGCCGTAGGGAGAGGTTTCGTCGCAAAGCTTCACGGTCTCCGCCACCTTGTCGTCGTCATAAGGATAAACCGTAAGCACAGGGCCGAAAATCTCCTCCTCCATGGACTTGAAATGCGGATCCGTGGTCTCGATTACAGTAGGCTCGACAAAATAGCCCTTGCTCTTGTCGCGCCCTCCGCCGAGCACTATCCTGGCGTCGGGAGACTGCTCCGCATAGGAGATGTAGGAATTGCACTTGTCCCATGAAGCCTCGTCTATGACGGCGTTGATGAAGTTGGAAGCGTCGCGCACGTCGCCAATCTTCACCTCGGAGGCATATTTCTTCATTATATCCAGCACAGGGCCCCAGAGACTCTTGGGAATGTACATACGGGACGCCGCAGAGCACTTCTGGCCCTGGAATTCGAATGCGCCGCAGAAGGCGGCGGTGGCTACGGCCTTCACGTCGGCGGAAGGATGCACGAAGATGAAGTCCTTGCCGCCGGTTTCACCCACTATGCGCGGGTAGCCCACATAGCTCCCGAGTTTCTCGCCCGCCTGCTTCCAGAGGCTGTTGAAGGTGGCGGTGGAGCCTGTAAAGTGAATGCCGGAGAACCATTTAGAGGAAGTGGCAATCTCACCTATGAGGGCGCCGCTGCCGGGGAGGAAGTTGATTACGCCGTCGGGCAGGCCCGCTTCCTTGTAGAGCTGCATGAGATAGTAATTGGACAGGGTGGCGGTGGTGGACGGTTTCCACAGGGCCACGTTGCCCATGAGCACCGGAGTCATGCAGAGGTTGGATGCGATGGATGTGAAATTGAAGGGCGTGACGGCCAGGATGAAGCCCTCCAGGGGGCGGAATTCAGTGTGATTGATATTGCCGGCACCGTCCTTTGGCTGCATGCCGTATATCTTTGATGCATAGTGGACGTTGTAGCGGAAGAAATCAATTGTCTCACAGGCGGAATCGATTTCTGCCTGGTAGATGTTCTTGCTCTGTCCCAGCATGCAGGCGGCGTTCATTATGGGGCGGTATTTGGTGGCCAGCAGTTCGGCGCACTTCAGCACTATGGCAGCCCTGGTGGTCCAGGGAGTGCGGCTCCAGGTCCGGTGGGCCTCCATTGCGGCGTCTATGGCCATGCGCACCTCTTTCTCGCCGGCCTTGTGGAAGGTGGCGAGCACGTGACCGTGCTCATGGGGGCATACCACCTTGCCGGTGTCGCCCGTGCGAATTTCCTTTCCACCTATGATTATGGGGATGTCAAGGACTGTGTTATACTGCCTTTCGAGCTCGGCATCGAGTGCCGCACGCTCGGGGGAACCTGCCAGATAAGCCTTTACGGGCTCGTTCTGGGGCGTGGGAAACTGGATAATGGCGTTATTCATCGTATGGTTTATTTTGCAAGTTCTTCGAATACATCACGGATTATGCCTATGGCTTCGCGCAGCTGGGCCTCGGTTATCACGAGCGGGGGTGCGAAGCGTATGATGTGACGGTGCGTGGGCTTGGCGAGGAGTCCTTTCTCCGCGAGCTTCAAGCAGATGTCCCAGGCCTCGATACCGTCGGAAGGTTCGGTGATGACAGCGTTGAGCAGTCCCTTGCCGCGCACTGATTTGAAGTAAGGCGAACTGATTTTGGCCATCTCTTCGCGGAAAATCACGCCGAGGCGGGCGGCATTCTCGGTCAGGTGCTCGTCGCGGATTACGCCCAGTGCGGCGACTGCGACCTTTGCGGCAAGCGGGAAGCCTCCGAAGGTGGATCCGTGCTCGCCCGGAAGTATGGTGAGCATGATTTCGTCGTCGGCAAGGACGGCGGATACGGGAAGGGCGCCTCCCGAGAGGGCCTTGCCAATGGTTACCATATCGGGGCGCACGCCCTCGTGGTCGCAGGCCAGCATCCTGCCGGTGCGGCCTATGCCGGTCTGCACCTCGTCCGCCACGAAAAGCACGTTGTGGCTGTGGCAGAGGTCATAGCATTTCTTTATGTAGCCGTCGTCGGGCACGTACACTCCGGCCTCGCCCTGAATGGGCTCGACCAGCATGGCGCATACTTTGTCGCCTTTCTCGTCCAGCACCTTCTCAAGCGCGGCGGTATCGTTGTACGGAATCTGAATGAATCCGGGGGTGAACGGGCCGTACTGGGAATAGCTGTCCGGGTCCGTGGACATTGTAACTATCGTGATGGTGCGGCCGTGGAAATTGCCGTCGCAGACTATGATGAGAGCTTCGTTTTCGGGTATGCCCTTGACCTTGTAACCCCAGCGGCGGGCCAGCTTGAGGGCTGTCTCGACGGCCTCCGCGCCGGAATTCATCGGCAGGAGCTTGTCGTATCCGAAGAACTCGGTGGCCATTTTTTCATAGGGGCCAAGGCAGTCGTTGTAGAAAGCCCGCGAGGTCAGGCAGAGCTTGTGCGCCTGGGTGCAGAGGGCCTCCACGATCTTGGGGTGACAGTGACCCTGGTTTACGGCCGAATAGGCGGAAAGAAAATCGAAATAACGTTTGCCTTCGACATCCCAGACGAAGACCCCTTCTCCCCTTTCCAGGACTACCGGAAGCGGGTGGTAATTATGGGCGCCGTACCGCTCTTCCAGAGCTATGTAGTCGGCGGAAGTTAGTTTGTTTCCCATTGATTTAGTAGTGTTATTAAATGTGGCAGTGCAAAGATAGCAATATTTATGTTTATCTTTGCATGTTGTTTTATAACCTATAACCATGCAAACCACTATTCAACGCAAGAAACACTGGCGTGACCGCTATGACGGCTGGTATGTCCAGGGCCTCGATTCGATGCACGTCATGATGCCGTTCTTCTTCGGTCCGCGCACCAAGAACGAAGCGGTCATGAGCGAGGTAGTCGACCTTACGGAGGTTGACAAATATCTGGCAAAGAAAAATGCCGGAGAAGACGTAGATTTCAAATATACCTGGTTCCATTTTATCGTGGCGGCCTTGTCGAAGGCCATCCTGCTGCGCCCCAAGATGAATTATTTCATCGCCGGCCACAGGTATTACGAGCGCAAGAAAATCCAGATTTCATTTGTGGTAAAGCGCCAGTTCAACGACGACGCCGAGGAATCCGAGGCCAAGTTCGTCCTTGATCCCGAAGGCGGCTCCCCCGTCGAACAGGTTCACGATTATGTAAAAGCGTACGTCCACAAAGTGAGGGTGGAGGACAAGACCGAGGGCATAACCAACGCCCTGAACATCATTCAGAAGCTCCCCAGACCCATTTTCCGAATGCTTTCCGGCACGCTGAAATGGCTGGAATACCACGGCTGGTATCCGAAATCCCTTGCCAAAGACGACCCCTGCTATTCCAGCGTATTCGTCACCAACCTTGGCAGCATCAAGATGAACGCCGACTACCATCACCTCTTCGACTGGGGCACCAATTCCTTCTTCGCCGTCATAAGCGAGAAGAAACTGCGCCCATTCTTCCATGAGGACGGCAGCTACGAGATGCGGAACACCCTCAAAATAGGCCTGACAATCGACGAACGCATCGCAGACGGATATTATTTCGCCAAGACGGTCAGGCTGGTGCGGCATATCTTCGCCCACCCGGAACTCCTCGACGCCCCCGCGTCAACACCAATCGACTTCGAATAAAATGAAATTTGACTATAGCAACGTGGCGACGCCGTGGCTGAGCAGCTACGACGGCGTCCCCCCTGTACTTGATTATCCTGAATTCACCATGTCCGGCGCCGTCCTGAAAACGGCAAAAGCCGAAGGCAAGTATACCGCACTGTCCTTCATGGGGCGCAAGATCAGTTATACGGACATGGCCGCCAACATAGAACTTACCGCCAAGTCCTTCTACGCCATGGGCGTGCGGCCCGGACAGCGCGTGCTGGTATGCCTGCCCAATGTGCCGCAGGCCATCTACTGTCTCTACGGACTCAACCGCATTGGCGCCGTTCCGGCAATGGTTCACCCCCTGTCTGCAGTGGGCGAAATAGTTTACTACCTGAACGAGGCTCAGTGCGACGTTGCCGTCACGCTCAACCAGTTCTACGCCAAATTCCTGGACGTCCGCGCCCAGCGCCCGATAGGGAAACTGATAATTGCACGCGTGAGCGAGGAACTCCCCTTCCCCCTCTCGCTCGGGCAGAAGCTGCTGACCGAGAGGAAGTTCCCTCGCCTCAAGGAAGACGAAGGCACGTTCAGCTGGAAGCGTTTCCTCAAGCTCGGGAGCGCTTACGACGGGCCTTACGCCGCCGATAAAGACTTCCGCGGCGAGGCTGTGGTGCTCTTCTCCGGCGGCACTACCGGAGTCACCAAGGGCATCATGCTGTCCGACCTCAACTTCAACGCCCTTGCAGCGCAGACCGTGGAGATGAGCAAGGAAGATGTACACCACTGCCGCATGCTTGCCGCAATGCCGGTATTCCACGGCTTCGGACTCGGAGTATGCATTCACACTGTGCTCTATTGCGGCGGCACGGCCATACTCGTACCGCGCTTCAACGTAAAGAGTTACGCAAAGCTCATCAAGACCACGCGCCCCAACTTCATAGCCGGCGTACCCACCCTCTTCGAGGCTATCACACGCAATGAATACCTGAAGGGCGCCGACCTGTCGTGCCTGCGCGGAGTGTTCTCCGGCGGCGATTCCCTGTCGATAGAACTGAAGAAGAAGTTCGACAAGTTCCTCGCAGAACATAACGCTACGGTGCGCGTGCGCGAGGGCTACGGCACCACGGAATGCGTGACCGCCTGCTGCCTGACGCCGCATGACAAAGAAAAGGAAG
>JAFZBM010000052.1 GCA_017561765.1 Bacteroidales bacterium | reverse complement strand
GGAGTCTCTCTCCGCAGATCCAGTCGCTTGGCAGGTATTCTCTGAAGTTCGAGTATGACCTTCCGGACACTCATTCCCGACCAGGGGCCGGCGGTGCAAGTCGACGTACAGGAACCGCACGCCATGCAGATCCGCACGCCCGGCTCAATGCTCTCAAGCTTTTTGTACAAGCTGAGATCCGTTTCGTCAAGCCTGACCGCGGAACTCTTGGACAAACTGAATCCGAAATCAGGCATTTCCGTTCAAATAATTATGAATGTCCAATGCTGCGGCACGGGCCTCCGCCACGGTTTCGGGGACCGTCTTCGTGCCCGTGCAAGCACCGGCGAAGAAGATGCCCGCCTTGTTCGATTCATTGATACGGTAGATATTGTCGCGGCTGCGCATGAAGCCGTCGGAATCCACGTCGGCATGCACCATGGAAGCAAGCGATGAAGTATCTTCGTTGCAGAGCATTCCCGACATAAGCACCAGAAGGTCGGTCTTCAGTTTGACCTGCCGGCCTGCAAGTGTATCTTCCGCCTTCAGCACTACCCTGCCGTCAATATCCTCGCTCACTTCAGACACGCGGCCTCTCACGAAATGTACCCCGTAGTCACGCTGCGCGTTGATGTAGAAGTCTTCATACTTTTTGCCGAAAAGGCGCAGATCCATGTAGAAGCACCAGACATCGGCTCCGGGGAACCTTTCCTTCATCTCCATGGCCTGCTTTGTGGCCGTCATGCAGCAGACCTTTGAACACTGGGGATTGCCCGCCTTGAGGTCGCGGGACCCAACGCAGTGCACGAAAGCGACCGTACCGGGATTGTCCGGGACCCTTTCGTCCTCCCCGGTGTTGAACCAGTACTCCAGATCGGCGTTAGTAATCACGTGGTCATAAACGCCATACCCATATTCCTCCTTCTTGGAAGCGTCGAACAGGCGGAAGCCGGAGGCAATTAGCACGGCTGCGCACTGAAGCCCTTCGCCGTTGGAAAGGGTTACGTTGTATCCGTCCTTCAGCCGGTTCATGTTTGAAACGTGCGTCTTCAAATACACGGTCACTCCGTCCAGGCTTTCGGAGAGTTTCTCTATGAGCGACGAAGCGCTCATCATGTCCGGGAAGAGTTTGTGCCATGCGGCGACATGGCCGCCAAGATGGTCGGATTTCTCCACTATCACGGGCCTGTGGCCCAGCAGGCGCAGCTGCTTTGCCGCCTCCATTCCTGCCACGCCTCCTCCTATTATGAGTATTATACGGCTATCCATAGACTAAAAGCATTTCAGAACTGACGGCAGCTCCGGCTTCATAAGGTTTTCTTTATTGACTCCCAGATACTTGGCATCAGGATCGTATTCCACGCCCAACTTGTCGAGCAGGGGCTCCGCCGCTACCTGGTGCAGCTGCAGGCCAAGGTCCCAGGGGTCATAGCCAAGTACCAGGCCCGCCAGTTCCTCGTATGTAAGCACCGGAATTCCGAATCCGTCGCGGCCGTAAGTCTTTCCGGTCTGCTCCGAAATGACATACTGCCAGCGGTCAAGGAAATAAGGGCATCCCGGGCAGTTGGTGACGATGGCGTCGGGATGGTAGGGTTCCATAGACTCGAACTTCTTGTGGGTATTGGATACGCTGTAGCCGCGGTTTGCCTTTACCAGATACTGGCGGAAGCCGAAGCCGCAGCAATGCCTGCGTTCGGGATAATCGACCACTTCCCCGCCCCAGGATTCCACCATCCCGCTCAGCACACATGGATATTCCGCTCCTCCTATGCCCTTGTGGGGAAACATCTTGGAATAATGGCATCCAATGTGCTCGACTATGCGGAGAGGCTTGCCGGTATGCTTGTCAACCAGGCGGAAATGGGCGCGCTCCGCAATTTCGTTGCGGTATTTGTACACCAGGTCGCTGGCGTGCGCTACGTACTCCGGCTTGTCGAATTCACGACGGGTGGCCTTCCAAAGGTTCTCCCGGATGCGGGCCTCGAGTTCCGGGAACTCGCGCCATGTCTCAAGGATCTCGGTATAATTGCCGAAGGAAGTTATGCAACTCGTAACGAGATTCTTGTAGCCGGCTTCCGTCATCAAGGCGAACTGTCTGGCCACTATGGTCATTGCCGTTTCCTGCGGAATCGTGTCGCTGTGGTAGGCAATGCCGCCGCAGGTGGTGTGATGCTCGGTTTCGAAAATATCATGCCCCAGCAGGTCGCGGCAGATAGCCAGAAAATACTTTTCCGATGCCGGGAAAAAGTTTTGCCTGATACAGCTGCGAACGTAGAACCAGCCGTCGGCGGGGATGTCCTTCTGGTACTCCGACCAGATTTTCTGTTTGCCCTGGTAAATCATTCGTCGTTGAAATGGCCGGTTGAACAATGTGTGAAAGTATATTCGGCATACTCCTGCATAGTCATACCCATCTCCTCCGCCTTGGCCCGGGAATACTTTTCTACGATTTCGAGTCGCTCCGTGCCGCCGGTCACGTCGTAAATAGCCTTGAGTTCGTCAAGGTCTTCCCTAGGGATGCGCCGGAGCGCGCCCGGACCCTTGCCGCAGTAATTGGCGCCGAGACGGCCGTACACCGACTCTTTGTGCTCAAGCGCCCATTCGAATACCGGGCCCGACTCCGGGTGGTCCTTGTAGGTAAAGGTCGCCGGATGCACGCAATAGCCGTAATTCAGCACATTGCTGTTAAGCACCTTGGTGAGAGGATATATTTGACGGCCCTTCTCGGACTCCGTGAAGAACCCGAGGCGTATGCTGAGGTCCCTGAGGGCCATGATGACCAGTCCCGGTCCGTTCTTTCGGGGGCAGCGGGTGACGCAGCTCATGCACTCGCCGCAATACCATATAGTATCGCTCTTGAGCAGTTCCTCAATAGCGTCATTGTCTTTGGTCTGGACTATGGAAACTATCTTCCTCGGATCGTAGCGGTAGAACTCGGCCGCCGGGCAAACCGCCGTACACGTACCACAATTAATACATGTATGGAAGCCTTCCTTGAAACGATAGTCTTTATTTAGTTCCTCGAAATAATTCATTTGAATATCAAAAATAGAAAAAACTTGGAAAATCTCAAAAGATTACCTATCTTTGCGTCCCCTTTTTGAAAGGGTAAACTTTTTTATTAACAAAACATTATGATCAAACAGTACGAAACCGTTTTCATTGCAACTCCCGTTTTGTCTGACACCCAGATGAAGGAAGCGGTTGCCAAGTACACCGATCTTATCAAAGCCAACGGCGGCGAGGTCGTGTACGAAGAGGATTGGGGGCTCAAGCAGCTCGCGTACCCAATCCAGCACAAGACATCAGGATTCTATTACCTGATCCAGTTCAAGGCGGACCCTCAGTTCGTCAACACTCTCGAAACCCAGTATCACCGTGACGAGCGCATCATACGCTTCCTCACCGTGGCCCTGGACAAAGATTCCATCGCATACGCAGAACACCGTCGCCAGAGGGGCGCAACCAAGGCAGCAGCACCCGCAGCAGCCGAGGAAATCCCCGCTGAGCCCGAAGTAGATGCAGAAACCGAAGCAAATGAGGAGGAATAAGCCATGGCAGCAGTAGAAAACAACGAAATCCGTTATCTGAACCCTCCCACCGTGGACGTTCGCAAGAAGAAGTACTGCCGTTTCAAGAAGGCAGGCATCAAGTATGTGGATTATAAAGATCCCGAGTTCCTCAAGAAGTTCCTCAACGAGCAGGGCAAGATTCTTCCCCGCCGCATCACCGGTACTTCCCTCAAGTTCCAGCGCAAGGTCGCCCAGGCCATCAAGAGGGCACGTTCCCTTGCTCTTCTCCCTTATGTTACCGACCTCCTTAAATAATTGAAGCGTTATGAAGATCATACTTAAGAAAGATGTTGCCAATCTCGGCGATGCCGGAGAGGTGGTAGAAGTAAAGACCGGTTACGCTCTCAATTATCTGGTTCCCCAGGGATTCGCCGCCATCGGCACTCCTTCCGCTATCAAGCAGCACGAGGAAACCATCCGCCAGAGGGCGCACAAGGAAGCCAAGAACATCGCCGAGGCCGAGGCCAAGGCTGCAAAGCTTGCAGCAGAGCCCGTACAGGTGGCTGTCAAGGTCGGCGAGAGCGGCAAGCTCTACGGCTCCGTGACCGCAGCCCAGGTGGCCAACGCACTCGTGGAGAAAGGCTTCGAGGTTGACAAGAAGAACGTCGAGGTTCCCGAGATCAAGGAACTTGGCGAATTCGAGGCAAAGGTCAAGTGCTACAAGGGCGTCTTCGCCGATGTGAAGATCGTCGTAGTGGCCGAGTAATACGCCAATTTTTCACAATTTCGGACAATCTGGCACCAAAATGCCAGATTGTCTTGTATTTGGCCGTTGGTCCCGGCTTTGCAGAAACATATTACGGTTCCGATAAGGAACCCCGGAAATAAGGTCCTGGAGTACAGCCCGAAACCGGAACGATTAAAGTATTTGAACTATGTTACCTGTAAGAAGAACGCAAGACAGTTGGTTGCCGGACATATTCAACGACTTTTTCGACAACAGCTGGATGACAAGGACCAATTATACCGCTCCTGCCATCAACGTAATTGAGAACGAGAAAGAGTACGATGTGGAACTCGCCGCACCGGGACTCGACAAGGAGGACTTCAAAGTCCACGTAGATGAAGAAGGCCTGCTTCACATCGAGATGGAGAAGAAGACCGAGAACAAGGAAGACCGCAAACATGGCCGCTACCTGCGCCGCGAATTCTCCTACGAGAAATTCCAGCAGACTCTCCTGCTGCCCGACGATGTGGAACGCGAAAAGATCGAGGCCAAAGTTGAAAAAGGCGTGCTGAACATCCGCCTTCCCAAGAAGGAGCTCGTCAACAAGCCCGCTTCAGTCAAGCAGATAGATATTCACTAATCGCTGAACCTGACAAAAAAACGCGACCCAAGGGCCGCGTTTTTTTTGTTATTCGGGACTTATTCGCCCAGCGGATAGGTTCCGTCGGAAATCATCTTCTTTACGGTAGCCAGGAAGTCAGCGCACCTCTTGGTGTATTCCTCCGGATGCTTGGCATAGGAGTTTGCGTGAACCGCATCCTTAGCCTCCCACTTTTCCTTGTAGCCGTAAATCTTGGCGTCGTAATTCTTCTGCAGATGCGAGAAGGGCACGAAATCGTCGGCGTCACCGTGGATGAAGAGCATGGGCAGGACGCACTTGGCAAGCTGGTTAACCGAAGAGGCTTCCTTGAACGACCATCCGTAAGTATTCTTGGACACGATGCTGGCGCTGGTCAGGATAGGGAAAGGAGGCAGGTGGAAACTGTCTTTTAGGTTGACCGAGAACTGGTCCCATGCGGAACTGTAACCGCAATCCTCCACAAAGCACTTCACGTAACCAGGCAGGACGTCGCCGCTGGTGCACATAACGGTAGCCGCACCCATGGAAACGCCATGCAGCACCATGAAATCGTCGTTGAAGATCTCATGAGCGATAGGGATCCACTTCTCGATGTCCAGGCGGTCGAACCAGCCCATCTGAATCTCGTCTCCCTCGGAGTAGCCGTGGTACTGCAGGTCGGGGAAAAGCACATTGTAATTGAACTCATCCCTGTACATGCGGACCAGATACAGGAAAACATAGTGGTTGTCGCCGTAGCCGTGGACCACGATTGCCGTACCTTCAGCCTCATCAGGGCGCGCGGCGCTCACATAGCACGCATGCATCTTCTTGCCGTCATGGCTGGTTGTCCAGGTGTCCTGGAGTATGCCCTGGGCCTTCAGGCCGTCATACCAGGCGGTGCTGCCCGGCATCAGGGAATCAGCCTTGTGACGGGTACGCTCGATATCATCCACTCCGTGGGGCTTGGGCTGAAGTGCATAACCGCACATGAATTTGCCCGCCAGACAGCCGCTGAGCGAGAGGGCCGCAAGGCCGAGTAAAGCGATATGAAATAATTTCTTCATATAAAACAGTTATTAGTTATAGTCGATTCTGCAAATATACAAAAAACTATTCCTTGTACAAGCCTTCCCTCGACAGCAGATGGTCCAGATTGCCCAGGCCGTACATCACCACGGCCGTAACCACGGCCGAGTGCTCCATATACTCGGGTATCAATTTGTTGTATACATCCCTCTCGGTATGCCAGATCTCGCGGTAGTCGAAATTCATGCCCCTGGGATCGGTTTCCCGGAACGAGATGGTCGGGACTCCGTTCATCGCGAAATAGGCGTGGTCGCTGCCCCCGGCCGACCTGGGACGCGGACCGGCAGGGCCCTGGCGTTTCTCGACGACGAAAGGCACGTCGGGATTATAATCCGCAAGCGGCTTGCACACCTTTTCGAAATCATCGAACATCGCCGCAGGCACGTTCACGCCGGTTGCCATGAGCGGTCCCCCGTCGCGGTTGAAATAGTTCGAGATAGACTCCAGAGGAACGGTCTTATTTTCCACGAAGTACTTGGAGCCCAGCAGTCCGTACTCCTCGGCAGTCCAGATGCAGAAGAGCATCGTGCGCTTCGGCCTGGCGCCGGACGCGGCGAGCAGTCTCGCCGCCTCGAGCGTCACGCACACGCCGTTGCCGTCATCCACGGCTCCGGTACCGCTGTCGTATGAGTCGAGATGCCCGCCCGCGAGCACGTACTCCTTGGGATACTTGCT
>JAFZBM010000051.1 GCA_017561765.1 Bacteroidales bacterium | reverse complement strand
CAACGGCAACGACAACTCCGTCGAGGTTTATCCCGCCGAAGTCTACGGTATAGGCTCAGCTTGGGGCAATGACGCATGGGACTTCAACGCTCCCGACATCGTCAAGTTCCAGCCCGACGGCAAGACCCTCAAGGCTACCGTCACCAATACCGGCGAGGTTCGTATCTCCTCCAAGATCCTGCCTTCCGCACCCATCGACGGCCTCTGCACTCCTAACGGATGGCTCGACTGGTGGAAGACCGAGTTCATCTTCTTCGACGGCAAGATCGCTTACCGCGGGGCCGGCGGAGACCAGGAACGCGTAACCGTCGAGGCTGGCAAGACCATCGTCCTCGACTTCAACGCAGGCACTGCCGAAGTAGTTGACGGAGGCACCCCTCCCGCAGGTGACGGAATCAAGACCGCCGAAGAGTTCATCGCATGGCTCGCCGATCCTTCAAAGGACATCGAGCTTGGTGCCGACATTGACCTGACGGGCAAGAGCGTGGTTCCCGCGACCGAATTCAAGGGCAACCTTGACGGCAAGGGCAAGACCATCACCGTTAAAGACCTTACATGCCCTCTCATCCCTCTCACTTCCGGATCGGTAAAGAACGTCACCTTCGCCGGTTCGTTCTCTGCAACTCCCGGTGATGACAAACTTCTCCTCGCCCCTATAGGCAAGAGCACCGGTGAGATTGAGAATGTAACCAACAAGGCCACCGTGACCGTCACCGGCGCTGCCGGAACTGGCGGCGCAACCCTGGCGGGCGTCGTGGCCGAGGCTTACGGTCCCGTGAAGGGCTGCAAGAACGAAGCTAAGATTTCCGCGAATGCATCCGGAAAGGACACCTGGTCCATAGTGGTGGCCGGCGTGGCAGGTTTTGTGGGCGCACCTATCGAGGGTTGCGACAACAGCGGCGAGGTCAGCCTCGTGGCCGGTTCTCCTCTCGGACGCACCAAGGGAATGACGGAAATCTCCATGAAGTATGACCCCGTTTCCTCCGTTGCGGGCGTGGTGGCCTACGCTGTGAGCGACGCCGATCATGCCGTTACCGTAAAGGACTGCAACAACACCGGAAAGATCAGCTTTACCTATGACGGACTGCATTCAGCCAGTTCTCCCGTCAGCCGTTCCGCTGTCTGCGGCGTTGTGGCCAATACCGGCGGCGACGTGACCAACTGCCACAACAAGGGCGAGATCCACGGTACCATGGTTGCTCCCGACCGCAGCGCGGCCTATTCAGCCAATAACATTATTCTCCACGCATCCGGCGTTACCGGTATCGATTACTTCGTGAAGAAGATCAAGAATACGACCGATGACCAGAACGAGACCTCCGTTATCGACTGCACCAACTCCGGCAATATCTATGCGGATTCCGACCTTACCGCGTCAAACAACACGGTGGGCGGCATCAGCGCATGGCCCGCAGGTGAAAAGGCGTCCGTGACTGTCATCAAGAACTGCGTCAATTCCGGCAACATCTACATCAAAGGTCTTCTCAAGGTCCGTGTCGGCGGCATCGCCGGAGGCACCAACTCCATTGAGGACTGCAAGAATACCGGTAATATAGAGGTCGAGAACGCAGATGCCGCTTCCGTAATAGGTCTTATCAACGGTTTCCATACCCAGACCCACACCCTTAAGAACTGCGAAGCCACCGGCACCATCAAATGCGCCGTCGCGGTCAACGGTCTCGGTGGTCTGTGCGGCGGTATCGGCAATGTGGAGAACACTGTCTGCGAAGGCTGCAAGGTCAACGCGACTATAGAGAGCTCCGCAACCGAGCAGGTCGGTCTGATTGTAGGCCACCTCAACGGCAATTCCAAAAATATCACCATCGGAACCACTGATAGTCCCGTCAAGGTTGCAGGTACCCTCAACGGTGTAAAGGCAACCTCGAGCAACTTCAAGACTCTGCTGCATCACGCCAAGAACTACACTGATGGCGTGCATACTTTCAACGCCGTATTCGGTGAATAATCTTTTGGCAGCAGGAGCCTGACCGCTCCTGCTGCTCCTAATCCACATCATTCTCTTCGTCATGGGTAAGATTCCAAAAGTCTGGTTTTTATTGGCCCTGGCATTGCCGGTCCTGACGGGCTGTCCTGCCAAAGTGGATCCGACTCCGACCCCGGAGCAAGAATCGCTGTCGATTTCACTGCCTTCGCCTTTCACCTCTGACGGAAACGGCAACTGGACGGGGGAGATGCCCAGCGATAACTCTTCAGTGGACATCACCGTTTCTTCCACATCGTCCTGGAACGCATCGTCCGACTGCAACTGGTGTATTCTTTCCCTCACTTCCGGCCGGGCCAAAGATACCAATACAACCTTTTCTTTAGCGGGCAACAACAGCTATGAAGACCGCAGCTGCACCATTACCGTCAGCTCCGGCAAACTGGCATGTTCCGTAATAATCACCCAGAAAGGAAAAATACCCGAGGAATTTACCGTAACGCCCGGTGAAGTGGAAATTGAATCCGGTGGCGGCACCTTCGAGGTGAAAGTCACATGCGCCACCACCTACAAGCTGAGCAGCAAGCCCGACTGGGTGACTGACGAAACCAAGAGCAACCCGGACAAAGTGCACTCATTCAGCGTGGCTGCGAATCCGGAGGCCGAAGTCCGGAGCGGTGTCCTGGTATTCTGCGACGACGTTGGTGTATGCCTGCCGGTAAGCGTCACGCAGAAGGCCCGCGAAGGGACCGTCTATCAGATTGACTGGAGCAAGGACTTCTACCACAGGTCCCTGTTCATGGATTTTACCGGCACCTGGTGCGGGTACTGCCCGCGCATGCAAAGGGGCATGAAGATGGTCACGTCAGAGTATCCCGACAGAATTAATGTAGTTGCGCTTCACGACAGCCAGAGCACTCTCAGATTCCAGGGCACGGCATCCCTGCAGCGGGTTTATTCCGTAACCGGCTTCCCTAACGTTATCGTGGACGGACGGTGCAAGATCCACAACGGCGGAGACAAAGAATCCAACTACAACAAGCTGCTGGCCGCATACAAGGCCTCCGTATCAGGGCTTCCGACGGTATCGGCTATCGCTTTGTCTTCAACGGTCGATGGAGACAGACTGTCGGTCTTTGCCGATGTGTTCGTGAAGAAAGCCGGCACCTACAAGTTTACGCTGTTCGTAGTGGAAAGCGGGCTGGTCGCCACTCAGGCCGATAATGACGAAGGCTCCAGAAACGACTACATCCATGACCATGTTGCCCGCATCTCATGCAGCGCCCCTGCAGGCGACGAGTTCAAGACAAACTCCGACAACAGCACGGCGGCATTTTCATATAACGTAAGCATCCCGTCGTCCTATAAAAAGGAAAACCTGACCCTGCTGGCTTTCGTACAAAGGGCCTACGACGGCTCCGTTCCCAAGATAAACGCTTCCGACTACGACGGTTTCTTCATCGACAACAGCATCTCCGCTCCTGTAGGCGCAACGGTGCTTCCGGCCGTCGCCAACGATTCAACTGGCGGCAACGAGAATTTCAACGGCGGTAACCCTGTAAACTGGTAAGGCTATGAAAAAGTATTCTTTTATACTGCTGACTTTCCTTTCCTGCCTGGTCTTTTCCTGCCGTGAAATCGAACCGGAGGAAAACGGGGTTTGCCAAAACGTGCTTACGGCTACCTTCGAATCTTTGCCGGCCGGCAAAACCGCTCTTTCCCCAGCCGGAGACGGATCTTACAAGGTTCTTTGGACCAAAGACGACAAAATCAGCGTATTTCCCGACGACCAGGTACTGCCCGGCCTGTTCTATCTTACCGGCGGCGAGGGTACTGCTACCGCTACGTTCTCCGGCTACGGAGTGGGAAAGCACTACATAGCTTATTATCCCGGCACGGGAGAGGTATCCAGGACGGGAGATAATGAATTGTCCGTACTTTTCCCCGAAGAGCAAGCATACGCTGCCGGCACATTCGCCGACAATATATGTCCTATGGTTGCGTCCGGGACCGGCGGACAGCTGACATTCCGCAACGCCGCGTCCGTGCTCAAAGTCCCGCTCACAGGGCATCACTCCGTGAACAGAATAGTATTCCGGCCCAATGACAAATCGCTCAAGGTTTCCGGTCCGGCAACCATATCCCTGGCCGATCCGTCCAAACCTGCGCTGACCATCAGCGACAAAGGCTGCGACAGTCTTTACTTGAACACCGGCTTCGTCAGCCTGACCGCAGACAAGGTCACCGATTTTTATATCGTACTTCCGCCTATGACATGCAAGGGAGGATTTACCGTCCGTATTTGCACGACCTCGGGCTACATGGACAAGGTTTATACCTCCGACTTCACCTTTGAACGCTCAAAGGTGCACGAAGCTACTCCCGTCAAGGTAAAACTGACTTCCGGAGTTGAGGTGAGCGAAAGCCTCGAGGGCCTCGGCACGCCGGAACAACCTTTCAAGATAGGGTCGCTGTCCGACCTGCTGCTCCTTCAGTCTGCGGCGAACACCCCCGACGGCACCATCACGGCAAAGTCCGGCGGCAGCGTTCCTGCCGCATCTGCATCGTATCTGCTCACTGCCGACATTGATCTGTCTCCCGCATGCAGCAAGGCTTCAGGAATCAGCTGGACACCTATAGGTTCCGATCCCATGCATCTCACGGGCAACTTCGACGGCGGCGGACATACGATTTCGAAGCTTTATATCAATGCCCCCGAAACAGATCTCATGGGCTTCTTCAGCAACACTGACGGAGTGCTTTCCAATATCAAACTGAACGGAGTAATTGAAAATGCAGGTCACATTTGTGCATTGCTTGTTGCCAATGCCTCCGGTGACATCAGGAACTGTGAAACCTCCGGATCCGTCACTTCGAACGGGGCCTATGCAGGAGGCCTGGCCGGATTGGCCTTGAAAGTCTATGGTTGTTCCAATCATGCCGATGTCCACACCACTGTTTTTCAAAGATTGACAGGAGGTATTGCCGGAGTTGCTTATGGTGAAATCATGGATTGTTCCAATGACGGCACCATCAGGGGGGATTATTCCGTCGGGGGTATTTGCGGTCAATGCTTTGGCATTATCGCCGGCTGTTCGAACACGGGAATTGTTGACAGCAGAGGTTATTACTCCGGCGGTATCGTCGGAGAGACTGATTTCCCTGTTGTCAACTGCATTAATTCAGGCCGCGTTCAGGCGAGCGAAAATGCCGGAGGCATTGTGGGGGTATTCAGAGGCTCCCTGCTTGCCAACTGCGTCAATTCCGGAACCGTATTCATACACAGTAAAGTAGCGGGAGGACTAGCAGGCTCTGTCGGCGACAAGAATAACGGTCTTATCATTGCTGAAATCAAGAATTGCGTAAGCACGGGCGATTTTTCATATTACGACGTACTGTATAACTACACGTATGAGAACACCAAAGACCATGGCGCACTTTGCGGATCTGTCATTGGCAAAAAGGCCGGCAAGGACTATCTCGGAAATGAGTACGAGGACTGTTCCGTCGAGTATTCCTACTGGCTGTACGATAAAAGCCAGACGCTCGGATGGGAGATTCCGATAGCCATTGAGAATGGTACTTCATCACATATTTTCCCTTTGAATCAGGCACAGATGAAGGGTGCCGACAGCGGCCAGACCCTTTACAAGACGCAGACCAGGGTCGTTGAAGCGCTCAATGCCTGGGTTGCCGACAATCCCGTACTTCCGGAAAGCGACATCAAACTCAAAGAATGGAAATACGACAGCGACACCGGATATCCGACTCTGAAATAACAATATTATATGAAAAAGCTACTTCTCGCAGCCGCAGCACTGCTTTCTATCGTTTGCTGCAGTAAAAAAGCCCAGGTTCATCCCGAATGGACTTACGACAGCGTGGTGTATGAGGTGAACGTACGCCAGTTCTCGCCGGAAGGCACTTTCAAGGGCGTAGAAGCCCAGCTTCCCCGCCTCAAAGATCTTGGAGTAGACATTCTCTGGCTCATGCCCATGTATAAGATTGGCGAGCAGGAACGCAAGGGCACCCTCGGTTCCTACTATGCTATTTCCGACTACTGCGCGGTGAATCCCGAATTCGGCACCATGGAGGACTTCGAAAGCCTTCTTGCCGAAGCCCACAAACTGGGTTTCAAGGTCATTCTCGACTGGGTGGCCAACCAGACCGCCCCGGACAATGTGTGGATGACTACCAAACCCGCGGATTTTTACGAGCGCGACTCGCTCGGCAATGCCATTTGGGAATATGACTGGACTGATACGAGAAGCCTTAATTACGAAAACGAGGATGTATGGTGGGCCCAGGACGAAGCTATGCGCTTCTGGCTCGAGAAGGGCGTTGACGGCTTCCGCTGCGACGCCGCCGGCGAAGTGCCCGCAGAGTTCTGGTACGGAATCCTGCCCAAGATGAACAAGGATTACCCCGACATTTACCTTCTGGCCGAGGCCGAGCGCGACAACCTTGCCGACGCCACCGAAACTTTCGACGCCAATTACGCCTGGGAGCTGCATCACTTGCTTAACGGCCTTGCACAGGGCAGTAAAACGGTACAGGACCTCAAAGACTATATCGAGCGTGATGCCGCCCGCTTCCCCCGCGAGGCATTCCGTCTCACCTTCACTTCCAACCATGACGAGAACTCCTGGTCCGGAACCGAATTCGAGCGCGAAGGAGCCGCGGCCGATGCCTGCGCAGTGCTGTGCTTCACCCTGCCCGGCAGCCAGCCCCTCATCTACACGGGACAGGAAATCGGTCTCGACCGCAGGCTGGCCTTCTTCGAGAAGGATCCAATTACCGACTGGTCTCCCAACGAACACACCGAATTCTGGAAGAAACTCATCGACATGAAGCACAGGCTCCGCGCTCTTGACGCGGGCGAGAAAGGCGGCCCCATCGAGTTTATCGACGCTCCCGAGGGTGTGATTGCGTTCAGCCGCGAGGTCAAGGGCAGCAAAGTAGTGGTAGCGGCCAACTTCGGCGACCCTTCCAACAGCGAACCTCTCGACTGGGGCGGCACCATGGCCGGCGACAACCGTCCGCAGGGCGTCAAGGTCGTAGTCCCCTTCCTTAATCTCGAAAGCGAGCCCGTAGATGTAACCCTGCCTCTCGACGGAACATACCGCGAGCAGTTCACCGGCGCCTTCTACAAAGGCAATGTAACCGTTACCCTCGCACCCGGTGAATACATAGTACTGGCCAAATGAAGAAGATAACTACATTATTGCTGGCGGCGATAATGCTGGCAGCCTGCGCACCAAAGCAGATAGAGTTTCCCCTCAGCGTAAGCAGTCCGGACGGGTTGCTGACAGCGTCCGTGGGCCTTACTGCCGACGGGCAGCCATGCTACAAACTGGAACGCAACGGAGCCGTTGTGGTAAAACCGTCGATGCTGGGCTTTGAACTCATGGCCGGGGACAGCGATCTGCACAGCGGATTCAGCATCGCCGGCAGCGAGAACGGCAGCGCCGACGAGACCTGGGAGCCCGTGTGGGGCGAGGAAAGGCAGATACGCAATCATTACAACGAACTGCTGGTCCGCCTCACCCGCGAAGACGGGGTAAACATGAACCTGCGCCTGCGCGTCTACGACGACGGACT
>JAFZBM010000006.1 GCA_017561765.1 Bacteroidales bacterium | reverse complement strand
TGGCATCCAGATGCCTCTGCTGGGATACGGCGTATTCCAGGTTCCTCCGCAGGAAGCGGAGCGCTGCGTGGCGGACGCTTTGAGCGTCGGCTACAGACTCATCGACACCGCTCAGGCCTATTTCAATGAAGAAGGCGTGGGCGCCGCTATTGCGAAAAGCGGCATTCCCCGCGAAGAAATCTTCCTGGTAACCAAGGTCTGGATCAGCAACAACGGCGAAGAGAAGGCTGCAGCTTCCATCGACGAAAGCCTGCGGAAACTCCAGACCGACTATATCGACCTTCTCCTGATTCATCAGGCCTACGGTGACGTCTTCGGCACCTGGCGGGCAATGGAAAAAGCCTACAAGGCCGGGAAGATCCGCGCCATCGGCGTGAGCAACTTCCAGGCGGCGCGGTTCTTCGACTTCGCCCACTATGTGGACGTCAAGCCGATGGTGAACCAGCTGCAGTGCAACGTGCTTTGCCAGCAGACCGGCATCGAGCCCATCCTTTGCGAGACCGACACCAAAATGATGGCCTGGGGCCCGCTGGGCGGCCAGGGTGCCGAGGGAATCGTCAAGAATCCGGAACTGGCGGCAATAGGGGAGAGGTACGGTAAAACGGCCGCGCAGGTGGCCCTCCGTTGGCTCACGCAGTGCGGTACTGTTGCCATTCCCAAGTCCTCGCACAAGGAGAGGATGGAGCAGAATTTCAACATTTTCGACTTCTCGCTCTCTTCAAACGAGATGCAGATGATTGCGCAGATGAACCAGGAAGACGCAGGCTTCGTAAACTTCCAGGATCCCAACTTTGTCAAGTATTTAATTGAAACTTACGGTTAGTATCTACTACTATGGACAGAAGAAACGCACTGAAACTGATGGGTGCCAGCCTCGCCGCCGTGGCCATGGCCGGCATCGCCCCCAAGACCCATGCGGCAATCCTCAAGGACCGCGCAAAGGACAAGAAGCGTCTGATCTTCTACTTCACTGCCACCGGTAATTCCCTTTTTGTTGCCCGGCAATTCTCCGACAGCCCGCTGAGCATCCCGCAGGAGCTCAAGAAGGGCAAACAGACCTATGAGGCCGATGAGATTGGTTTCGTTTTTCCGGACTATGCATCCGGCGCTCCGGTGATCGTGCAGGAATTCCTGGCTAAGAACACCTTCAAGGCCCCCTATATCTTCTCCATCATCACCTTTGGCAACGCCAGTGCCATGGTGGCAGAATGGGTGCGGGACTACGCCAAGGAGAAGGGCGTCAACTTCAACTACATCAATACCATCCTGATGGTGGACAATTATCTGCCCGTTTTCGACATGAACGAGCAGGTGAAGATTGACAAGCACGTGGACGAGAACCTGGCGAAGCTGCTGGAAGATGTGGGGGCGCAGAAGAATTATGTCCAGGCCATGGTGCAGGAGCCGGGTATGCCGGCCTTCAGCAAAGATATGCTCAAAGGCATGCAGGACCAGCATTACAATATGACGGCAGAGCGCCTGCTGGAACTGAAAAAGGACCGCTGCGTGGAATGCATGACCTGCGAGAAGGTTTGTCCGCACAAGAACTTCTCTCTGGGTAATGACGGCCTCCAGTTCGCCGGCAAGTGCGAATTCTGTCTTGCCTGTGTCCACGCCTGCCCGCAGAAGGCCCTCACGCTCAAATCCATGAACCCCCAGTGGCCCGGCGAGCGCAATCCCGAAGCCCGCTACCGCAACCCGAACGTTTCACTGATGGATATTATCAAGTCCAACCGGCAATAATCATGAAGAGAGCCCTCATAAGTGCCGCCGTAGTGCTTTTGGTTATAGCGTCCTGTGGTAACAATACCAAAAACCAAAAAGAAATGAATTCTCTTTCTTTTAATCCTGAGCAGGCGGCATTGATGTCGGCCATTGCCTGCAACGAAGCCAAGGCCGATTATGTCGCCCTTGCTAAAGCCATCGACGAAGGCCTTGACGCCGGACTGACGGTCAGCCATGTCAAAGAGGCCCTGAGCCAGCTCTATGCCTATACGGGCTTCCCCCGTTCCCTGAACGCGCTGGGCACTTTGCAGCGTGTGCTGGATGAGCGTAAGACCGAAGGGAAAGCAACTGAAGAAGGCGTAGATGCATCCGTTTTTCCGGTAGGTTACGATGCATTGAAACAAGGCACGGAAGTGCAGACAAAACTCAGCGGCCGTGCCTTCAACTATGTCTTTTCCCCAGCAGAGGATTACTATCTGAAGGCTCATCTCTTCGGCGACATCTTCGCCCGTGACAACCTCAGCCATGCCGACCGGGAACTGGTCACCGTCAGCGCCCTCAGCGGCCTGGAGAACGTGATGCCGCAGCTTCAGGCGCACGTCCGCGGTGCATTGAACATGGGCGTCACCGAGGAACAGCTGCGTGCCATTCCCGTAGCTTTGAAAGCCCATGGCCTGCAGGCCGAATCGCTCCGCTGCGAAGCCGCCATCGCTGCCGCCGTGGACGGGAAAACGGATATAGTGTGCGCCCAGTCGCCCTGGCCGATCGGCGAGCCGAACACCGCATATGCCCAGTATTTCACCGGTAACAGCTATCTTGCCGTCATGGACGGTGGGATGGCGAACGTCACCTTCGAGCCGGGCTGCCGCAACAACTGGCACGTCCACC
>JAFZBM010000050.1 GCA_017561765.1 Bacteroidales bacterium | reverse complement strand
TTACGGGTGAATTGTCTTTTCTAATGAACGAGAACGACAGACATATAAGTATCTGGAACCATTTCCTGCGGATTGTTGAACAGATCGTGGAACCTCAAAAGTACACGACCTGGTTCAAGCCCGTACGGCCTGTCTCCATGGTGGATTCGACCCTCACCGTGGAGGTGCCGTCCGATTTCTTCAGGGAGTATCTGGAGGCTACTTATCTGGATGTTATCAAGAAGACTTTGAAAAGGGTCATAGGCGCGGATGCGAAACTGGTTTATCTTGTGAGGGCCGTAAGCGGACAGCCGGCTATCGCTGTCCCTGCCGCCCCAGCTTCTGCCCCCGTCAACAGAGAAGTGAGCGTCAATATCAATCCCGCCGGCAATCCCAATCCCTTTGTATATCCCGGCCTCAGGAAGATTCAGATCAATCCTAAACTGAATCCTGTTTATTGTTTTACCAATTTTATAGTAGGTGAGTGCAACAAGATGGGGTATACGGCGGGTTCGGCTATTTCTGCGGCGCCCGGCAAGACTTCGTTCAACCCTTTGTTCATCTTCGGCGGTCCCGGACTCGGCAAGACGCATCTGGCCCAGGCTATCGGTATAGCCATCCATGAGAAGTTCCCTGAACTCATTGTCCTGTATGTCAGCGGACACGAGTTCAAGACCCAGTATATGGATGCGGTCAATGTGCGTAACAAGGTGACTGATTTCCTGGGGTTCTACAAGAAGATAGACGTGCTCATCGTAGATGACATACAGGATCTTCAGGGACCCGGCACCCAGTCCGCTTTCTTCAATATTTTCAATCACTTGCACCAGACCGGAAAGCAGCTTATATTCACTTCCGACCGCCCGCCGGTAGACCTGCAGAATTTCGAGGACCGGCTTCTGTCGCGTTTCAAGTGGGGCCTTTCCGTGGAGCTCATGCACCCGGATTACAATACCCGTCTGCAGATGCTCAAATCGCTCTGCCGCCGCGAGGGCGTTACCATCGGGGATGACGTGCTCGAGTATCTGGCATCCCACATCAAGACCAATTTCCGTGAGCTTGAGGGTGCTTTCCTGTCAGTAATGGCTTATGCGACGGCCATGCACGCCGAGAATTCGGTAGAGCTTGCCGCAAAGGTCACGGACAAGATAGTCAATTCCTCCGTACGCGAACTCAGCATAAGTACCGTACAGTCGGCTGTGTGCGATTATTTCAACATCACTCCCGAGGATCTGGTCTCAAAGTCGCGCAAGCGTCAGATAGTGCAGGCGCGCCAGATTTCCATGTATCTGTGCCGCAATCTGATAAGCAACTGTTCGCTGTCCACCATAGGCGCCCAGACGGGAGGGAAGGATCACGCCACCGTGCTGCATTCTTGCAACATTGTTTCCGACCTTATGGCCACCGACCGCGTATTCAAGAAATACGTTTCCGATCTGGAAGCCAAGTTGCTCCCCAGCGAGTCATAATCAATTATCTGTATAATATGCTTTCAGAACACGTACTTGAAATCTTCAAGGAAATAACACGTATCCCTCGCGAGTCCGGCTTCGAGGGACCGGTTACAGACTGGCTCTGCAAGTGGGCGGCCGACCGTTCACTGGGGTGCAAGCGCGATGCCACTGGCAATGTGCTCATCATCAGGGAAGCTGCTCCCGGCAAGGAGGATGTTCCGGGCCTTGTGCTTCAGGCTCACCAGGATATGGTGTGTGAGAAGAAGTCGGACTTTAAGTTCGATTTTCGCAAGGATCCCATTCCCTATGTCATCAAAGATGGCTGGATGATTGCAGAAAATACGACTCTGGGTGCTGATGACGGAATAGGGATTGCCGCATGCCTGGCCCTGCTGGAAGACGATGCTCCCACAGGACGCATCGAGTGTCTCTTTACTATCTCCGAGGAGACCGGAATGGATGGCGCAGAAGCTCTGGAGGCGGGTTTCTTCGAGGGGAAGACACTGATCAACCTTGATTCCGAAGACGAGGGACAGTTGTTCATCGGCTGCGCCGGCGGATTGAATACGAAAATACGTTTCCGCGTGCGCAGGGGAGCGCCCGATGCCGGTGCCAAACTGCTCCGCTGCAGCATTTCGGGCGGGCAGGGAGGCCATAGCGGCGACGATATCAACAAGGGACGGGCCAACACTGTCCAGCTGATGGCCCGTTTCCTTTATTCCCGTCTGGGAGACGGCCTGCGCCTTGTCAGCATAGACGGCGGCGGCAAGCCCAACGCAATTGCCCGGGAGTGCTCCGCAGTGGTTTCGGTGACCGGCGCCAATGCTTTCAAGGACGCTTTCAAGGCGTTTGCTTCCGATGTAAAGGAAGAATTTCATGCCACCGACCCGGGGCTTGAATTTGAATGCAAGGCTGCATCATCAGAACTTGATCCGCTTACCCGTTCTGCCGGGGCGCGCATAATTACTTCCTTGTTCGCTTCGCCTCACGGAGTAGAAGCTATGAGCCAGGATATTCCCGGTCTTGTGCAGACATCCACCAATCTGGCGAGCGTGCATACGGGCAAGGGGATAGTTGAAATAGTAACCAGCCAGCGCAGCGCCGCTACCAGCGAACGCCGCGCCATGGCGGCCAAGGTCAGGGCTAATTTCGAACAGGCCGGAGCCGAGGTGCGCCACATGTACGAGTATCCGGGTTGGAATCCCGATGTTAATTCCCATATCCTCAAGCGTACGGTAGAGGCTTACCGTAAGCTGTTCGCCGCGGAGCCCGAGGTGAAAGCCATTCATGCCGGACTGGAGTGCGGGCTTTTCCTGCAGAAATTCCCGGGTCTGGACATGATTTCGTTCGGTCCCACGCTTCGCGGGGTCCATGCTCCGGGCGAAAAGCTCGAACTTGCATCCATGGACAAGTTCGTGGCCCTGCTTGATGAGGTGGTAAGAAATTTTGAATAGCCATGCTGGTATCACCTTCACTTCTCGCCGCTGATTTCCTGTCCCTCCGCTCCGAGGTTGAAATGCTCAACAAAGGTGCGGACTGGATTCATCTGGACGTGATGGACGGAACGCTGGTGCCTAATATTTCGTTCGGCTTCAGTGTCATCGACCCCCTTTCTTCAATCGCGATAAAGCCGCTTGATACACACCTTATGGTAGTGCATCCTGAACGCTGGTTCGAAAGGCTGGCCTCTGACGGCGTGTCCTATGTCAGTTTCCATCTGGAGGCTGCCGGGCGCCGGACTTCGGCCAATATAGCAAGGATTCACGAACTGGGAATGAAGGCGGGTGTGGCTATTAATCCTGACATCAGTGTAAACCGGCTCTTCCCGTACATCGGGAAGGCCGATTTCTTCCTGATAATGAGTGTGTTCGCCGGTTTCGGCGGGCAGAAGTTCATATACTCAAGCCTTGACCGCATTGCCTCGCTGCGCGCGGAGATTGAACGTCGCGGCGGCCAGGCGCTTATTGAAGTGGATGGCGGAGTGTCGGCAGACAATGCCGCCGCCCTCAGGCAGGCCGGAGCCGATGTGCTCGTGGCCGGCAGTTCGGTGTTCAAGTCTCCGGACCCGCTGGCCGCGATGGAAACGCTCAGGCGCGCCTGAAAAGATACTTTTCAAATTCTTCTTGCAGAGACGATCTGCCGTTGCTTGTGTCCGTCATGGCAAAGCGGCGGCAGATTTTGTTTACCAGCATTTCCAGTTCGGCGTCGGTGTCATAGTGCATGCCGGTAAGTTCCTTGAGGCTTACCGGATTCGGCAGTTCTGGAGGCCATCCTTCTTCGTTGAGGTTCAGTCCAATGCCTATTATGCTGTGTCGTATCTGCTTGCCTTCCAGGATGTTCTCTATGAGTATGCCGCAGATTTTCCGC
This sequence comes from Bacteroidales bacterium, assembly GCA_017561765.1. GTDB lineage: Bacteria > Bacteroidota > Bacteroidia > Bacteroidales > UBA932 > Cryptobacteroides. The sequence goes on along the minus strand of JAFZBM010000050.1, from coordinate 4,054 downwards.
TCCCCGACCCAGATGTCGTTGGGCCATTTGATTCTTGCCTCAACGCCCTTTTCCTTTAAGTAGTCGCGTATGCCGAGCGTGGTGGCACAGGTAAGCAGAATCATGTCGCAGGTTTCAAGCTCCCGGGGATTGAAAAGAATGCTGAATGTGAGGTTGAGCCCTTTGGTCGAATACCAGCTGTGAGTGCCCTGCCCGCGCCCCGCCGTCTGCTCCCTTGCAGCGATTACTGACAGATTGTCAATGGTATAAGCCCGCTCCCGCAGCGTCCTGTTTGTGGATTCGGCCGTTTCCAGCCACAATATGTTCGGGGAGCTTTGTCTTGGTGTCATTTTTGTTGTATATTTGCGCTGCAAAAATATCACAAAATGCCTGAAAAACAAAACAAAGATAGGAAGCCAAAAATACGAGTAGTCCGTATTAACTTGAGCTGGGTGTTTTACCTTTTGCTCGTTGTCAGCATCGGCTGGATGCTCTTCAGCAACCGTTCCGTCCCCGAAAAGGTGGAGTGGGCCCAGGTTGAGGAAATGATAAAGGCCGGAGACGTGAAGGAGGTTGATTATGTCAGGAATGACTATAAGGGAACAGTGTCGTTGCGCCCCGAGTCGGTACAGAAATATTCCGATCTCTTTCCGTCCGGAAATCCGCCCAAGAGTTCGCCTCAGTTCTTTTTCCTGACTTCCACCAAATTCGATCCCGAGACTTCTTTTGCCCAGCTAAATGAAGAGCTGTCGCCCGACGCCCGGGTAAAATTGGTAATCGAGAACAACGAGAATATATGGAGGGGCCTTCTCGAATGGCTTCCCATGATCCTTCTTATTGTCTTCTGGATTCTCATGATGCGCTCGATGGCGCGCAACATGGGCGGCGGCGGTCCCGGCGGGGCAGGCGGCATGAATCCTTTCAATGTCGGCAAGGCCAACGGCAAGCTCGCCGACAAGGACAAGGTTAAGGTGACGTTCAAGGATGTGGCCGGCCTGTATGGAGCCAAGGAAGAAGTCATGGAGATTGTCGACTTCCTCAGGAATCCCAAGAAATATACGGCACTCGGCGGCAAAATTCCCAAGGGAGCGCTGCTGGTGGGCCCTCCCGGTACCGGCAAGACTTTGCTGGCCAAGGCAGTGGCGGGGGAGGCGGACGTGCCTTTCTTCAGCATCAGCGGTTCAGACTTCGTCGAGATGTTTGTCGGAGTAGGTGCATCCAGGGTCAGGGATCTGTTCGCCCAGGCCAAGGAGAAGGCACCCTGCATCGTGTTCATCGACGAGATCGATGCCGTAGGCCGCGCCCGTGGCAAGAATGTCGGATTCTCAAGTAACGATGAAAGGGAAAATACCCTTAACCAGCTGCTTACCGAGATGGATGGCTTCGGAACCAACTCCGGAGTTATAGTGCTGGCGGCTACCAACCGCGCCGATATCCTCGACAAGGCTCTTATGAGGGCCGGTCGTTTCGACCGCCAGATACATGTTACCCTGCCCGACCTTAACGAGCGCAAGGAGATATTCCAGGTGCATCTGAAGCCCCTCAAGCTGGCGGAGGATTTCGATCTTGACCTCATTGCAAAGAACACTCCCGGTTTCTCCGGCGCCGATATAGCAAATGTGTGCAACGAAGCCGCCCTTACCGCGGCCCGCAAGGGTAAGTCCGATGTCAATAACCAGGACTTCTCCGACGCCGTGGACCGTGTGGTCGGAGGCATCGAAAGAAAGAAGACCATCATGTCGCCGCAGGAGAAGCGGATCACCGCTTTCCACGAAGCGGGGCATGCCGTGGCCGGCTGGCTGCTGCCCGGCTGCGATCCCGTGCTCAAGGTGTCCATTATACCTCGCGGACAGGCTCTCGGCCTTACCTGGAGTCTTCCTGACGAGAAGGTAATGGTCTCCAAATCCGACCTTATGGACGAGATGTGCTGCCTGGTGGGAGGCCGCGTCGCGGAGGAAATAGTGAACGAAGGCGTTCCTTGTACGGGCGCTCTCAATGACTTCGAGCGCATGACCAAGATAGCCTATGCCATGGTCACTTATTATGGTATGAGCGAAAAGGTCGGCAATCTTTCATTCTACGACTCTACCGGCGCTTCGGGATATGAACTTGTCAAGCCTTACAGCGAGAAGACGGCGCAGCTGATCGACGCCGAGGCCAAGGCTCTCGTTGACGAGATTACGGCCCGGACACGCAAGATCTTGACCGACAACTGGGAAGGTTTGAAAGAACTGGCCGGACTGTTGATTGAAAAAGAGGTCATCATGTCCGATGACATAGAAAGGATATTCGGCCCCAAAGCCGGCAAGCACGGAGAGGAAAGACTGAAGAAAGATGATGAATAATTTCCTTGTAAGAACTATATCGGGAGCTGTATTCCTCGCATTGATGGTCGCCGGCATGTTGTTCCATCCGGTGGCCTTCGGCGTTTTGTTCCTGGTTGCATTGTATGTCTCCATGCGGGAGTTCCTGAACGTGACCATGGGACAGCGCTGGCTCGTTCAGCAGAAATTGTCGCTGCTCACCGTTTGCGCGGCGTTTATCCTGATGATGGGGTGGCGTTTCTTCGGGCTTGACAGTAAATGGTTTGCACTTCTTTTCCTGCCGGTCTTCGCACTTGGCCTTTCTGTCGTTCTGGCGCGTTCTCATGAATCCGTCGAGGATGTAGCGCTTGCGTATGCGGCCATTTTGTACATAGGCTTGCCTTTCTGCCTGATGCCGGTCATGGTGTCGGGATCCGGGGAGTTCAACGGTCTCGTGCTGCTGAATGTATTCATTTTGATCTGGTGCGCCGATGTCGGCTCCTATTCTCTGGGAACATTGTTCGGCCAGAAGCCGACGTCCCGCAAGCTGGCACCCGCCATCTCTCCCAAAAAATCATGGTGGGGCTTCTGGGGCGGAATTGTCATGGCGATGATAGGAGGGCTTGTGCTGTATCTGGTCGGGATGATGAGCTATCCATTGGTGCACTGTGTGGCGCTGGGAGCGCTCGTGGCCGTGACAGGTGTGTGCGGAGATTTGTTCGAGTCCGTTTGGAAGCGCCGTTTCGGCGTCAAGGATTCTGGAAATTGTATCCCTGGGCACGGCGGCATGCTTGACCGTTTTGACAGTTCTCTTTTTGCCATCCCTTCCGTCTTCGTATATCTGGTTCTGTCGGGGCTTCTATGAGACTTGACAAGAATACATACGGTACCGTAATCCTTGTATATGTATTGAGCGCTGCGCTGATTTTCCTGCTGTTCCGCTTCGTGCATATCTGGTGGGTTGTATGGCCGTTGACTCTTGTCATTCTATGGATTTGTTTGTGGCAGACTGCTTTCCACATGGTTCCCGACCGTAAATCGGCGGGTTCATCCTCTGTCGTGACGGCTGTGGCTGACGGCAGGGTGGTGTATATTCGCAGGGCGTATGAGAAGGAGTTCCTTTGCAAGGAGTGCCAGGTTGTTTCCATCTATATGGATTTCTGGGACGTTCATGCCAATTTCTGGCCTGTGACGGGCTCGGTTGTTTATACGATGTATCATCCGGGACAGCATTTCCTGGCTTTCAAGTCCAAGGCCTCGGAGGAGAATGAACACACCTGCACCTGCATTCGTACGAATGAGGGTAAGGATGTGTTTTTTAAGCAGTTGGCAGGAGGTTTCGCCCGCCGTATCGTGTGTTATGCCGAGGAGGGATTGGCCGTCACTGCCGGTGAGCAGTGCGGCATCATCAAGTTTGGTTCGCGTATCGATTTATTCCTTCCCCTGGACGCCAGGATTGTGGTCAGCGACGGCGACAAGGTCCGCGCCTGTGAAACTGTAATCGCACATCTTTAACCCTCCGGTCCCTGCCGGGGCAGCTGAACCGTGGCCGCCCGTGACCACGTGAACGGGAGGGGCCCACAAGCGTAGCGCAGTGGGAGGGATGAGCGAAGCGAAGGTTCTGCCGCGGCAGTCCCCCTGCAAGCGAAGTAGCGGGTCAATCGGTGGTGGTCATAAGAACAACCGGATAGTGGTCACTGACGCCGCCGAGCCAGCGGGGGCCGGAGAAGGAGCGGCGGGGCTTGGTGCCGCCGAAGCTGCGGTCGGGCTCA
>JAFZBM010000049.1 GCA_017561765.1 Bacteroidales bacterium | reverse complement strand
CGGACGCCTTCCCGACGCCGTGGCGCTGCTGGAAATCGGCGACCGCTTCGTGCTGGACCGGCTGCTGCAAAGCACGCCCCTCCGCAAACTCGATTACGGGATAGTTCACTATGAGTCCCCCGACCGGCGCGGCATCGACTGTGCGCTGCTGTTCCGAAGGGGCTCGCTCAAGCTTCTTCGATCGGAAGCCAAACATTTATGGGACAGCACCTTGTCTCCGCCGGAGCTGATGCGGACCCGGGATATTCTGCTGGCGGAATTCGAGGGGCTCGACATACTTGTCAACCACCATCCGTCAAAGGTTGGCGCCGACTCTGAACGGCGAAGGAGCATAGCGATGCGGAGGATGTGGGGGATAATTGATTCGCTGCAGACGGCGGGGCATGCGTGCGTGCTGGCCGTAGGGGATTTCAATGACGATGTGTGGGGACGGCCCGACGCCAAGGGGACCATAAAGTACAACGGTGCGTGGGAGAAGATTGACGGCTATTTTGCCCGGGGGCTGGTGGTGCGGGAGAGGGTGTTCGACGACCCGCTTCTTTCCGAGCCGGACAAGGCCTTCGGAGGCACCAAGCCGCGGCGCACCTTTTCCGGACCCCGCTACCTCGGTGGAGTCTCCGACCACTACCCCGTCATCCTTCAGCTCTCCAGAGCCCCAGCCACCGCTTCCATCCACAAATAAGGCCGATTCTGTGGATGAATAGCAGGAATATTGCGATTCGTCCACAAAAACCGCCAATCTTGTGGACGAACGGCCATAAAAATGAGATTCGTCCACAAGAACGGGCTGTTCTGTGGACGAATCGTAATCTGTTGTCTTGACAACCGGCCGGAGGCTAGAAGAAGCGGGCGCGATTGTCTTTGACGTTGTCGTACTCCATCATGACCGGAACGATCATCTGGGCGGAGTACTGGACTTTCTGCTTCTCGTTGTTCACGGCGTCGTCCTCGGTGTAGAAAGCACCGGTCTGACGATTGCTCACCTTATAAACATACACGCAGGACTCGCCGGCCACGGGGCCGCAGATCTGCCCCTCGGGGGCGACGGAAGCGGCACCGAGCAGTGCGGGCTCAAGCGAAGGAGCGCCGGTGGTGTTGAAAGCCACGTCTTCGCGAGAATTGGAAGAGGCGTTGCAAGCCTCGGCAATCTCCTCGATGGAAGAAAGACCGGCGATCTTGGCGGCGACTTCCTTCTTGGTGATCTCGCGCAGCTTCTCGCTCTTGAGAGTCTCGGTAATCTGGGGAGCAACATCCTTCACGCTCTTGTATCCCTCCTCGCGTACATCCTTGAGGGCCACCACGAAGAAGTAGTTGTTGTTGACCGTAATGATGTTGGAAGCCTTCCCGGGCTTGTTGTCATATACCCAGCGGGTGATTTCCTTGGCCTGGCTGATGGCACCGTAGTTGGAAGTCGCCTCGGTGACATTGTTCATAGGGTGGGAATACACTCCGGTGGAATCGATAGCCCTCTTGTAGCCCTCGTAGGTACCGCCGGCAATGGATGCGAAGCGGTTGGCCTTTGCGTAATTGGCGTTGTAGGTCTCCTGGCTGGGCACTGCGGTCTTCTCAAGCACGGCAACCTGCTTCTTGGCCACAGGCTTGGTGCGCTTGGTCACGACAACCACATGGGAACCGTACTGGGTGTTGAGCACGAAAGGCTTGTTGAGATCGGCAGTTACCACGCTCTCGAATCCGGGGATGGTGTAGGTCTGGGTGAACCAGCCGAGGTTGCCCATCTCGCCGCCGTCGGCGGAACTCTTGTCAACAGAATAGAGAGCCGCGAGGGATGCGAAATTGCCGCCCTTGGCCACCACGCCGCAGAGGCTGTCGGCCTTCTGCTTGGCGTCGGTGCCCTGAAGCAGAATGTGCTTCACATAAACGGAATCGGGAACCATTGCGCTATCCATGGTCCTGACTGCACGGAACACGTTGCCGCTCTTGTAAACGGGAGAAACGCCGCTGGCGCCGCTGAACACAAACTCGGCAATGTCGGAAGACAGGTTGCTGGCGAGTTCGTTCTTGGTATACCAGTGCTCGGAATAGGAGCTTTCGGAATTCCTGAGGAGGAAAGCCTTCATGTTGGTGGTTGCAGCGAACTCCGCCATACGGGAATCGATGTCCTCGCCGGCGGCGGTGATGTCGGCCTCGGAAGGAACAACTTCGTAAACCACGTACTCGATGTCACGGCCCGCAGTCTGCTTGAAATCCTTCTTGTGTGCCTTGTAGTAAGCGCTGATCTCGGAGGAAGACACGGTGGCGGTGCTGTCGTTGTAGTTGAAGGGAACCATCACGTACTCAACGGTAGCGGTGGTATTGGCCTCCGCCACTGCCCTGTCGACGAACACCTTGGGAAGATAGCTGGAGTTGGTGACGAGGGCGCCGTACTTGTCGTAGAACTTCTGGGTGAGCACTGCATTCTGCAGATAGTTCCAGAACAATTTGCCGCGGCCGGTATCGTCGATGCCCGTCTCCTGTACGAAGCTGCGGAGGGCGTCGGCGGAATAAAGACCGGTCTCGGGATCCTGGAACGCAGGATTCTGGGAAAGGACGGGGGAGATGTTGTCTCCGGTGGTAAGGTTCACCATTTCATCTTCACCCACGCGCACACCGGCGTTGCGGGCATTCTTGATGATCATATACCTGTCAAGGAAGTCCTGCCATGCAGCATTGCGTATCTGTGTCTGGGTCTGCTCGTTCTGCACGGAAGATCCGGAAGCAATCTGGTGAATTGTTGTAAATTTGTCCACATTCTCCTGGAAATCGGTGTAAGACACACGCTTGCCGGCAATCTGGCCGACGTCGTATTTGGACGACATGGACTGCAGTGCAGAACCCAGGGTATTGGGGTCAATAATAAACGACAGGAGGGCCAGGGCTATGATAATGGAGATAGCCAGGCCGAATTTTACGCGAATTTTTTGAAGAACCGCCATTGTGTTATTTCTAGTTTTTAATCTTTTATTGCTGAATAATGGACCGCGAAATTACAAATTTTTTGGGAAAGCACCAATAAAATTCACAGAATCAATAACAACAAGGGTAGAATCCTGCACTGTAACCCCGTATCCATTAAAGGTTTTACGAAGAATCGCGTTGCGCGCATGGTCGTCGGAACGCATGCCGTAACCCTGCAGGAAGCCGTCCGGAGAGTACATTTTTACGTAGCAGTCCGTCCATATTTCCTTGTTGTACTGATCCCAGTAAATCGTGTCCGTCTCCATCGTCTCCCGCTTGATGACATTGTGGATGAGCACGTTGCCGAAAGCCGACCATATATCCTCGGTCTTGCGGGTCTTGTCAACCTTGTGGCTCGCCTTGTCGGAGAATATCAGGCTCTCCAGGAGCCCCTCGTCGTTGTAGGTATATACCGACAAGCCTTTCGGGAAAAGGTCGAGTTTTACGGTGTCGCTCTCATAAGTCTCCATCAGGGGCGCTTCTATGCGCATTTCCACCTTGCCGTTGTTGGTCTGCACCGTAAACATGTCGGTCAGGGTCTGCACCGGAGTCTTGCTAAGGTCCAGCGAGTCCGCCTGCGCGAGTTTGCTCTTACAGGAAACGACAATACTGGCAAGCGCCAAAACGCTTGCCAGCATCACTATCAGATCGGATTTACGAGCCAAAACTATTTGACTGTACGGACCGTGGTCGTCGCCCTCATTCCTCCGCACACCACGGTGTAGGACTGACCGTTGGTCACATCGTACATGAATGCCTCGGCAGCCTGAGGGAAGTACCTGCTGTACTGTCCTATGTAACGGTTGGCCTCGGACTCGAGCGAAGGATCGTGCGCCTTTGCCTTGTTCATGTAGTCGCAAGCCACCCAGTAGGGAGCCCTGCGGGCGATCTCGTCGCCGCCGCAGCTGGTGGAACCCCAGATGGTACCTATGAGCAGGTATGCCTTTCCGGCCAGGGCCTCATCCATTGCAGGAACCTTGCTTGCCGCCTCGAAGGCCGTTGACGAACGTCCGTTCTTGAAGCAGTACACCGCAAGCTCGTAGAGGTATGCAGCGTCGCCCTTCACATCCTCGGGACTGTTCTTATCGATAGCCTCCTGCAGATACTTGATGGCTGTGGCCACGTTGCCGCGTGCTCCGTGCAGTTTGTACAGATAGTAGGCTGCGTCGGCCGAAGGATCAAGAGTGTACATGGTGGTAACGGCATTGAGGAAGAGCTCGTTGTCGCTGCAATCCTCGGCAAGGCTGAGCATCTTGACAATGCTGGTTGCGAGCTGCAGGTCGTTGGGATTGGCCTCATAACGGGGTCCGAACAGAGCGAGCAAGTCTTCGCAGCTTGCCACCTTGCTGGAGATGAACAGATTCTCTATATTGGTGCGGAACTCGCCTATCTGCTTGGCTTCAAGCTCGGAAGCAGGCTCGATGGCGTCCAGCATGGCCAGGTTCCTCTGGTAGATGTTGAGCACATCTTCGGTTCCCAGACCGCCGCCCGCATAGAGGTCCACGGCAGCTTTGAAGTCGTTGAACACCACGGATGCCTTGGTCTTGTCGCCGAGGGCGGTGATAACGCCTTCGTAGATGTCATAGACACGCTTAGGGTCGGACTTGATATACTTGGCTGCATAAGTGGCCTTGTTGTTCAGGGCGGTTGCCGCATACTTGGGGAAGTACTCGGCCCTCTGGTCCTGCAGGGTGAGCAGGGTATCTACCAGACCTTCAACCATTATGGTGTTCTTGGCGTTCTTGGCAATGAGCCTCGACACCAGTTCGGAACCCTGGATAAGCAGGTTCTGGCTGCAGGAAGGAGGACAAAGCTTGTACGCCTCGCGCCAGTTGGGAGTGGCGTCGTCATAGTTCTTCTGCTTGTAATACTCAGTGTAATACGAAAGGTACTTGACGCACTCGTCGGCGTTGGGGCCGTACTTGCTCATGTCCTGTGCGAAAACGCTCGCACCGGAAAGGATCATCGTCAGGCTTACTGCCGCTAAAAATACTTTTTTCATATCTCTCATTATTAATTGTTACTGGTACTGGTGCTTTTGGAACCAGATGTCGAACAAGTTGAATCCGATGGAGAAGTTAAAGTACGTCTCGCGGATCATATTGTCCTTCACAGATCCCCTCTGTCCAAAATCCATACCAATCGTGATTCCGTTGTATCCGGGATACACTGGAAGGGTGGCTCCGAGGGTTATTCCGTAAGCATTTATCTTATTGATATCCAATGTGTAATACTCGTTCTTCCAATACACTCCGCCACGATATGCAATTTTCTTGTAATAGTAGCGGATATCGTTGCGGTTGGGCACGTATTCGAATCCGGCGCGTATTGATTCCGACACGGCAGGGGCGAATACGGAGCGTCCTGCGGTACCGGTCAGGTTGCCCGTGAATCCCTCGCGGGTACCTATTCCCGTACCGGTCCAGTCGGAACGGGTATAGTCGACTTCTATCATCAACTTGTCGCCGTAGCGGTAGGAAATGCCCGCGCCTTTCTCGCTCGGGAGGCTGACTCCGGGCACGCCCTGCTTATAGTACAGGGTATCGGTGGCAGCCGCTCCGGTGGAATAGCGGTAGCTGGTCACGTCTCCCCCGAGCCGGGCCGCAGATTTATATGTTGCGCCGAGAATAACCGAGCTGCGGGTTCCGAGGGGCTGTTCATACTGCAGTCCCACCTTGAATGCGGGCGCGGTGAGGCGGAGTATATGTCCGTTGGATGCTCCGTTGTAGGACGAATTCGAGAAATTCTCGACGAAGGTCTTCTCTATCTTTCCGAAATAGTATATACCCTCCACGCCCAGGGAAAGGCGGCGCCAGAACGTGACTCCGGCCGACGCGAACGCCTGGAATATGCCTCCCTTGCCCGCCGCGGCATAGGTTACATTGCCCACGTTTCCTATGACATTGGGGTCGGTAAAGTTGTAACCGTAGCCGTAGCCGGTGTCACTGTAGGGCTGTATACCTATCATCATGGCGGAACTCTTCCAGATGGGGAAGGATATGATGCAGTCGGACATGTTCATGGTGTTGGACGCGGAATGCATATCCCCCTGACGGAAAATTTTATTGTCCTGGAAAAGCGAGAAATCGGCCATGAATGCCAGCGAGTCGCGGGCCGTGACCGCTGCCGGGTTGACCGGATTGACAAAGCGGTTGCTGCGGCCGGCTATTCCCACTCCGGCCATGGATTTGTTGTACGCGGTGCCGGGAGTGGCAAGGTCTCCGACGGCGAAAATTGAATAAGGGGTATAGCTGCCGTATGTCTGGGCCTTTACGCCCGGACACGACAATGCCAGCAATAATGCCGACAGCACTATACTACTGAATGTTCTTCTTGACATAGTCATCAGTAATGATGGCCAAACCCATCAAACCCAAATTACAAACCACAAATATGGAGTTTTTCATCCGCTTGGCAAAATAAATTGCATCGCCACCGGTAAAAATGACGATATTTTCCGGGTTGGTCCGTATATAACCGTCTATTTCAAAGATTATACCTGAAATGACTCCGGACTCGATGGACGACGCCCTTGAATCTCCCGGAAACTTGTTGTCGGAGGGCATGTCTATCAGCGGAAGCGACTTGGAATAGCGGTTTAGAGCCTTGAAACGGGTGCGGCAGCCCAGGGATATATTTCCCCCGAGATAGCGTCCCGATGAGTCAAGATAATCGACGGTAAGGGTGGTGCCAAGGTCGAATACGGTGCAGGACTTGCCCTTGAAAAGGTATCTGGCGGCAACGAGCGACGAGGCCCTGTCGTAGGACAGGTAATCGGGTATGCCGTAAGGCGACAGCACGTCAGGATGGGCGGGATCGAGGAGTATGAGGTACTGGGATGCGCCGGCGAGGAATTGCTGTTCTTCCTGATTGATGACACGGGCCGATACTACCGCCATGACGAGCGGTATCTGCTTGTCGGTGAGGGAGGCGATGAATTCCATCACTTTTTCTCCCTGGTAACGGAAAGTCTTGCCCAGCACGGAACCGTCCGACCAGGCTGCTTTCACGGCAGTATTGCCTATTTCTATCAACAAATTCGCCATAACTAACTTGCAAAGTTACGACTTTTATTCCAATTTATTTAATATGGAACGGGCTTTTTGGAGGGAATCAACCTTGCGTGTAATCAATTTGAGCTTTCCCTCGCTTTGTTTCAGTTCGAGATTCGCCACCCCGGAATTAACCCTGTCAAGGATGGTGGAAAACACATCCGAACGGAAATAAGGCGACATCTGGTTGGAGATGAAGAAGGCTATGAACATGCCGTTCTTGACTATTATTTTCTCGAATCCCAGCCGCGCACCGGCGTTGCGTATCTTGACTACCTCAAGGAGATTCTCCACTTCCGGAGTCATTTTCCCGAAACGGTCGCCGAGCTGCAGGGCGAAGAGGTCTATTTCCTTGTCCGAAGACATGGAGTCAAGTTGCTTGTAAATCCTTATCTTTTCAGCTGTTATGTCTATGTATGAATCGGGGATAAGGGCCTGCTGGTCGGTTTCTATGGTGCAGTCGGTGGTGAAACTTCCGCGGCCCTGCTTCTGCACTATTCCGGCCTCCACGCCAAGCTCTTCCATCGCCTCCGCAAGTATCTTCTGGTACGTTTCGAAGCCCATATCCATTATGAAGCCGCTCTGTTCGGCGCCGAGCAGATTGCCGGCACCCCTTATATCGAGATCCTGCATCGCAATATTGAACCCGCTTCCCAGGTCGCTGAACTCTTCTATAGCCTTGAGACGCCGGCGGGCATCGTCGGTAAGGGTGGTGAGCGGCGGCACTATGAGGTAGCAGAACGCCTTGCGGTTGGAACGCCCCACTCGGCCGCGAAGCTGGTGCAGGTCGCTCAGGCCTATGTTCTGCGCCTGGTTGATTATGATGGTGTTGGCATTGGGAATGTCAAGTCCGTTTTCTATTATGGTAGTGCACAGCAGCAGGTCATAATCGCCCCTGATGAATTCCAACATCCTGTTTTCCAATACCTTTGATTCCATCTGCCCGTGCGCCACACATATCTTCATGTCGGGAATCAGACGATGTAGTATCTCATGGATCGCGGGAAGTTCCTCCACTTTGTTGTGAAGGAAGAACACCTGTCCTCCCCTGTTGAGTTCATACTCCACGATGCTCTTTATCTCATTTTTGTCGAACAGTATTATTTCCGTCTGTATGGGAATGCGGTTGGGCGGTGGAGTATTTATTATGCTCAGGTCGCGGGCTCCCAACAGCGAGAACTGGAGGGTGCGCGGGATTGGAGTGGCGGTGAGCGTAAGGGTATCGACGGACGCCCTTATCTTGCGGAGTTTTTCCTTTGCCGACACTCCGAATTTCTGTTCCTCGTCTATTATCAACAGTCCCATATCCTTGAATAAGAAGTTGTCGGACAGTATTTTATGGGTACCTATGAGTATATCTATTTTTCCTTCCTCCAGACGCTTCTTGATGCCGTTTATTTCCTTGGTGCTGCGGAGACGGCTCACATAATCGACCGTGCACGGGAGGTTTTTAAGACGATCGGTGAATGTGTTGAAATGCTGCAGGGCGAGTATGGTGGTTGGCACCAGCACTGCCGTCTGCTTGCCGTCCACCGCAGCCTTGAATGCCGCCCGGATAGCTATCTCCGTCTTTCCGAAACCTACATCGCCGCAAATCAGGCGGTCCATGGGACACACGCCTTCCATGTCGCGCTTGACCGCCCTGGACGCCATTTCCTGGTCGGGAGTATCTTCATACATGAACGAAGATTCGAGTTCCTCCTGCAGGTAGGTATCGGGGGAAAAGGCATAGGCCTTTGACGCTTTTCTGCGTGCATAAAGTTGTATAAGATCCTTCGCTATGTCTTTTACCCTTGACTTGGCACTGTTCTTCAGGGTAATCCAGGTTTTGGATCCCAGTTTGTTGATTTTGGGTACGTCACCGTCCTTGGAGCGGAAACGGGATATCTTGTGCAGGGCGTGCACCGACACAAATACCACGTCGCCGTCGCGGTAGGTGAGTTTTACCACTTCCTTTATCCGGCCGAAGTCGTCTTTGAGACGCACAAGGCCCCCGAACACTCCCACACCGTGGTCTATATGAACCACATAATCGCCTATATTGAAGGAATTTAGGTCGTTTATTGTGAGTTGCTCGGTCTTTTCGACGCTGCGCCTTATGCTTACCCTGTGGAAGCGGTCGAAAATCTCATGGTCAGTGTAGCAGCATATCTTCCCCTGCTTGTCTATGAATCCGTTATGGATATTCTTTCCTTTGACGAAGTTGGGGATGAGGCCGCCGTTCTGGGACAGGATGGAAATAATTCTGTTTAGTTGGGATTCT
>JAFZBM010000048.1 GCA_017561765.1 Bacteroidales bacterium | reverse complement strand
TGTTGGGGGTATTGGCTTATTTCATGCACACATCGGCGATATACGTGATACCCGTGTACCTGCTGTGCTATTTTATCCCCATGAAGCACAGATGGGTGCCGTTTGTCCTGATCGGAGTCAGTGTGGTATCCGGCCTGATATTGAAGAACCTGGACATTATGAAGATGCTTTCGGCTTACGAGGCCCTGGGTTTCGGCGCCACCGAGCGTCTGAATGTGTATATGGACGAGGAACTTGTCGATACTTCCGAATTCAGCCTTCTGGGTATCTTGAAGAAATCCATAATCGGCATTTTTGTCTACCTGTGGATGCCCCGGAAGAAACTTAACCATTGGTTCAGCAAGATTTTCCTGGTGGGAATCGTGCTTTCGAACTTCTTCTTCGAGATGCAGTTGATAGACCGCATCGTGCTGCCTTTTGAATTGTTCGGCATTATCTGCGTGACCTGGGCTTTCGGACCGAGGCTCCACAAGGCTGAGATCAAGCGCCGCTTCGTATCGTATGCTGCAGCGGGTTTGATGTGTTTCTATTTGTTGTTCGGCTACGTCCGGAGCAACATCAATTACGACCCGACAAACGAGATGCGCATGCACCCGTATTATTTCTTCTTCCAGGATTATCATGACCATCCGTCAATAAAGTATAATTTCGACTGATGAAGGTTCTCCACATAAATATGTCCAGAAGGGCTGGAGGCGCGTCTATCGCAGCATTCCGCCATAGCGAGGCAATGTGCAGGGCGGGCGTGTCCTCGGATATGTTGACGCTGGATGAGTTGCTCGAAGGGAGGCCGTTAAGGGCGCTTGTCTACAAGATTGACCGCTGGCTCCGTTTCAAGGTCAACGGACTCTACGGCGTTTTCGGCTCGTTCGGTTTCATGTGGTCCGGATTCAGACTGGACCGTAATCCGAAGGTTCTGGCGGCGGATGTGATCTATCTGCACTGGGTTGACGACGGACTCTTAAGCGTCAGGGGCCTTGTGCGCCTCCTGAAACTGGGCAAGCCGGTGTATTGGTTTATGCACGACATGCTTCCTGTAACGGGCGGATGTCATTACTCGATGGATTGCGGGAAGTATTGCACCGCATGCTCGGACTGCCCCTTGATCCGCCGCCGCATGCTTCCTGATATTGTGGCCGGTTCATTCAAGGCAAAACTCAGCTGCTGGGGGAACTATCCGAACCTTTCTTTCCTGGCGCCAAGCAACTGGCTGGCCGATTGTGCGTCGGCAAGTGCAATCGGCGCCGGCCACAAGGTTGCAGTATGCCCGAATCTTATCGACACGGAGAAGTTCAAGCCGGGAGACAAGGCCGCCGCAAAGTCGTTCTATTTCGGCGGGGACAGCAGGAAAGTGGTGCTGTTCGGAGCCGAGGCTGTAGGCAATCCCTATAAGGGCTGGGACTACATGTTCAGATGCCTATCCAATCTGGATACCTCGAGATTCGTTTGTCTGGTGCTGGGGCAGAACGACCACATCATCAAGGAATCGCTCCCGGTGGATACTGTGTTTACGGGGAGACTGGATTCGGAAGATGAGATAATACGTGTGTATAATGCGGCTGACGTGTTCGTGACACCGACCCTCGCCGACAATTTCCCGAATGTGCTTCTGGAAGCTATGGCCTGCGGGTTGCCTTGCGTGGGCTTTGATTCAGGCGGCGTCAAGGATTTGATACGCCATAAGGTCACCGGTTATCTGTCACGGCGTTGTGATGCCGTAGACTTGAAAGCCGGGATAGAATGGGTGACGGGGGACGCTGCCGGATATACGGCGCTCAGTGCCGCTGCCCGGGAATATGTGGTCGGCAATTTTTCTTATGATAACTGCGGCTCCGTGCATAAAGAGTTGAACCTATGATAGTTGTAAGTGCCTGTGCCGGACTGGCGAACCAGATGTTCCAGTATGCTTTTTACCTGGCGCTTAAGGAGAAATATCCCCAGGCCCTTTGGGACCAGTCCAACTTTGTCCCGCGCTCTTCCATGACTTGCGAAACGGTGAGGATACAGGACGTGTTCCCCAATGTCAATCCCGCTATCATGCCTCCGGGGCACTTCCGTATGGCATATTGGAAAAGACGCTGGAGTATGGTGAAGAAAATCAGCGGCTTCTTCACCGGCAATTGGTATCTTCTGGAAAGGGATTTCCTCTTTCATACGGATGAATTCGGGCGTGCGCGCCGGAATTGCATATACTTGGGCGCCTGGCAGTGCGAGAAGTATTTTCTTCCGATTGCCGATAAAATCCGCCATGCTTTTACCTTCCCGGAACTGGAGTCGGACAGGAACATATCCATGGCCCGGCAGATGCAGGCTGAAAATTCCGTTGCAATTCATGTCAGGAAGGGTAATGATTATGTGAACGAAAAGCTCTTCAAAGGCACCTGCCCAGCGGAGTATTACAAAAAAGCCATCGAGTACGTGCGAAGCAAGGTGGACAATCCCGTCTTCTATCTTTTCACGGACAATCCCGCCTGGGTACGGGAGAACCTGCCAGGCCTGGACTTCACCCTTGTGGACTGGAATCCCGTTAAGGGCCGGCAGAACTATGTCGACATGCAGCTTATGTCGTGTGCACGGCACAACATCATATCCAACAGTTCATACAGCTGGTGGGGCGCATGGCTTAATCCCAATCCTTCCAAGATCGTAGTCGCTCCCGAGCCCTGGTTCAACCCGGGAATGCCCCATTACAATCCAAACCAAATAGTACCTGAAAGCTGGATCAAGATATGAAAAGACTTTTCTACGGCTTTATCAGCCTGTTCTATCGTCCTTTCTTCAAGAAGATGAAAGGCCAGATCCGCAGACCCTCGGAATTGCGGGGCACCAGATACATTTCCATCGGAGATGGGTCGGTATTGTGGCCCGGCGTAATCCTTACTGCCTGGGACAAGTACGGGGACGCCGTTTTTAAGCCCAGTATCGAAATAGGAAACGACAGCAACATAGGAGAGCACAGCCAGATTACCGCCTGCAACTGTATCAAGATAGGCAACAATGTGCTCACCGGACGCTACGTATATATTTCGGACAACAACCACGGGGACACTTCCGGCAGGGAACTGGATGTGGCGCCTCTCAAAAGGCACCTGTGCTCCAAAGGTCCCGTTATCATAGGCGATAATGTCTGGATAGGGGAGCGTGCGTGTATCCTTGCGGGTGTGACCGTTGGCGAGGGTGCCGTTATCGGGGCCGGAGCGGTTGTCACAAAAGACGTCCCTCCTTATTGCGTGGCTGCAGGGGTGCCGGCCGTCGTCGTAAAGCGAATGAAATGAAAAAATGCATATTTACAATTTGTGCGAAGAACTATATAGGACTTGCACAAATATTGGAGAACTCCGTACGCAGGTATGAAGAAGATGTGGATTTCTTCATCGTAGTGGCGGATGAGTTCGATTCCGCAGTTCCGGTCGAAAGGCCGGAGTGCGCCCTTGTGGCCAGGGATATTCTTCATATTGACGATAATCTTTGGCGGAATATGGCATTCAAGTATAACTTGACCGAGTTCTGCACGTCAATCAAGCCCTTCTGCATTGAGCATTTCTTCAACATCGGCTACGATGCCGTATGCTATCTCGACCCAGACACTTATCTTTTCAGTGATTTCTCATACGTGTGGGAGAGTCTGGATAAGTATATGGTCGTGACGGCGCCGCACATAACTATCCCCCAGTATCCATATAAGGGCGACCTTCCCGACAGGAGTTTCCTGTTCAACGGCATAAGCAACCTGGGTTTCGGCGCATTCCGGAATACAGGTAAAGTGATCAATGTGCTGAAATGGTGGCAGGACCGTCTTAAGGACCAGTGCTTCGGCGAGATGCTGTGGGCCCAGTGCACTGACCAGAAGTGGACCGATTTCTTCCCTGCCTTTTTCGACAGCGGCGAACTGTTGTTCTCCAATAATCTCGGACTCAACCTCGCGCCGTGGAATTATTTTGAAAGGAAGGTCTCGTGTGAATCGGGCGTGTGGTATGTGGAGAGCAGGGACGGACTCTCGGAGAGGAAAGACAAACTTGTGTTCTGCCATTTTGCCGGATACAATTACAAGGACTTCGCCTCCAGTGGAAAGGTGGACAATGCTTCCCGCGTGAGAATAAGCAATCTTGCCATCTATCCGGATATCGAGCCTTTGGTGGAGATTTACGCCGGTTCTGTCCATTCTGGACGCGAAATGTTTGAAAAGTATCTGTCGCTGGATTATTCCTACGGTCATTTTGACAACGGCGCTGCCGTTGACAAGCTCCACCGCAGGCTCTATAACGGAATGGCTTCCTATTATGCTTATGTCGGAGATCCTTTCTCCACTGCGCCAGGCAGCCTTTATTGCCGATTCAAGAAAAAGGGCATGATTTCCCGCAGCAAGTCTGTTGACTCGGTCAACGAAACCAATATGGGTTCTTTCCCAAGGAAGCTGAAAATCCTGTACGCCCTCCTGCGGGTGCTTTACCGCCTGGTCGGATACAGGAATTATGTGCTGCTCCTGCAGTTCGCCAGGAGGATCTCGCTCTATGACATGAATACTTTCCTTCTTGGCAAGGACTATGAGAACTACAAATTAAGATGATATGGTTGTAGGAATAAGCGGATATGTCGGCAACCGCCTGACCGGAATCGGCCGGGTGCTGGTCAATGTGGTCCGTGAACTTGCGGCACAGAACCCGTCTGACGTATACTACATTTTCAAGAACGACGACTACGACGGTTTCAGCCAGCTTGAAGGGGCGGAGAATGTGCGTCTTGTCAACACCGGAGTGACCAAGGAATCCGGGATGAAGAACCTGCTCTGGCACCAGTGGGGCTTCCAGCGTATGCTGAAGAAATATTCTTGCGACCTTGCTTATATTCCCAACTTCTCCCTGCTTCTTTGGAAAGTAGTGCCTACAGTCGTAACTATCCACGATCTGATCGAGTTCAATGTCCCCGGGAAATTCGGAAAGATGAGAATGTTCTACCGCAAGAATATATGCGATCCTCTTATGGCCCGCAGGAGCGACGCCATCCTGACGGTCTCCGAATCTTCGAAGCGCGACATAATCAAATTCCTGAAGGCTCCTGAATCGAAAATAACGGTCACGCCCAACGCTTCTGACGACTCCGTGTTCAGGAAGTTCGGCTCTGACGAATGTTCTGAAGCCGCAGCTCGTCATGGCCTCGGCTACAAGGGCTATTTCTTGTTTGTCGGGACCATAGATTATCCCGGGAAGAACATCAAATCCGTGATAGAGGCATATGTCGGGCTTAGGAAGGAGGGCCTGTTCGCCGACAAGAAGCTTGCGATTATAGGGAAACGTGGATACAATGCTGAAGTAATCATGTCCATAGTTGAGTCGTGCGGCTTCAAGGATGACATAGTCTTCCTGGGCTATGTGCCCGACGAAGATCTGGGCAAATTGTGCGGCGGGGCGCTCATGATGCTGTACGTATCGCATTATGAGGGCTTCGGCCTGCCTGTCCTGGAGTCAATGTCCTGCGGTACCCCGGCCATCTGCTCCAATACTTCCAGCTTCCCCGAAATTGCAGGAGAACTGGACATGTGCGTTCCTCCGGAGGATATAGAAGCGATAATGAACAAAGTCGTCGAGTTTGCCGAACCATCGAAATATGACGCCCTTTGCGAAGCTGTCTACAAGCGCTCCAGGGCATTTTCCTGGGCAAGTTCCGCAAAGATTTACCATGGCATATTTGAATCCCTGATATGAGATTTTTCCGGTTCCTTATATGCATATTCCTGCTGACGGCACCAGTTGCATCCTGTACCGCAAGGATGACAGATGTGCATCTGGAGGACTATGGCGACGTGAATACACCCGAGGTCGCCGGAGAGACATTCATAAAGGCGCTGAATGATATATCGGGGAAACGGCTCCTGCTGCCACCCGTGCTGATTCGTCTGACCGACGATTTCACGCTTAAGGACTGCTGGAACTTCGAGATTGTCGGAAATCCGGCCGGAGGACATCTGGAATGCAAGATCTTTATGTTGCTGGACTGCCGGGATTTTGCCGTTGACGGCATGTCGTTTTATGGCACAAAGGAGCAGTTCGCCAGCTTTTATGTTATAGGCGACTGCAAGAACTTTGAAATACGCGGATGCAGATGCGATTCGGAGAAAGATGACGCCGGGAACAACACTTTCTATGGTATACATGTTTGCGGACGGGCGGATGATCCCAACGCGTCCTATGCCGATTCACCCAGGAATTTCAAGATTCATGACAATGTAGTCCGTAATACCCGCTATGACGGCATCCTGGTTCATGGCCATTGTTCCGATTTCATCATCGAAAAAAATACGGTTGTCGCGCCACAATGTATCGGTATTGAGGTAGAAGGCCGTTTCGGCGACCTGCATACCACTACAGTCCACCGTTGCCGCCGGGGCGTGGTGCGCGACAATTACATCACCGACTGCGGCGACTGGGGCATATTGCTCATGTGGTCCGACGGCATAACCGTCACCCGCAATGAGAGCCGCAATGCCTTCGGCACCTTCCTTTCTATCGGCTGCACGGATCTGAAAGTCACCCGCAATATCCTGGAAGGCACGCAGAAAGGTTTCGAGATATCGCAGGAGTTCTTTGCGATAGAGAAGGGAATCAACCGGATGATAAGAATACGCAACAACGAAATCACCTGTGCTGCCAGGTCATCCGGCCGAGGGGCCGTGGACATACGGCACAGCGAGAATGTCGATTTCAGGAACAATACCGTAAAACTTATCTACAAACCGCAGAGCAGCGCGGTTTCGGTGTGCTCTTCCGTCGATGTCACCATGGTGGACAATGATTTCCGGACAATCGGGGAGGAACTCCCTGAGACGGTTTCATTTGCTGATGTTACTGATCCCGAGACCGGGGGAGAAGTGCCCGAACTCTCCGTCAGGGACGTCAGGATCACCCGCAACAAATTTACCGGACAGACGGAAAAGATCAAGATGCAACCGGGACTGTCCGGCGACAGGATAACATTTAGGAATACTTTTAACTGATATGAAAAACACCCTTGTCAGGCAATCCCGGAAACTCAACGGCACCGTCATAGTGACCTACCGTTGCAATGCGCGCTGCACAATGTGCAACCGGTATAAAGCGCCGAGCCGTCCGGAGGATGAAATCTCGGTGGAGACCATAAAGAAACTCCCCAGGATGTATTTTACTAACATCACGGGGGGCGAGCCTTTCATACGGGAGGACCTGAAGGAGATAGTACGTGAATTGTATAAGTTGTCCGACCGTATAGTAATCAGCACCAACGGCTATTTCACCGACCGCATAATAGATCTTTGCAAGGAATTTCCGCAGATAGGGATACGCATCAGCATCGAGGGCCTGGAACAGACGAACAATGAGATCAGGGGACTGGAAAACGGCTACCAACGCGGCTACCAGACGCTGAAGAAGCTCCGCGAGATGGGGATGAAGGATGTGGGCTTCGGCATGACCGTACAGGACAGGAACGCTCCCGACCTGGTTCCGCTTTACAAGATAAGCGAGCAGATGGGGCTGGAGTTCGCCACCGCCAGCCTGCACAACAGTTTCTATTTTGTGGAGTCGAAGAACATAATTCACGACAGGCCGATGGTGGCGCAGAACTTCGAAGATCTGGTGAACGAGCTTCTCAAGAGCAACAGCCCCAAAAAGTGGTTCCGCGCTTATTTTAACCACGGCCTTATCAACTATATCTACGGCCAGAAACGCCTGCTGCCGTGCGACATGAGTTTCGACACCTTTTTCATCGACCCGTTCGGGGATGTCATGCCCTGCAACGGCACCCGTGACAAATTGGTGATGGGCAACCTCAACAGGCAGGGCTGGGACGAGCTCTGGAATTCTCCCGAGGCCGAGAACGTGCGCAGTGCTGTACGTCATTGCGACCGTCAGTGCTGGATGATAGGTTCCGTGAGCCCTGCCATGCACAAGTATATATGGAATCCTGCCTGGTGGATTCTCAGGCACAAGCTGCGTCCCGGGAAAAAGTATTCAATGTATGAAATACCGGCAGTATGCGACCTCCGCGACGGCCGGGTAACCAAGGAGCAGCTGGACGCTTTGTCTACCTGCGATTTCAGTGCAACTGCCAAAGACGGACTGACAAAATGAAAGTGGTGGTAACCGGTACGCGCGGAATCCCCAACGTCATGGGGGGCGTCGAGACACATTGCGAAGAGCTCTGTCCCAGGCTTGCCGCCATGGGGGCGGACGTGACCGTGGTCCGGCGCGCTTCTTATGTGTCGGACGGGATGACGGAATGGAAGGGCGTGAAGCTCAAGGATATAGCGTCACCGAAAAAGAAGGCGTTCGAGGCCGTCGTGCATACTTTCAGGGCAGTCAATTACGCCGCCCGGGAGCATGCTGACATAGTGCACATCAATGCAATCGGCCCTGCTATTCTGGCTCCCTATGCAAAGATGCGTGGAATGAAGGTAGTGTTTACCCACCACGGACCCGATTACGACCGTGAAAAGTGGGGTCGCCTGGCCAAGTTCATGTTGCGGTTCGGCGAACGTATGGGGGTAAAGTATGCCGATGACGTAGTGGTCATTTCCGATGTTATACGGAATATAGTAAAGGACAAGTACGGGCGCACCGGGCGCGTGCATCTTATCTATAACGGCGTACCTGAACCGGATATATGCGATTATCCGGAATATTTCGGGGAACTGGGTGTGGAACCGGGCAAATACATTCTCGGGATGTGCCGCTTTGTGCCCGAAAAACGCCTTCACGACCTTGTGGAAGCCTGCAAGGGTATGGAAGGATACAAACTGGTTCTTGCCGGAGATACCGATTTCGAAGATGATTACTCCCGTAAACTGAAGGCCGACGCCAGGGCATCGGGGGCCGTGCTTACCGGTTTCATCAAGGGCCGTAAACTGCACTCACTCCTCAGCCATGCCGCCTGCTATGTCCTTCCTTCCTCGCATGAAGGCCTGCCAATTGCGTTGCTGGAGGCGATGAGTTACGGACGCAAGGTTCTCGTCAGCGACATACCCGCCAACCTGGAAGTGGGCCTTCCTGAGTCTTCCTATTTCAAATGCGGAGATGTGGCTCAGTTGCGTTCGAAATTGACCGCGTTGCTGGAGGATACGTCTCCCGCCTCATACGATATGTCCAAATACAACTGGGACAGGATAGCCGCCCAATTTATGCAAGTCTATGAATCTCAAAACGTTCAATAACAAGGAATTTTTCTTTTACAGCGTTCCTGCGATGCTGGTGGACCTGGCCATCCACATAGGCATATTCGAATGGCTGCTGAAGGTCTTTACATTTACGGATCCACAGGATCTCGTCCTGACGAGGCCAAGGTCCCTGTATTTCCTGATAGTGGGCTTCATTATTGCAATGGTCCTGGTGCCCATACGCTTCTATTCGCGCGGCCAGAACTGGAAAAACGTTATTGTCAGGGCCTTCTTCCAGTGTCTTGTGACGGTGGGAATCCTGGCCGCCTCCGTGCGGGTGTTGTTCTACAGTTTTGCCGGTCAGTTCTTCCTGCTGGAGGGAATTGCGACCGTGGTGCTGATAAGCTTGTCCCATCTGCTGTTCCGCGCTTTCATTTTGATGGCGCGCAAGCGCGGCCGGAACAAGATTCACGTTGTCGTGGTGGGAGAAAACGAGAATGCGGAACGCCTGTCCGCACTGTTCCGGAACGACCGGGAGTATGCCGACTATAAACTCGTGGCCAACTTCGGCGAAGATCTGCCGGCGATTGAAGAGTATCTTGACAATAACAAAGTGCATCAGTTGTACTGCAGTTTGAATCCGGCACTCAAGAGCGATACGGTCAATACTATCATACGTGTTTGCGAAAAGTTGTTCATCGAATTCTATTTCGTGCCCAATATGGACGGGTATCCGCACAGGTCAATGACTTTCAGCGAGATAGGCCCCATGACCGTAGTGAAACTCCGTGAGGAGCCCTTGTCCTATCCCCTTAATGCGGCAGTCAAGAGAGCCTTTGATATCATTATAAGTATCCTTTTCCTGATAACGATTTATCCTTTTGTATGGTGCTTTGTCGCCATCGGCACCAGCATTTCATCGCCTGGTCCCATTCTGTTCAAGCAGAAGCGCACGGGCTACAAGGGACGGCCGTTTACGATGTACAAATTCCGCTCGATGAAAGTCAACGCCGATGCCGACAAACTCCAGGCGACGGCCGACGACCCCCGTAAAACCAAATTCGGAGACTTCCTGCGCCGTACCTCCATAGACGAGCTGCCGCAGTTTATCAATGTTCTCAAGGGGGACATGTCGATAATCGGCCCCCGTCCCCACATGGAACTCCATACGGAGATATACACCAAACTGGTTGACGAGTACCTGGTACGGCATATGGTCAAGCCGGGGCTCACTGGCTGGGCGCAGGTGAACGGCTGCAGGGGAGAGACCAAGACCACGGACGCAATGGCGGACCGTGTCCGTTACGATATCTGGTATATAGAGCATTGGTCTGTCGGGCTGGACATCAAGATCTTCATTATGACCATTGCCCAGATACTCGGCGGCGACAAGCAAGCGTATTGATATGAATAGCTTTTTCGAACTGCTTCAGGCGGCTGCCGGCAACAGGGACACGTTATCCGTGATTCCTGATTCCAGGGAAGAGTGGGATGACTTGTTCATGCTTGCCGGGCGCCACAACCTGCTGGCTTATACCTTCCCGGTAATCGACCGCCTCCACGATGAAGTGGACGTGCCGCTGGGCGTCTATTCGCGCTGGGCCATGATGGCGGAAAAGATCGCTTCGCGAAATGCCTTCCATAAAGAGGCCTGCGCAAACCTGTACAAGGGCTTTATCGACAGCGGCTTCAGAAGCTGCATTTTGAAAGGCCAGGCGGCCGCGGTCCTTTATCCCGATCCGGCGCTGCGCCAGGGCGGAGATATAGATATATGGGTGGAAGGGGACAGGCATGCGGTGGTGGATTTCCTCCGCTCCCGTTTCGAGCTGCATAAAATCGTGTATCATCATTGCGATGTCAAGATGATAAAGGGCGTGGGCGTCGAGGTGCATTTTACTCCCAGCTGGATGAATGCGCCCTGCGCCAACCGCCGTCTTCAGCGCTGGTTCCTGGAGCAGGGTGACACGCAGTTCGCCAATTTCGACGAGTCCCTGGGATTCTGCGCCCCCACGCTTGAATTCGATGCCGTCTATATGCTCATACACATTTTCAGGCATGTGCTGGAGGAGGGCATAGGGCTCCGCCAACTGCTTGACTACTATTATGTCCTGGTGCATCTTGACGATACGGGACGACAGTCCGCCCTCAAGCACCTGCATCACCTGCGAATGGATGGTTTTGCCGCGGCCGTGATGTATGTTCTCAAGGGAGTGTTCCGCCTGGACGAGAAGTTCTTCCTCTGCCCCCCTGATGAACGGGAAGGGGCTTTCCTGCTTGAAGAAATCATGATATCAGGCAACTTCGGCAAGTACGACAGCCGCAATGCCCACGAAAAGGGGGAGGGCCTGCTGGGGCACGGCAGGCGTAAATTCTCCAGAGGACTCAGATACTTGATGCATTATCCTTCAGAAGTGCTCTGCATGCCGCTGTTTATGAGCTGGCAGTATTTCTGGAGACGCAAAAACGGGTTTTTATACAAAGGACGATGATAATTAGAAGTAAGGCGCCCCTGCGGCTCGGTCTTGCAGGAGGCGGCAGCGATGTTTCGCCTTACAGCGACATCTACGGCGGGCTGGTCCTGAACGCCACCATCAATCTTTATACATACTGCACGATTGAAGAAACCGACGACGGACTTATACGTATCGATTCCTACGATTCGGGCAGCAAACTTTCGTTCCCGCTAGTCGGCGAGCTTCCGGTCGACGGCCGCGCCGACCTTGTGAAAGGGGTTTACAACCGCGTAATGAAGGATTTCCCTTTCACCCCCAGGTCTTTCCGCATCATCACTTACAATGACGCTCCCGCCGGTTCCGGCCTGGGTACTTCCAGTACGATGGTGGTGTGCATACTTAAGGCCTTCACCGAATGGCTGTCGCTGCCTTTGGGCGACTATGAGATTGCCCGCCTCGCGTATGAAATCGAGCGCAAGGACCTAGGCCTTTCCGGCGGCAAGCAGGACCAGTATGCAGCTGCTTTCGGCGGCTTCAATTTCATTGAATTCCTGCCAGACGACCGCGTAATAGTCAATCCGTTGAAAGTTAAACGCTGGATTACCGACGAACTTGAGGCCGGCTTGGTCCTGTATTTCACGGGCAAGTCCCGCAGCAGCGCGCGTATAATCGACGAGCAGCGCAAGAATACATCTTCCGGCAATACCAGGGCCATCGAGGCCATGCATGCCATCAAGCAGAGCGCCGTGGATATGAAGGCGGCAATACTTAAAGGAGACATGCGCGAGTTTTCCTCAATACTGGGACGCAGTTGGGAACAGAAAAAAAAGATGGCGGAAGGCATTACCAACGAGAACATACAGCATGCCTTCGATGTTGCTGCTGCAGCCGGGGCCAAGGCGGGCAAGGTAAGCGGCGCAGGCGGTGGCGGATTCATAATCTTCTATGTCGATCCCGCAGACAAGAAGAATGTGGAAGAGGCCCTCGGGACTCTTGACGGTTACGTGCTGCCGTTCCTGTTTACCGACGGAGGCGCGCACGGATGGAAAATTTATGACACTGATACGATATACAAATGAAAGCTATTCTTGACGACCTCATCGAACGCTATCCTGTGCTTGAATGCTGCCGGGAGCAGATTCTGCTTGCTGCTGATATCCTGGTGGAATCATATGCGGGAGGCGGCAAGCTGCTGACGGCAGGCAACGGTGGCAGCGCCGCGGATGCGGAACATATAGTAGGGGAGATGATGAAATCTTTCAAGATCCAGAAAACCCTTCCCGAAGGCTATGCGGAGGCCCTGTATGCCACAGATCCCGAAATGGGCAGCGTTCTGAGGAACCATCTCCAGGGAGCCCTCCCCGCCATAGCCCTGGATGGCCATATTTCGCTCAGCACCGCTTATATGAACGATTGTGAGCCCCTGCTCTGCTTCGCCCAGCAGGTGAACGGTTACGGCAGGCCGGGCGACGTGCTCCTGGGCATCAGTACTTCCGGAAACAGCCGCAATGTTCTTTATGCCGCGGTAGCCGCAAGGGCCAGGGGCATGAAAGTAATAGGCTTGACCGGCTCGCGCGACAACCGTCTGGAGAAGTTCTCCGACGTTTGCATCAAAGTGCCCGCCACCGAAACGTTCAAGGTGCAGGAGCTTCATCTGCCTGTCTATCATTGCCTGAGCTTGATGGTGGAAAAGCATTTTTACGGCTAGAATGGAAGTAATAATCCTTGCAGGAGGATTGGGAACGCGCCTGCGCAGCGTCGTCAGTGAAGTCCCCAAGTGCATGGCGCCCGTAGGCGGGAAGCCATTCCTGTGGTATCTGCTCGAGCAGCTGCGTTTCTACGATGTCGACAGGGTGATACTGAGCGTGGGTTACCTGCGGGAGACCGTGCAGGATTGGGTGGCGGAGCATGAAGGGGAGTATCCGTTCGAATTCCGTTTCGCAGTGGAAGGCTCCCCGTTGGGCACCGGCGGCGGTATACGGCTTGCCGCATCTTTGGCGGAAGGCTCCGAGCTTGTGGTGCTAAACGGCGATACTTTCTTCGACGCCGACCTGGATGCACTTATGCTTACCCGGCAAAGAAGCGGATGTCCCGTCGCTCTTGCACTCAAGCCTATGCGTGATTTCGACCGCTACGGAACGGTTGAACCGGGGCCGGACGGCATTGTGAAGGCATTCCATGAGAAACAGTATTGTCATGAGGGCTTGATAAACGGTGGCGTATATGCCATCGATCTTCGATCGGGATTACTCGACGGCCTGCCGCAGAAGTTTTCTTTCGAGAAAGAGGTGCTGGAGCCTGCATGCGGCGCAGAACGGCTCTGTGGCCTGATACAGGACGGTTATTTTATAGACATAGGCATTCCTGAAGACTATGCTCGGGCGAATGCGTCCCCGCAGCTCTTGAGCCGTGCAGCAGACTTTGATACCCTGATTCTTGACCGCGACGGGGTTATCAATGCACTGCGTCCCGGCGATTATGTGAAGACATGGGGGGAATTTGAGTGGTGTCCAGGAGCTCTGGAAGCCCTGAAGAGGGCGGCTGCAAGGTTCAAGGGCATCTATGTCGTGACCAACCAGCGCGGTGTTGGCAAGGGCCTTATGAGCAGGGACGTGCTGGATGATATCCATGAGAGGATGCGCCATGAAATAGAAGCCGCCGGAGGACGTATCGACGGCATTTATGTCTGTACTGCTGTTTCCGATGAAGATCCCCGTCGCAAACCTAACAGGGGGATGTTCGACGAACTTTTGCGCGACCATCCGGAGGTCGTTCCGGGACGTACCGTGATGGTTGGCGACAGCGCCTCCGACCGCCTGTTTGCGGCCAATTGCGGTATTGCGTTTTATATGATTAATTCTTATATTTGTTGCGATGCTGGAAGACATTAAAACAAACATCGAAAAGCTGATTTCGCTCTACGAGACGGAAAAACAGCGCGCCGACGCCCTGCAGGAAGAACTGGAAAGCAGCAGGGCGGAACTTGCCGCATGCAAGGAAAAGGCCATCGATCTGGATGCCCAGATCGACAACCTCAAGCTTCAGTATGCTTTCTCCGGTGCCGGCGACCCCGCCCTCGCGAAGGAACGCATTTCAAAACTAATACGTGAGATTGACCACTGTATCAAATTGCTCGAGAAATAAAGATGGCACAGAACATTAAACTGAAAATCGCCGGTATTGAGTATCCTATGGTTGCCAACTCTCCCGAGATGGAAGAGACGATGCGCACCGCCGCGGATGAAATAAACCGCAAGTTCAATTCCTACGATCTCAAGTATCCCGACAAAAGCACTCTCGACAAGTTGATAATAGTCACGCTTAATGAGACGGTGAACCGCATAGCCTGCCAGAAAAAGATGCAGCAGCTGGGCGCCGAGGCAAAAGCCCTCCAGGATGATGTGGAGGCCTATCTTGCCAAATTGAAATAAGTTTAAGCCGTCAGGCCCAAGAGGAGAAAACATCAAGTTTTTCACTTACCGGGTTAACTCGGACCGCGGAAGGCAGGCCCGCCCCGCAGCGGGATCCCCGAACCGGACCGGAGCCCAAATCATTCGAGCCAGACAATTTTCTGACTGTTCGGCTGACGGCTTTTTAAAACAGAAGACCGACCCTTTGCGGGGCCGGTCTTCTGCATATATGGTACGTGGTTATTACGGTTGGCTGATTTCAAGGTAAGGGCTGATGTCGCCGCCTTTGAAACGTATTGTGCCGGTGGTGGGCACCGTGAGCACTGCGCCGCCTTTGGCCTGCATCAGCGAAGTCGCGCGGACGCGGAACTGAAGCTGGTTTTTAACGGCGTTCTTCATGGTGTAGTTATAGTCCACCGGGCAGTTGTCGGTGTTCATGCACTCGATGGTATACTCGACCTCTGTGCCTTCTACGGTAGTCTTGAGCACATCGGCCACAGGAACCCAGGTTCCGCCGTCGTTTACTTCGGCGATCCAGTGCTTGATGCCGCCGCCCGAGGCACGGATGGTGCCGGAGAAGTGGACCTTCGCGCCAACTTTGTAGCTGCCCTCGAAATCGACGGTGAAGAGCCAGTAGTCACCGGGCCAAGCGCCTTTCATGTAAGGCTCGCCGGTGCCGCCGATATTGCGCGAGAATGCCTTGTTGGTATCAAGCGTGGTCTTGTCGATGCTGACATAGGTTATGCGGCCCTTTCCGCCCTCGACGTTGGCGTCTATATACTTGCCGCCGTCTCCTTCGGAAGGATCGTTCTCTCCGAGATATCCGTCGCTCTCGCTGAACTTGCTTTCATCGCAGCCGAATGTGGGACCATATACTTTATAATGGTCTTTGTCCAGCTGCCACTTGGCCATGGATGTCGCGGGGGCGTCGGTACCTCCGCCGCCTCCTTCACCTCCTTCGCCACCGCTGCCGCTGCC
This sequence comes from Bacteroidales bacterium, assembly GCA_017561765.1. GTDB lineage: Bacteria > Bacteroidota > Bacteroidia > Bacteroidales > UBA932 > Cryptobacteroides. The sequence goes on along the minus strand of JAFZBM010000048.1, from coordinate 27,766 downwards.
CTCGGCAGGTACAACCAGAATGTTGTCAAGATACCAGCGGTTCTGGCTGCGTTCAGGGTTGCTGACGGCAGGATCGGCGTTGGTCGGGCGTATGATGAGCCTGGTAGAAGAATTGACACCGTTGATGCGCAGGGTCTTGCTCTGCCATTCTATCTTGCTCTCCCCGTCGACCGTGGACTGGGTGGATTCAATCTCCGAGCTGAGTTTTGCCCCGGAATCGGCGCATGTGCCTTCACCGACAACTTCGACAGTCAAGGTCATGATATCGGCCTTGTATGCGCCGGTCACCTGCCAGCACCAGTCGAAACTGAGTTCTACGTCGGCAGTTCCATTGATTTCGCTCATGGCCGGCAGGATTATTCCGGAGTTGTAGGAGGTCTTGCCGAACTTGAGGTAGTTGCGCTGCAGGTAGAGGGTGCGTTTGTTGCCGCTGTCCGGGGTTCCGTCGGACCAATCCTGTCCTGCCCAGCCCCAGATGTATCCGTAGCCGCGTTTTAACATCTCATCGGTAAATCCGGCGCATGTGGAAGCGGTAAAGACGTTGGGAGCCGTAGTGCCGGGATCGTTGTCCTTGACAGCGTCACCGGCTCCGGAGGCGCTTGACCAAGGCTCTATCCATTCAAAATCATCCTTGAAATAGATGAGCATGTCGATGCCGTCATCCTTGACTGCGGTAACGATCATGTTGATCTTGTTGCCGTTGACACCGGTCAGATAGCCGGTGAGGGTAGCCTTGTGGCCGACAAGATCGGAGAGCCCGAGTTCGGCGGCAGCCGAAGGGGAGATGGTCTTTGTCGCGCCCGCCACAGTGAGCGCGGAACCATCGTAAACTCCGGAAACCGTTACGTATACAGGGTCGCCGACCGTAGTTGCATCAAGGGATGCCGTGACATCCGAGGCCGAAGGATATGCGGGATCAGAATGCGAGTCTACCTTGAAATTCTCGATTTCCTTGACTACCGGCTTGCCGTTCTCGGTTTCCTTGACGCCCTTGAAACTTACTACGTCACCAGGCTTGATATTCTGCTTCAACGTCATCAGGAGGTTGGCTTTGCCGTCCGAAAGCACGACGTTGCTGCCATCGGTGGCCATAACCGTGGCTCCGGAGAAGTTCACGAACTGGCCGTCTTTGACAGAAGCAAGAGTGCTGACCGTCGCGTCGACGGCGCCGCGGTATTTGTCACCTTCCTGAATAACGATTATATAAGAATAGCTGATAATACGTTTGCCGTGTATCGCGATAGTGTCACGGCGCGGCATAAGTATTCCGCTTCCGTCTTTGTTGTCAGCTGCGGTTACGGAAATACCCTCTACTGTCCCGGAACCGGAGGTCTGGGAAAGAGTAATCCAGTCAGGGCTGTCGGCAGTCCAGTCTCCGTCGGCGTAAACGGTAATACTTTGCGCGGCAGCGCCTACAGCTTCGAATTGCAAAACGGATGAACTGGCAATGACTGCCTTGGCCACGGTCTCTTTTTCAACTGGAGTACAGGATATGCCGGCACAGAACAGCAGAGCAAGAGAAGCAAAAAGTGATAAATGTTTCATATTCATGGCTGTCTTCATCATTAGAAATTGAGTCCGTCATTCCAACCGGGATTCTGCTTCAGTTTGTGGTTCAGTGACCGGTCGTCGATTGGAATAGGATAGAAGTAATCGCGGCTTTCGTCAAATGTGATCTCTCCGCGGTCTGTGTAAGGCTTGTAAGGCTGGACATATCCCTTCTCGCCGTCCGACAGGTAGATGTCGGTGCCGATTTTGAAAAGATATGTAGCGGTATTCTTGTCGGGAGCGACATCGCTGGCGCCGTAGATGGCCACATCGTTCTTGCCGTCTCCGTCAATGTCGTACGCACCCTTGCCGGGGAAGTAGATGCCGTAGATGGGCTGTTCCAGACATTTTCCGCATTTCCAGCGGATGAGGTCGACGTAACGGAAGCTCTCCTGGGCAAGTTCAACAGCCCGCTCGCGGCGGATCTCAAGAATCACGCCCTTGTTGGCACCGCTTACGTTGGTATAACCCCATTTCTCGGAAGAGAGGAAAGGATCGGGATTTGCGTTGGCCTTGGCCATATCCATATTGGGCATGCCGACACGCTTGCGGAGCAGGTTGACGGATTTGTCAAGATCACCCTGATTCAGCGTGCCCAGCTCGGCTTTCGCTTCGGCATAGTTCAGATACACCTCGGCGAGACGGTAGACAGGCATGTCGTTGAACGACCTGTCGAACTTGTCATTGGATGCATTGCCTTCGGGCATCAGCCACTTGGCGGTGTGGTAACCGGTGAGAGTTATACCGGCATCGACCCCGAGGGCGGTTTTTGAATAGCTGTATTTGCCGCCGCTTTCGACAATCCTGTGGTGAACCGGTACGCGTATCGTCTGTGCCAGGCGGGGGTCACGGTCTTTAACCTCGTCAGCGAACGACATGGTCTCCCATCCCTGCTTGTCGGTGAATCGCGTTCCGTCGCTCATGAGGTATGAGCAGGCAAGTTTCCTTGTCATGCTTATGCGGCCCTGGGAATTCATGAGTGCCATTGCGGTGGCATTGTGCCACTGCTCGAGAGAGTTGTCGAAATTAATGGCAAGGATGAATTCGTCATTGTTGGCCTCATACTCGGTAAACAGCACGGCATAGTCGAGATCCGGCTTGCCCGTACTATACAGCTTGTGAGGACTCTGGGTCATTATGACATCCGCGGCCTTGGCGCTTTCTTCAAGATACCATTTCCAGTCTTTCCAGTCCGAAGTGTCCCAGTCGCCGTTATTCAGTTTGGCGTAATCCGGGTGATACTTGCGGAATGTTCCCTCGAACAAGCAGAACTGGCATTTAAGGGCGTAAGCGGCCCACTTGGTTACCCTGAAGTGCAAACCTGACGGATAGGAAGAAGGAAGATGGCTGCACGCATAGTCCACGTCTTCAATCATATGCTGCATGATGACCTCCCTGGAATCGCGCGGAGCGTAGAGAGTCAATGAGTCATCGGACTGGATTTCATGGTCTATCCAGGGAACGTCGCCGAAACGCTTTACTTTTTCGAAATAAATGTAGGCACGGAAGAATTTGCACACTGCGGCATATTCTTCCTTGGCCGCTTCATCCTCGCAATTCTTATCCATATAAGCGAGGGCGAGGTTGAGCTTGCGAAGGTCGCCCCAGCTCCAGCCTCCGCCGGAATTGGGCACCTGACGGTTGACGCCGCCGCGGATGACGTCGGCGGGAGTGGTTTTGATGTAGTGGTCGCTCTGCTCATTGTAAGGCTCCTTAGGGAGAAGATTGTTGTACAATGAGTTAGTGAAGAGCTGCAATTCAGTGGCAGACTTGAAATAGGTCTCCGGGGTCATTTTATCTTTAGGGAACCGGTCAAGAATATCGTCACAAGAACTGAGTCCTATGAGAGCAACTGCCAGCAATACGATATATTTTTTCATATCATTAATCGTTTATCGGTTTCACGCATCAGAATGTAATGTCAACACCGAACATGAAGGACTTCTGCCAGGGGTAGAAGGCCCTGTTGTAGCTGCCGTCGCGGTTGAACGCTCCTTCGGGATCCACATAAATCGAATGCTCTTTCAAAGGAGACCAGTAGTAGAGGTTTTCACCGCTGAAATAGACGCGCACTTTGTCGAGTCCGACAACGCGGGTCGCTTTTTGCGGTATAGTATAACCGAACGAAATGTTCTTCAGGCGCAGGTAACGGATATTCTGGAGATAGCGGGTATTGGCATTGCGAAGCTGTCCCTTGCCGTTGTACGCAAGATATGCGACGGCCCTGGGGAAATATGCGTCGGTATTGTCATAGTCCCAGCACTGATCCAGGAAATCCTTGGGCAGGTATGAAGTCATAGGCTGGGAGAAAGGCCCCCAGAACGCGAATGAACGATAATCAGGATACCAATAATGGTTACCGGTTCCCTGGAAGAAGATTGAGAAGTCGAATCCCCTGTAGTCGGCTCCCAGGGTAAGACCATATGACAGACGGGGCAGGGAGTTGCCTATGATTTTGCGGTCGCCGGGATTGTCCACGGAGTTGCCGCCAATGCCGATAATGCCGTCCGGCTCGTCAGAGATGACGTTCCCGTCTTCATCGAGCGTGACTTTTCCACCTATGTCGATATATTTCAGGTCACCGGCTTTCCATACGCCGCCGGGAAGTTTTCCGCCCACATAGGCGAGATTGACCTGGTTGGAGTATTCGGCCGCTTCTTCATCTGTCTGGAACAGGTCGTCAGCGACAAATCCCCAGATTTCACCCAGATGCATACCTACGTAGTAGTCTTTTGCAAAAGTCTTTTCCTCGTTGGCATACTTGGTGATCCATGAGTCGTAAGTGCTCAGGGTGCCCCGGAGGCTGTATCCGAACGGTGCTCCCCATAGATTGAATGTGTCACGCCAGCTGAGCGAGAATTCGAGACCCTGGGTGCGCAAGTCGGCAGTATTCTGCTTGGGCGGATCTGCTCCGTATACGTTGGGCAGGGCAATACCGTCGGTGAGCATGTTCTTGGTATCACGGATGTATGCTTCGCCCGTGAACTCGAGACGGTTGTTGAACAACGCTGCATCCAGACCGAGGTTCCACTGCTCGGAAGTCTCCCAGGTGAGGTCGCCCGCATTAGGGGCGGATACGTTGGTGTATTTTGCCACGGAAGTGGACTCGCCGAAACTGAAGGTCTTGAAATCGTGAGGATTGATAGTACGGATGTACAGGTAATTGCTCACGGCCTGGTTGCCGAGGGTACCGAAGGAAGCCCTGAGTTTAAGGTTGTTTACCGTAGCTTTGAGGGGCTTGAAGAAGGGCTCTTCGGATATACGCCATCCTGCGGAAGCGGAAGGGAAGAAGCCCCAGCGGTGTCCGGGAGCAAAACGGGACGTGCCGTCATAGCGGCCGGAGACCTCGAAGAGGTAACGACCTTTGTAGTCGTAGTTTGCACGGCCGAAGAATCCGAGCAGGGCATATTCGCTCTGTCCTCCGCTGACCGACATCATGGTGGAACCGTCATCTGCGGCACCTACCAGGTCGAAGTCGCTGAGGGTTTCGCTCAAGAGGTGCTGTCCCTCGCCCGCAACTGTCTTGGAATCAAAAGTTTCGTAGTTGCCACCGGCCATCAGGGTTACATGATGAGAGCTCCCGAAAGTGTTCTCATATGTGCCGTAGACATTGGCATTGTAGTAATTCGATACGGAGATATCTTCGGTGAGATGGTCCAGGCCGGCACCCTGATCGTAGTATTCTATCTCTGAATCAGGATACTTGCGGTAAGGCAGCTTGACGCGGCGTGCTGTGTCGCGGTTGGCCCTGAACCTGTAGGTGAAATTGGCGGTCAATGTGAATTGCTTGACCGGCGTAATCTTCAGCTCGGTCGTGTTGCTGAATTCGGTACGCCTGGTAAGGTTGGTATCCTTGCCTTCGCCGAATACGATGTGACGGCCGTTACCTACGGCATAGGAACCGTTGAGCACGCCGTCGGCGGGCAGGTAGATCCAGCTTCCGTCGGGGTTCTTGAGAGGGAAGCAGGGGAGAGCATGAGCAGCACTGTATGCAATGGCATTCTCCGTGTTGTCGACACCGATGTAATCGTACAATGAGTTGTAGAATGCCGTGTTGTTGCTCAGGCGCATATACTTGTTCATGTCGAAATCGATCTTCGAACGGAGATTGATTTTGTGGAACACGTCGGGCCTTTGCTTGATAATGCCGGTCTGCTGGTCGAAGCCGCCGGAAAGGAAGTAGCGGACGCTCTTGTTGCCGCCGGACAAGGAGATGTTGTGCTGCTGCACCGGGTGCTGGTCGTTGTAAAGTTCATGCCACCAGTCGGTGTTTGCGTAATAACGCCACTGGTCTTTGCCGTTTATTGTCTTGCGCACCATCCACGGACGTTCGGGATTCTCCGTCTTGTCATTTACGCGGGCCAGCAGTTCCATCATATCTTCATCGTTGTAAAGTATGTAGTTGGAACCTTCGGAGGCCATACGGAATTTGTTTATGGTGTACACGGACCAGTAGCCAGTGGTTTCATAGTCTGTTGACGTCGTCGGCTCTTCCCAGCCTATACGGCCGCTGTAACGGACGGTGGCTTTGCCGGAAGTGTCGCTACCTTGTTTGGTAGTCACCAAAATGACGCCGAATGCGGCGCGGGCACCGTACACGGCGGCTGCGGCTGCGTCCTTGATGACGGAGATTGATGCGACATCGTTGGGGTTGACGCGGTTGATGTCACCCACGGCGCCGTCGACGAGTACCAGCGGGGATGCCCCGTTGATGGAAGTATAACCTCGGATGTTGAGTGAACCGGTGGATCCCGGATTACCCGAAGAAGTGGTGATGTTGAGGCCGGGTACCGAACCCTGCAACATCGTGGACAGGGAATGCGCTGAACGGTTCTCCAGCTCCTTGGCTTCCACGGCGGTTACGGCTCCGGTCAAATTGACTTTCTTCTGGGTACCGTAGCCTATGACGACAGTCTCTTCAAGCAACATGTCGTCATCTGCCATGCTGACATTCAGGACATCTTGTCCCGCCGGGACGCTTATGCTTTGGGAAGCATAGCCCAGGCTGGAAAATACAAGAGTAACATCGCGGGCGGGAACTTTGAGTGAATAGCTTCCGTCCGCATTCGTGACAGTCCCGTTTGTCGTTCCCTCCTGGACGACGCCAACGCCGGGCAGCGGTTGCTGCTGGGCGTCGAACACCTTCCCGGACACCGTATGGCTCTGCGCCGACAAGCCTATGCTTGCAAGCAGAAGTAGAGCCGGTACGGCAACAACTTTGAGAATTCTCATAATGCTTTTGGTTAACAGGTTAGTTAGAAATGTGATAAATGATTATTGGTTTTTGTATTCGCTTGTTACGAAGGCCTTGGGGCGCTTCATGGTTTCGGTGTATGTGCGCCCGTTCCGGTCAGTTACCGACACTGTGACGGTCGAAGATGCCGAGCTTGCAGTGGCTGTGAAGAAATGGCACCATGAACTGGTAAGGAAGCTGGGCGTGGAATTGGCGCCGGAACTTGAGCAGCGCGGGGCGCTCAGCGCCACTATATGCAGCGGATCGTAGGCGGTGACGGGCGTCACTTTCAGATCCGTCCCGTTCTCCTTGACGGTTACTTTCCAGTTCTGGTCATAGTCCCACACATTTATTAGGATGGTGTTGGCTGGGTAGGACTGCATGGCCGAGGAATACTTGGTAAAGTCCTTGTGGTTGCCGCCGAGGGAACTTGTGATGACTTCCTTGACCTTGTTTATGTCATAGGCGCGGAACTGATAACTGTCGTCGTGGCCGGCGGCGCGGAAACTCTGCGTGAATGAAGTGCCGTTGAATTTCCATATCCCGAATCCTCCGGGAGCTCCGTCCTGGGACAGGTGTATGCCCTCGGTGAGGTAACCCGACCACCACCAGGAGGCGCAGACTGCTCCCTGATTGTGCTCGCTGAGTTTATCGGAGTGCTTTCGGTTGAATATGTTGTGGGTGTGCCCGCTGAGGAAATGTACATCGTATCCGTACACGGCGGAAATGAACTCCGCCAGGTTGGCCTCACCGGACGAGTTGGCGCCGTTGAGATAATCGTTGCTCCAGCCGGTGGCTCCGGAAGGGTAGGAGATGGGGGCGTGGGAGGTGATGAACACCGGAGTCGACTTGTCGACATAAGAAAGATCTTTTGCGAGCCACTCCATCTGCTCAGCCGTATAGTTGCGCTTGTACTGGCTGCGGAGGTCTGAACCCGTACCTACGTCGTTGTAGTCGATATTGTCCATCACGATGAAGTGAATCTTGCCCAGGTTGAAAGAATAGAAAGTGGGCGCGATGTCACGCGTGTACCGGAACGCCTTGTTGAAGTCACCCACGGAATTCATGTCGTTGTCGTGGTTGCCCATCGTGTGGAAGAAGGCAATGTTCCGGAAATTGCTGTTTGCCGTGGCCAGGTACTGTGGGAACTGGTAGCTGTTGCTGTACCAGTACAGATCCCAGGTCATGTCTCCGAGAGTTATGACATAGCTTTTGCCGGATGCTCCGCTGATGGCTTCGTTCAGCGTTTTGGAAAACGCGTTGAACTGCTTGATGTCGTTGGTGCGGTTCGCGAGATGCATGTCCCCGCACACGAAGAGAGTGAAGTTGTCGTTGTCCGCCTTGATGAGCTCAAAATCCTTGCGGTCAGCTTTGTTGATGTCGGAAGAAATGGTCGCATGAATCTGCGGCAGTACGCCCTGGGTCGGAGCTTCATATCCGGAGGGCAGCACCATGAATACATACTGCCACCTCTTGGACGACTTCATCTGGTATATTCCGTCGGAATTGGTCTTGACGAAAACCTCGCCGTCGGAAATGAGTACGCCCTCCACGCCTTTGCCGTCGCACTGGACTATGCCGTAGACATTCGTGCCTTCTTCAGGCTCTATAACGAGAGCCTTGAGAAACGTAAGATCCATGGTGCCGACATAGTAATTCGTGTCGTTGCGGCGTACATAAACTTTGTAATAGCCGCTTGTGACTCCTTCAACGGGTTTGAACTCAAGTTGATAGCTGTCCTCGACATAAACGATGGGACAAATGTAATCCGTGTTGGAGGAGGATCGGAGCACTATGCTGTCGTCTTCCCTGATATTGGTTTTTCCCTTCAGTTTAATTATCAATGTGGCGCCTTCTTCGACCTCGACTGGTGACGGGACAGATACGTTGGTGGCGATTATTTTGTTATCTGGATTCTCCGGTTCGACATTGCCTCCGCATGATACGGCCAGAAAGCCGCAGGCGCAAAAAGCAAGGATTGAAAGGAAGACAATCGTGTTTCTCATTGTTTTTAGTGTTATAATTCAAATTGTAAAGATAGCAATTCATAAGCTAAAAAACAACCGGCGGGAAATGATTATTTTTGCGATTCGCTATTGTGGATTTCCATGAAAATTCATTAACTTTGTAAGTTTTAAACTATATATATATGTTTTTGTACTATATCCTAGCAGCCATTGTCGGAGCAATCATTGCCCTGGCAATTTATATAGCGGTGAGCCGGGCCTCGGCAAAAGGCAGGGCGGCCGCAATCATCGAAAAGGCGGAACTTGAAGGGGAGAACATCAAACAGCAGAAAATTCTTCAGGCAAAAGAGAGATTCCTCCAGCTCAAGAGCGAGCACGACCAGAAAGTCAGCCAGCGCAACAACGATCTTCGCGAGCGCGAGAACAACATCAAGTCACGCGAACTGCAACTCAAGGAACAGGCGGCAGAACTTAACAAGCGCCAGCATGACCTTGATTCCCAGCGCGGTCAGGTGAACGCCCAGAAGGCGGTCCTCGAGTCCAAGATGGAAGAGGCGGAGCAACTCCGCGCCCAGGCCAACCGCCAGTTGGAAACCATCGCCGGAATGAGCGCACAGGAAGCCAAGAACATGCTTGTCGAGAACATGAAGGCGGAGGCCCGTACCGAGGCTCAGGCCTACATCAACGAGACTATGGACGAGGCCAGGCTGAACGCCGCCAAGGAAGCCAAGCGCATTGTTATCAATACGATACAGCGTACTGCAACCGAGACCGCGATCGAGAATGCCGTGACCACTTTCCCTATCGACAACGATGAGGTCAAGGGCCGTATAATAGGCCGCGAGGGCCGAAACATCCGCGCCCTCGAAGCGGCAACCGGAGTTGAAATCGTGGTTGACGATACTCCCGACGCCATCTTGATCAGCGCTTTCGATCCTGTCCGCCGCGAGGTTGCGCGCCTGTCTCTCCACCAGCTTGTTATAGACGGACGTATCCACCCGGCACGTATCGAAGAAGTCGTGGCCAAGGTGAGCAAGCAGCTCGAGGAAGAGATTCTCGAAACCGGCAAGCGCACCTGCATCGACCTCGGCATACACGGACTCAACCTGGAGCTCGTGCGCATGATAGGCCGCATGAAGTACCGCAGTTCTTACGGACAGAACCTTCTGCAGCACTCCCGCGAAGTGGCGAACATCTGTGCCATAATGGCTTCCGAACTCGGACTCAATCCCAAGGTCGCAAAGCGCGCCGGTCTGCTCCATGATATAGGCAAGGTTTCGGAAGATGAACCCGAACTGCCTCACGCCCTTCTCGGTGCCCGTCTGGCGGAACAGTACAAGGAGCGTCCTGAAATCGTGAACTGTATCGGGGCCCACCATGAGGAAATGGAAATGACTACTATCTACGCTCCTCTGGTGCTTGTTGGGGATGCCATTTCCGGTGCCCGTCCCGGTGCCCGCCGCGAAGTTATCGAGTCTTACATCAAGCGCCTCAAGGGTATGGAAGACCTTGCCGCATCTTATCCCGGCGTTACCAAGTCCTACGCTATCCAGGCCGGCCGCGAGCTGCGTGTGATAGTGGGCGCCGACGAAGTGTCCGACGAGCAGGCCGCACGTCTCTCCACCGACATCGCCCAGCGTATCCAGGACGAGATGACCTATCCCGGACAGGTAAAGATAACCGTTATCCGCGAAACCCGCAGCGTCGCTATTGCGAAATAGATGCTTCTGAGTTTGCTTTATGTCCTGATTTCAGGCATCGCCCTTCCCGTAGGCGGCATCCAGATGCAGTATTTGTGGCGCAACCAGCTGGGCGATGTGTATTCGCTCGGCCTGGGTAGCGCCGCCTGCCTCGGTGCCGCCGCTGCGACCATGTCGGGCTGGTGTTCGCTGACCGTAGGCAGTTTTATCTGCACCCTTATCTGTACCCTGATTTGCTTTTTGGTTACCCTGAAGGTGAACACCCAGAGCCTTATTACCTTCGGTATCCTGTTTGGAACCTTTATCGGCTCTATGGGCACCATCGTGGTAACTAATGCACCGAACGGGGATCTGCTCAAGCAGTACTATCTGTGGGGCGCCGCCAACTTCCGGCTCGAGGGCGTTACCACATGGGATATCGTGTTCTCGCTCTGCCTGTTCGCGATAGGACTGACTGCTGCATTGGTTGACAGCGGAAAACTCACCAGGCATTTCAAGGGCGAAATTGAACTGAGCAGCATTCATAAGGCGCTAAGCCTCCTGGCAATCATGTTCCTGGTTACCAGCGCAGTAAGCATTTGCGGCCCCATAGGTTTCATTTCCCTGGGAGTGCCGAATCTCAGCCGTATCGTCTGCAGGCAAACCGATATTCGTAAGCATTACATCATATCTTCAGCAATGGGAATCGGGCTGCTTCTGATCACATATCTGGTGGTTCAGTACGCAAACTTCGGTATCTACCTGCCAATCAGCGCTACAATGGCAATAATTGCGTTGCCGCTGATGGCAATACTCTTTATAAAGAAATGAAGATGGACTGGGGTTCTGTCAATAATGAAGTGCGGCAACTGCTGCTTGTGGAGCATACCGGCGGGAGTGAAGCCAAGGCAAGGTACTATGTAAGAGGGCACGGTGGCTGGAGGCTGCGCGGCCGATGCGACGCTTATATCGGAAAGAACGGTGTGGGAAAAGCGCGCGAAGGCGATGCCAAAACGCCGCTGGGCGAACTGCGGCCGATGCGGGCCTTCGGCATTCTGCCCGATCCCGGTTGCGCCCTCCAGTATCTGCTGGTCGTGCCCGGAACCTTTGCCTGCGACGAGGAGGGCCAATATTACAACCGCATAGTCAAGACCGACCCGGATGCACCCGTTTGTGGTGGCGAAAGGATGTGGGAACTGAGTCCCGAATACGATTATGGACTTGAAACAGATTACAATGCCGCCGGGGAATGGCCTCTTGGCTCTGCCATCTTCATTCACTGCAAGGGCGCAAAAGCCTGGACGGGCGGCTGCGTGGCACTTGACAAGCCCCTGATGAAAAAAATCCTGAGAACCGCGGACGACGGTCTCAGGATAATAATCCTTTCCGGGAGCTATCCCAGATAAACATTCTGCTCGAGCAGGGAAGCCCGCAGGTCTGAGTAATCAAGGGCTCCCGGGGCGATGCCGTTCATGATGCATAGGGCGGCCGCCGTCCCAGCCGCCTGCCCTATGGCCATCGCCGGCGGCATTACGCGTATGGCTCCTGCGGCAGCGGAATCGGCGCTTATGCAACGTCCTGCGAGCAGCAGGCTTTCCACGTTTGCTGGCAGCAGGCAGCGGTAGGGGACGCCGTACATATCTTTCTGTATGGGCATATAAAGACCGCCGGCAGGCCCTCCCATGGCACCGTGGACATCTATTGAATTGGCAGACAGGAGGATGTTGTCGTCGGGGATGACACCGTTTATCAGGTCCTCGACCGGCAGCACGAAGTCGCCGTGGACGTGGCGCGATTCACGTATTCCCATGGTCGAACCTGTCCCCATAAGCGTGGCATTTTCGCAGCCGGGCACATATTTGCGGAAGAAATGCATCAGCTCTTCCACCTGGCGGCGTCCTTCCACTTCGGCGGCGCTTAGATTCTCGCAATTTGTGGCATCGACGCCGTGTATGCGGGTGCAGTTGATAACCCACTGGTCTTTTTCCACCGAACGCCAGATGTTTACGGACTTACGCGCAAGATCCCATTCTCCGGCGGCTTCGGCCTCGGCAACCCTCCAGTGCAGGCAGCGGTAGCTCACGCCGTTGACGCGGCGGAATTCGGGCAGGTGCGGAACGACGTCGGCTATCAGCCTGTCCGTATCGACATTGTTGATGCGGAAGAAGAGCGATGCCGGCTGAACGCGTCCGCTTTCAGGATCCCCGAATACGCAGGGAGCGCCCGCGCGGAAGGCCACCGTACCGTCTCCGGTAGCGTCAATGACCATTTTCGCCCTTGCCGCTTCAAGCCCGGAAGGTGTCAGCAGGACGGCGCCCCGGATATTCCGTCCCTTCATAATGGGCTGTACAAAGTTGGCGTGAAAAAGTACCTTTACGCCGGCTTCGGCGCAGATGCGGTCATATACTTTTTTCAGTATTTCGGGGTCGAAAGGAGTTACATGGTCGTGCCCTTCAGTAATCCAGGCTGTGAATTCAGTGGTATGCCTTATTTTGGAAGGATGTATGGCTCCGCCTTCGGCAATCAGCCTTTCAACGATTTCATTGAACAGACCGCGTATGATCTGGTTCTCCCCGGAGGCGTCATAGCAAGTCATGAAAGGCCCTACGAGACCCTTGGTGCCCATTCCGCCGAGGCAGTTGCCATTGTCGGCCAGCAATACTTTTATACCTTTGCGTGCCGCCGCCACCGCTGCGCATACGCCGGCCGGACCGCCGCCTACAACCAGCAGGTCAGCTTGATAAGATTCCTTTATGTCCCGGTCTGAAAGAACTCCGGAAGAAGTGTTTCCGGAGCAGGAGCCCAGGGCGGGGAGAACGGCGGCACCGGCTGCCGCAATACCCATCGCGCCCAGAAAATTCCGTCTGTCCATAATGATGAAATGATTGCGTGGTAACTCTGCTAAGTTACGCAAAAAAATCCAAACCGGACAGATTTTTATGCCTAAAATGCGCCGTCGAATTCAAGCTCGAGGTCGTTTATGAGATTCTCAATTTCGGAGTAGTTCTCAATCCAGAGTTTAATTTCCTTTGACATAGCCTTATGTTTTTAATTCTGATGCAAAGGTACCGCCCTGTTTTGACAACTCTTGACAACTTTAAAAAATGTTGATAAAAATGTGCGTTTTTATTTTACGCTTGCCTTGGGAATATCGCTCCAAAGGGTTGTGTAGTGGGGGGACTGGTGCTCGCGGGCCATTTTTATATGACCGTCGCCCTGAACTCCGAAGAGAATGGATCCTCGGCCGAATGTATTGTTGATTGCATCTATGCTTTTTGACAACCGCGCGTCTTTTTGCTCCGCCTCGGTATCGGCAAAGATTGACGGCACATAGTCTTCGGCCTGCATTAATTTAGTGAATACTACGCCGGCTTTCTTATAAGCATATCCGCTGCAGAACAGCTCGCGGGCCGCCCTGACAGCCGCGGAAACGATTATGCGGTGTTCGTCTGTGGCGTCGGGGAAGACCACCAGGCGTGAATTGAAAGCCTGCGGGGCGTTTTGCTTGAAGCGGTTGGTAAACGCAAATACGGCCATCTCAAGGGCAAGCGACTGCTGGGAACGGAGTTTCTGTACAGCGCTTTCCGCAAAGTTCGCCACCTGCTCGCTCAATGTTCCGCTCTCCGTTATCTCCCTGGCAAAACTGCGGGAAACGCAGATGCTCTGCCGCGGTTCTATCATGTCTTCGAATTCTATGCAGGGCGTGCCTTGCAGTTCCATCCATGTGCGGTAACCGGGAAGGGCGAACTGTTTGCGTACGGCTGTTTCGTTCAGACGTGTATAATCCCACGCCGTGCTTATGTTCATCGCTGCCAATTTCTTAACCGACTGCCGTCCTATGCCCCAGACATCGCTCACGGGGAAGCGTCGCAGCACTTTTTCAATATCTTGCTTGCGGTGCATGTAGCATCCGCCGTTCAGCTTCGGGTACTGCTTGCATAGCTTCGAGGCAATCTTGGCGAGCGTTTTGGTGGGGGCGATGCCCACTGAAACCGGTATCGCCGTCAGCTTGCGGCATCTGCCTGATATCTCCTTCGCCAGTGCGTCGTAGTCGTCGACCTGCAATCCGCGCAGGTCCAGAAAGGCTTCGTCTATTGAATACTGCTCAACGGCGGGCACGAAGCTGCCCAGTACTTCCTGTACCCTGTGCGACATATCTCCGTACAGGGCGAAATTGGAACTGAAAACGGCGACGCCGTTCTTTTCGACAATGTCGCGTATCTTAAAATACGGGGCACCCATCTTGATGCCGAGAGCCTTGGCTTCGTTGCTCCTGGCCACGGCGCAGCCGTCGTTGTTGCTGAGCACTATGACGGGGCGTCCGTTCAGATCCGGACGGAAAACCCTTTCGCAGGAGGCGAAGAAATTGTTGCAGTCGGCAAGGGCGAACATGCGTATCAGGCTTTTTTGACAATCCAGGAAACCACGCCCCACACAAGATAGTCGTCCCCGGGACCCACGGGAACCGGCCTGGCTTTGGAATTGCGCTCATTGCATGGAACCAGAAAGACTCCGCGTGGAGTAATTTTCACGCGTTTTACTGTGTATTCCCCGTCAATGAAGCACACGGCCTTGCATCCGTCGTAGGGCTCTACAGCCCGGTCGACAATTATTATATCCCCATCGTCCAGACCGGCGTCAACTATGGAAACGCCGTCAATGCGGAAGAAAAACGTCGATGCATTATGGCGCACCAGGAGCTTCGTGAGATCAAGCTTCTCATGTATTTCGGCGGCGGGGGACGGGAATCCGCTTAACTTTTGTGGTTCCATTCAGCTTGTGAGTTTGCACCGCTAAATTACGAATTTTTGCTATATTTGGACAAAACTGCGGACAATAAGTATGGACCAACCCAAGCTCGAAAGGATGCTGCGACTGATGAAATATTTGTCGGGCAACGTGAATTACAGCATAGATGAACTTGGCGGCAAACTCGGGATGTCGCCCCGTACGGTGTACCGCTATCTGGATACCTTCAAAAGTGCAGGCTTTGCCGTAACCAAGTTATACGGCGACGTGTACAAACTGGCCGAAATGCCCAAGGAGACGGTTGAACTTGAGAAACTGATTTACTTTTCCGAAGAGGAGGCTTGCCTGGTGAATTCGCTGATAGACCGGCTTGCTCCCACCAACAGCCTGAAAGCAAACCTCAAGGAGAAGTTGTCCGCTATTTACCGTTCCACCAGCATAGCCGATTTTGCCGGAGCCAGGAGCAGCGCGGCACAGGTGGAGGCGCTCGGCAGGGCAGCGCAGGAGAAGATGCAGGTCGTCCTGAAGGACTATGAGTCCGGCCATTCGCACACCATTCGCGACCGTATTGTCGAACCCTTCGGCTTTACTTCCGACTATGCCGACGTGTGGGCCTTTGATTTGGAAGACGGCCGTAACAAAACTTTCAAGATATCCCGTATCGGCGGAGAAGTGGAGGTGCTCGACCGGGCATGGACCGAGGAGTCCAAACACCACCGTTCAGGTATGGACGTGTTCCGCATGACAGGTGACGAGCCGATACATATAGTGTTGCGCATGAGCTTGAGAGCCAAGAGTTTGCTGGAAGAAGAATATCCTCTTTCAGCAAAGTGTGTCAGGCGCGGGGCCGACGGCTGGATACTCGAAACCGACATATTCCAGCTTCAGGGCGCGACCCGTTTCATAGCCGGTCTGCTGGAAGAAATAGAAATAATCGAAGGTGACGCGCTCAAGGCCCACCTGCAAGAATACGGACGTAAATATTTCTTTAAATGAACAAGTTGTTCTGCTTTCTGGCAATCGTTGCAATCACGATCGGTTGCACGGCGGTTCCTGCCGCCCAGGGTCTTCGCCACGTGAGTCCGGAAGAGGCCGGGATGGACGCTGAAACCCTGTCACAAGTCGATACGGCCATTCTCCGCTGCATTTCCGAAGGGACCATCCCCGGAGCCGTGCTTTCCGTGGTCAGGGGAGACAAGATAGCGTACCTGAAGGCCTACGGCAACCGCCAGGTGATTCCCGACACTTTGAAAATGACCACCGGAACAATTTTCGACCTGGCGTCGGTATCGAAATGCGTGGGGACGACCCTCGCCTTCATGCAACTGCTGGAACGCGGAGATGTCAAACTGGACGACAGGGTATCCGATTACATACCGGACTTCCTGCCTTACAGGGACACCCTGATAGACGAGGACGTGCACATCACAATCCAGGACCTGCTGACGCATTCGTCCGGCCTCGACCCATACCTGAACGTTGAAAAACTGGCGAGCAGATACGGGGAACCCTGCCCCGATTCCACCATGCGCTACATCGCCACAATGGTGCACCGCAATTTCAAGCCCAAGTCAGACTTCATGTACAGTTGTCTCAACTTCGTTACTTTGCAGAACATTCTGCAGAAAGTGACAGGCGAGAGGCTCTGTGACTACGCTGGCAGGGAGGTGTTCGGCACCCTTGGGCTTGAACATACTTGTTACCTTCCCGCGGTCAACATGCCGGAACTGCTTGATTCCATCGCACCGACTACCGTACAAGCCGACGGACTGCCCTTCAAGGGCGTGGTCCACGACCCGCTGGCCCGAAGGCTGAACGGAGGTAACTCGGGCAATGCGGGAGTGTTTTCCAATGCGGAAGACCTGTCGGTAATAGCAGCCGCCATAATGGGCGGGGGAGAGGTCTGCGGCCGCAGGATACTCGGAAGCGAGACCGTAAAACTCATGTGTACGGTGCCTTACAGCAACGACCCGTACATAGGCCGCGCCCTGGGCTGGGACATGTACAGTTCACATTCTTCCTGCAAGGGCAACAAGACGAGCCCCCGACGTACCCTGTGCCACACCGGTTACACCGGCCCGTCCATGGTAATAGACCTGGACAACTCACTGGCCATCATACTGCTCGCAAACAGATGCCACCCCTATGACACCGGATCCTTGAAGGAACTGCGCACAGAGGTGGCGGATATTGTGGCGGGGGCCTTGAAGCCTACTCGCTGATAACGTGTATGTCCCGCTGGGGGAATGGAATGCTTATGCCTGCCTTGCAGAGCGCATCGTAGATCACTTCCTTTGCCTTGTCAACGTAGCCTATGCGTTCGGCGACAAGCACATACTGCTTGACGGCAATGTTGACGCTGCTTTCGTCGAAGTCGTCGAAAGCGACATATATGCCCTTCTTGGGATCTACTATCTCGCGTCCGTAGGAATCCTTGGTGCGCATTTCCTGCATCGCCTCCACCAGCACCTCCCTGACCTTGGCCACGTCGCTGCCGTAGCTCACACCGACTACGATCTTTACGAATTCGTAGGAATTGTTATGAGTGAGATTGCTGAAGTTCTTGTTGAACAGCGATGCGTTAAGGAACGACATTACAGCGCCTTCGATAGTTTCAACCTGCGTGCTCTGGTAGTTTATGGAAGTCACGCGCCCGCGTATGCCGTCGCATTCGATCCAGTCACCGACCCTCACCCGGCCCGACATGAGCTGTATGCCGTAGACGAAGTTGTTGATGATGTCCTTCATGGCGATACCGATACCGGCGGACAGACCTCCGGCGATGATGGTAAGCGATGTGGTCGGTATCTTTAACATCGCTATGATCACTATCACGTACACTATCCAGGTTATGGCGCTGATTATGCTCTTGCCCAACGAGAGGTTGATTTCGTTTTTGCGCACCGTCTTGCGTCCGTTCTTCTTCATGAACGTGGCGTACCGGAGGCTCTGGTAAATGGCGTACAGGGCATAATTAGCGTACCTGAATACGAAGTACAGCACGCACGCGGTTACTATGATCTTGAACGACAGGCGGAATACGACGGTGCTGTCGGAATTGGTCAGGTTCACGAAGGGATGCGTGTAAATGGTGTCGAACAGGTCGCTGAAGTCGAATACGCCGAGTCCGAGCTTGATGCTGAATGGCACCGACAGCAGCGCCAGCACGGGAATTAGCACCATTTTTACGAAATCGTACAGCCAGGTTGCGCCGAACACCATATTGTCCCTTTCGGCGGGACTAACGAAAGTGAGCCTTTTCTTGTAAGCCTCAATGCTTTGCTGGAGATATTTGTTCCTGAACTGAACGAGCAGGTGGTAGATGGTAATCAAGGTCAGTACCGCCGACAGCTGGAAGAACCACCATATCATTATAAGCAGGGCGACGAAGATGTATCCTATTACAGATACGGTCAGTGCCGCGGCCGTTACCATGAGCGAGAACCATCCTGCAAGCCTGTCGCTGGTATGCACCAGGTTGCGGTGCCTCAGGCATGCGATCAGCTGCCATATGAAGAACACCAGCAGTACGGGAGGGAAGATGATGTTCATCATCGAATTGGGCATGAAAATGATGCGCAGTCCGATGACGATGACGGCCATTACCATCATCGGCAGATAAAGCAGCAGTCCGTTCTTGAGCTGGTTGGGTTTAAGGCGTATCAGCAATGCCGCCAGAATTGCGCCGAGCAGCCAGAGGTAGGTCCTCATGAGACCCGATGCCGACTGGATGAATCCCATGCCTTCCCCTTTCTGCCAAATCGTAAGCAAACCGTTCAGTACAATGCCCATCAACAGGATTACGCAGAAGTGCTGCTGCTTGGAGAATGCATTCCGGAAGCCCTTGACGAAGCGGTTCAGCAGGCAGAAGATGACGGCCGCGATGAGCGTGGTAATCAGCAGGATGCCGAACTGTATGAGCAGGAAATACACCAGGAACGGGCCTCTCCATATACTGTGCTGTTCACCTTCTTCGCGTGTGTATTTTTCGCGGAAGTCCTGCATTGCCCTTTGCCAATAGCGGCCCAGGCCTGAAGCGATGCGGTTGTAAGGCGTCTGGCCTTGTACGAAGATGCGGTTCTGCAGCACCTTGTAGCGCTGCTGCGCGTAGTCGTAGGATTCTTTGAGGCGCAGGAATGTGTGCTGATAATGGGTGCTGTCCCTGATTATGCGCTGTTTGCTTGCGGCGCACATCTTCAGCATCTCCGAAGCATAATATATACAGGAGTCGCGGTCGATGCATTCTTCATCGCCCAGCACGAAAGGCCTTTCCGTCCTCAGCGAATCGGGCACCCTGGGTATCGTGAGGCCGGGTGCCATGCCGTTGCGTGGCCGGCGGAAGGAAAATGCGTCAAGGCTGTCGTTGTGATATGCAAGACTGTCGGGTATGCTCTCGATACTCGCTATTTCGGGCGGGAGGCGGCGGAGCGACTCGATGAGGCGGGCATAGCGGTCTATGTCCCAGTCGAGCCTGGTCACAATCTGGTCGTAGGGGAGCCGTTTCGAAGTGAATTCTTCATATTCTTTGCTCACCGATTCCAGAGCGTATGTGAGGTCGAAAGTGAAATCCTGCTTCTGGGAGTACAATATGAGCGACAGCTCGTTGCACTTCTTCATTGTGGATATCATCTGGCGCCTCTGGCTCCGGTATTGGTCGGACAGGCGCTTTTCGGAAGCAACTCTCTTCTGATAGTCGCGGCTCAACTCGGAGCGCAGGGTGCGTATGGTCTGGCTGAGGTCGCGCTCGTTGAAAACGGCGAGTGCCGGGCCCGCAATCAGCAAGAATGCTCCAAGGATAAACAGGTGCTTGCGTTTCATAATCGCAAATTTATTAAAAAACTTGAAACCTTCATAATGTTGATAACTTGTGGAAAAAGATCCGTTAATTATGACTAACTTTGTTTGCTGATGTAGAGAAGAGTCACCATCAATACCAATTATATGACGAAAACTCAATCGGAAGGCATTTACGACGCCCGGAAGCTCGGGGGCGGTAAAATGCTTACGCTGGGCCTCCAGCACATGTTCGCAATGTTCGGAGCTACAGTCCTCGTGCCTGTCATCACAGGACTGTCAATGTCAGCTACTCTGTTGTTTGCAGGTCTCGGCACACTTATTTTCCATCTCTGCACCAAATTGAAGGTTCCGGCATTCCTGGGATCTTCTTTTGCTTTTCTCGGGGGCTATGCCACCGTGGTGCAGATGGGGATGGCCGGCGGGCTCACGCAGGCCCAGGCGCTGCCCTATGCTTGCATAGGCGTGTTCTGCGCGGGTCTTATCTATTTTATCCTCGCCGGTCTGTTCGCGGCGTTCGGCCCGAAGAAGGTGATGCGCTTTTTCCCGCCCATCGTTACCGGTCCCATCATCATCGCCATCGGCCTTATCCTTGCCGGTTCGGCGATCAACAACTGCAGCAAGAACTGGTGGATAGCGCTCCTGGCCATCGCGATCATCGTGGTGTGCAACATCTGGGGCAAGGGAATGATAAAGATCATCCCCATCCTGCTCGGCGTCCTGGGATCGTACATCGTGGCTGCCTGTTTCGGCCTGTGCGACTTCACCCCGGTCAAGGAGGCTGCCTGGATCGGCCTGCCGGTCAAGTGGGAGAACACCGCCATGTCGGTTTTTTCCAATCCCGACTGGAGCCTTATCTTAGCCGCAATAATCGCTATCATCCCCATTTCGCTTGCCACTATGATGGAGCATATAGGGGATATGTGCGCCATTTCTTCCACTACGGGCATCAATTATCTTGAGGATCCCGGCCTGCACCGCACCCTGCTCGGCGACGGTCTCGCCACTGCCCTGGCCTCCCTGTTCGGCGCTCCCGCAAACACCACTTACGGCGAGAACACCGGAGTGCTCAACCTCACCAAGGTTTATGATCCGAGGGTGATCCGGATCGCCGCACTGTTCGCCATCGTACTGTCGTTCTGCCCCAAGTTCTCCGCAGTCATCAGCTGCATGCCCGCAGCTACCATAGGAGGCGTTTCGCTGGTGCTCTACGGTATGATTTCTGCTGTCGGCGTGCGCAATGTCGTAGAAAACCAGGTGGATTTCAAAGCGTCCCGCAACGTTATTGTCATGGCACTTATCCTGGTGCTTGCGATAGGTATTTCTTATAGCGAGGCCGGATCATTGAATATCGGATTCACATCTCTCTCCGGTCTGGCTGTGGCCGCCCTGGTGGGCATCATCCTCAATGCCGTACTGCCCGGCAAGGATTATGAATTCGGCAAAAATGCACAGGGCGACAAGTCCGTCGACTTTGAAGTTAACAGAGTGGAAGACCGGAAATGACAGACGAAAAACTGATTGAATCCATTCGCATCGTCCCGGATTTTCCGGTGGAGGGCATACAGTTTTTTGATGTCACCACTATGTTCAAGAATCCGGATGCGTTCGAAGAAGTGCTTGACCGCATCTGTGCACTCTATAAAGATAAAGGAATAACCAAGGTCGCCGGCATCGAGTCGAGGGGCTTCATAGCGGGCGCCGCCGTGGCCGCAAGGCTCGGGGCTGGGTTCGTTCCCATACGCAAGCCGGGCAAACTGCCTGCACGGACCGTGTCGGAGAGTTATTCCAAAGAGTATGGCACGGATACTATCGAGATTCACGCTGATGCCATCGACCCCGGCGACGTGGTGCTTATTCACGATGACATTCTGGCCACCGGCGGCACTGCGTCGGCGGCCGTCAGGCTGGTAAAGAGTTTCAACCCGAAGGCCGTCTATGCCAATTTCATAATCGACATCACCGATGTGCCGCGCAGCGCGCCTATGCCGGAAGATGTGCCTGTCAGTTCGATACTCAGCCTGTCCGAAAGATAACCCTATATATTAAGTTCATAAATTACATTTTATGTCCAAAAAACTATTCTTCGCCGCTGCTATTGCAGTGTTTGCCTTCGCTCAAGGAGCAAAGGCACAGACCAACCTCCAGACTTTCTACGATTTCGGAAAGGATCGTGGACACTTCACCACCACCCTCGAGGGTTTCTATGGAGACAAGTGGGGCAACACCTTCTTCTTCATCGATTATGATTACAACCACAAGGACGCCAAGGGCGTAAACCAGTCTCCTAGCGGAAGCTACATGGAGATTGCACGCTGCTTGAACTTCTGGCAGAACAGCGCTCTCGCTCCTCTCAGCCTCCAGGTAGAGTACAACGGCCTCGTGGGGGTAAACCAAAACTTCCTCTTCGGCCTGGATTACTTCCTGCACAGCAGCGACTTCCGTAACACCTTCAATTTCAAGCTCCTTTACAAGACCTTCAGCGCCGGCGCAACCAGTGACATACCTGCCCAGTTCACCTTCGTTTGGGGAATGCAGGATCTTTTCGGCGTTAAGGGCCTTCGCTTCAGCGGCTTCGCCGATATCTGGGGTGAGAATGTCGTTAACTTCATGGAGGGAGCAGGTACGGCGGACAAGTTCGTATTCATCTCCGAGCCCCAGCTCTGGTACAATATAGGCCAGCACATCGGGGTTGACAATCTGCATATCGGTACCGAGGTCGAGCTTTCCTGCAATTTCGCCGGCTATCACGGCTTCTGGGCCCGTCCTTGCCTTGGCACCAAGTGGGTTTTCTAGCGAAGGAGGACTGATTTATGGCAAACTTTATGGCTAAGGCCTTGGGATTCAAGGCCGGGGAAAACAGTTTCCGTACCGAGATAATAGCCGGTCTCACCACCTTCCTTACGATGGCCTATATCCTGGCCGTCAACCCTAATATCTTCGGCGCCCTCGACATGCCCAGAGGGGCGGTCTTTACAGCCACCGCCCTGGCTTCCCTCATCGGTACGTTGGTCATGGCCCTCTACGCCAGGAAGCCTTTCGCCCTGGCGCCGGGCATGGGCCTGAACGCCTTCTTCGTATTCACTGTGTGCCTGACGATGGGACACAGCTGGCAGTTCGCTCTCACCGCCGTATTCCTTGAAGGTATCATCTTCATTATCCTTACTCTGACCAAGGTCCGTTCGTGGATTCTGAATGCCATTCCGCTGAGCCTCAAGCACGCGATAGGCGCCGGTATCGGCCTGTTCATCGCGTTCATAGGCCTTCAGAATGCCGGCATTATCGCCAACAACGACGCAACCTTGGTTTCGCTGGGTGACATTTGCCACGGAACGGCCCTGCTTGCCGTAATAGGCATTATCATTACCGGCGCGCTGGTGATACTGAAGGTCAAGGGCGGCATATTGCTCGGTATACTCATTACCACCATCATAGGCCTCCTGATTAAAGATCCCGCCACCGGCGCCGCCATCACAAGTTTCAACGGCGTGGTGTCGCTTCCCGACAGCGTAGGTCCCATCTTCTGCAAGTTCGAGTGGGGCAGCATACTCAGCTGGGATATGCTCGCCGTGGTGTTCACCTTCCTGTTCATCGATATGTTCGACACCATGGGAACCGTAATCGGAGTGTCCCAGAAGGCCGGTATGGTTGATGAAAAAGGCAATGTGGACGGAATCGACAAGATGTTCATGGCCGACTCCATCGCCACCGTTGCGGGCGCCTGCCTCGGAACATCCACTACCACCACCTATGTTGAAAGTGCATCCGGTGTAGGTGCCGGCGGCCGTACAGGCCTCACCGCCCTCACTACCGCTGTCTGCTTCGCCCTCGCCCTGCTCTTCTCGCCCCTCTTCCTTGCGATTCCGGCTGCAGCCACCGCTCCCGCCCTGGTAATCGTGGGCGTCATGATGATGGCCCCCGTGGTCAAGATTGACTGGAATGACTTCTCCGAGAGCATTCCCGCATTTATTACCGTGCTGCTCATGCCCGTCGCCTATTC
This sequence comes from Bacteroidales bacterium, assembly GCA_017561765.1. GTDB lineage: Bacteria > Bacteroidota > Bacteroidia > Bacteroidales > UBA932 > Cryptobacteroides. The sequence goes on along the minus strand of JAFZBM010000048.1, from coordinate 3,796 downwards.
CATCTCCGACGGTATTTTGATCGGCGTTATCTCCTATGTTCTTCTGAATGCCCTGTCCGGCAAGTTCAAGAAGATTTCGGTAACGATGTGGATATTGGCGGTGCTGTTCGTCCTGAAGTATATTTTCATCTGACGCGGCACTGAGTGCATGATTAAGGCGGCCCCGGAAGGAGCCGCCTTATTATGTTATTTCTCAATGACTTATTTGATATGTGCCGTCAGGTATATATCGTCAATGAGCCGGTCAACGTCATCCTCGTTCAGCCCCTGGGCCACGGCCGTAATACGGTAGTTGTGGAACATGGTGGCGCGGAGAGTTCCGTTGTAAGGGCTTCCCTGATAGGTCCCGTCAAAGAATGCATAAACCTCAAGATCCGCGTCGTCTCCTTCGACCTGTATGTCGTCTTTGCTGAAGGGAGCGGACAGATGGACGTTCTCGGAACCGATGACGAAAATGTCCATTATCTGATAGGCGTTGTCGATCAGGTAAGCTGCAAGAATCTCCGGATCGGGATCTTCAACGGCTTCCGGTTTTTCTTTGAATACTTCCATGAAAATGTATGAGTTGCCGTCCGGGCTGGATATGGAAATGGCCATCGTGTCGCCGTCGGTGTCGTTGTGGTCGATGGTGAATCCGGCAGGGTAGTCGAACTCGAGTTCTTCAAAGGAGAAATGGTTTTTGCAGCCGGTGAAAGCGAGAAGGGCTGCCGCGATGATAATCAGGACTTTTTTCATAAGGTGCTGGTTTTTGCAAATATATGCCTTTTGACCATAAAATCAAATAGCCGTGGCCGGTATTGTCGGGGGATGTCACAGAAAATGCGTAACTTTATAGCGTTTACCATTTGACCGTGAAATAAATGACAGGAGATAATTTAAACAAAAGAAGCATAGCCCGTCGCGACGACTGGAAAACGGAGCCTATGCCGGAACAGCATGAGTCATTCGTGCTTAACCGGTCTTTCAGCAATAAGGAAATGGAAGCGCTCCGTTGCGGCAATATTCCACGGGATATGGGGGACAAGTGGTTCTGGTATATGGAGGAATCTACTCTTTGGGCACACCGCAGCTGGTCGGGATTCTGTATTTACCGGATTGATTTTAAAGAAGATAATAATCATGTCGTGACGGTCAACCGCGATCCGGAACAGTACAAGTGCACCAGTATCGAAGAGGACATCGCGTCGTTGAACAAACTGTTGGACTGGTGGAGCCGGTCTCCCTATGATTATTATAACGAGTGGCTTTCGGAAACATACGATACATTGAAAAAAAGCCGTTAGAGACTTTCAGCGGCAAAGCTCCCGGTTTTACTCCCAAGTTGAACTGGAGAATATCGGCGGATCATAGAACAAGGCGTTCTTTTCGGATTACACTGTCAAGCAATGTTCCTGGTATGATATGTTTGATGGCGTCCACTACAGCATTCAATTTTGCCTCATGTATATAGTCGCTGCGGATGGCCAGAGAGATTGTACGGCTGGGCACCGGATCAATAATGGGGCGAAGGCAATTTTGCTGGCTGTACATAATCAAATCGGTATGGGTTTCAGGAATAATGGTAATACCGCCGTTGTCGTTAACTACCTGTATCAGTATTCCTACTCGTCCGCCTTCAAATAAGCGCTCGTAGTTCAACCCGCTTTCTTTCATTTCGCCCGGAGCCATTTGACGAAGTCCGTCGCCGATAATCCATATCGGCTGTTCATAGAGCTTATCTGTCGTGATGCTGTCCAGGGCGTAGGCCGGATTGTCCGGAGAGACATAGGCCATGAAACGCTCGTGATATAGTGGGATTTCCAAAAGGTCAGGATCGTTGAGGGGACCTGTCAAGATACCCATGTCCACTTCAGCTTTCTGAGTTTATCTTTAATTGTACTGGACAGCATCTCTTCCGTCTGCAGGGAAATGGACGGATAATTCGAGCCGAAATGCTTAAACAGAGAGGGAACGAGTACTGGTGATACAGTGGAAATAAGGGCAATCTTGAGAGGACCTGAAAGAAGTTCTTTCTCTGATCGGGTCATCAAAGATATTTGCTCCACGTTATACAGGACAACTTTTGCCCTGTCGATAACTTTCCGGCCGATTTCGGTAGTAGCCACAGGATGAGCTTCGCGGTCAAATATCTTCACATCCAATTCTTCTTCCATTTTTTTGACCATCAGGCTCAGGGTTGACTGGGTGAGGCCGCAAGCTTCAGCCGCTTTTCCAAAATGCCTAAAGTCGTCGATTGCAATGATATAACGAAGTTGTTGAAGTGTCATAAAGTCAAATACGATTGATTTTATCAATGCAAATATAAAAATTTTCGCATTGATAAATGGATTTTAACAAAATATCTTTGCCCCGTCAAAACAAAAAGATATGAACTGGAAGGTTATCATATGGTATATCAGCGTTTCGCTGCTGCTTGTCGCTGCGCTTATGACCATATCCTGCATCATCGCGTTCTGTACGCCGGGTGATGAAAGTCGTTTCTCTCTCCTATTGTCTGCCCTCCTTACCGGTATCGTGGGCTTTTATCCTTTGATATTTGTAAGAAAGGGACCGCATAAGCTGAATTTCCGCGAAGGGAATTGCATAGTTGTGGGGGCCTGGATTCTTGCCTGCATTTTTGGAATGCTGCCATACTTGTTCTATGGCGGCGAATTTACGCTTGTCAATGCTGTCTTCGAGAGTGTTTCCGGATTTACAACAACCGGAGCTTCCATCTTGAACGACATAGAAGCGCTGCCTCGCGGGATTCAGTTCTGGCGGATTTCAACGGCGTGGGTTGGCGGAGTAGGTATAGTAACCCTTTTTTCAATGCTTACGGTACGCGCTGACAAGTCAATGCTGTCCGGGGCGGAAATATCAACAGTCGCGCGGGAATCATTTGAAGGGGAGAAGAGTGAGAAATTCGCCAACAAAATGCTCATTACCTATGTTGTGCTGACCTTGATATCATTTCTTGCTCTGAAGTTGACGGGATTGGGATGGTTTGATGCCGCAACCGACGCCATGTCCGCCTGCAGTACCTGCGGTTTTTGCACACGTAATACAAGCATAGCCTTTTATTCGAATCCGGCTGCAGAAATCGTTCTTACATTTACAATGCTCGCAGCTGGAGTGCACTTCGGCATACTCTTCCTGGCATTTCTAAAAGGAAAGCCCGATTATATTTGGAAGTCTGAGACGGTCAAAGTTTTCCTTTCCCTTGTCGGCCTTGCCATCGTCATCGTTACAGGAGATCTAATTATCAACGGAGGTTATTCCTCTATCTGGACTGCGCTCAGGGATGCATCCTTCCAGGTTGCCTCCATATCCACGACAACAGGATTCGCCACGCAGGACACAACACTCTGGCCTCCCCTCAGTATGGCAACCCTTATCTTCTGTTCATTCATCTGCGGCTGTTCCGGCTCCACTTCGGGAGGAATCAAGATAGACAGGGCAATCCTGGCGGCAAAAGGCGTACACAGGAAAGTCGCGCAAACAACAAGCCCCCACAGTATTCAGTATGTCCGGGTAGATGGCCATATCCGTTCCGAGGAACAGGTCAACGACGCCTTCCGCTACATATTCTGCTACTTGTTTATCATGGTATTGTTCGCCGCTGTCAACATCGCCTTCGGACTTGACTTCATAACGGGCGTAACAGCCTCGATCGCCAGCATCGGTAATGTCGGCCCGGGCTTCGGAGATGTAGGATCCATGTCCAACTACGCTGATTTCCCCGCTATACTCAAATGTACAGGAATGGCCGAGATGCTTATAGGCCGTCTGGAAATATTCCCCGTATTGTATTTGGTCC
>JAFZBM010000047.1 GCA_017561765.1 Bacteroidales bacterium | reverse complement strand
CATACCCCGTTACCCGTACGGGCCTTTCACCCTCTGCGGACCGACTTTCCAGACGGTTCCGGTTCCTGGCATGCTCTTTTTGTGTGGTCCTACAACCCCGAATACGCCGTAACGCACTCGGTTTAGGCTCTTCCCGTTTCGATCGCCACTACTCCGGGAATCGATTGTTTCTTTCTTTTCCTGCAGGTACTAAGATGTTTCAGTTCCCTGCGTTCGCCCCATCTTCACGATGGTCTGCAGCCTTCAACTGCAGGGGTTCCCCCATTCGGACATCTCCGGATCATTTCCTGTTTGCAGATCCCCGGAGCTTTTCGCAGCTTACCACGTCCTTCCTCGCTTTCGGAAGCCAAGGCATCCTCCGTTCGCTCTTCTTCTCTTTCTCTTCTTTGTGAATCACACTTGACGACTTTTTAACGTCTCGTGTTTACTCGTTTTGCCTTATTTTGAAATTGCAGCCCTTACAACTCGAAAAAACTTCGATTCTTATCAGACTTAATCTCTTTTTTACCTCGTTATCTCTCTCAGTATTGTCAATGAACTTTGTTTCTCATATCCCTCCCTTTCGGAAGGGGATGCAAAGGTACACATTTTTTTTAACCTGCCAAATTTTTTTTTACTTTTTTTAATAATTATCTTTGACGGGAAAAAGAACAACCTGTATATGATTACTACTATCTGCTTGATTATCCTGGTATTTGCAATACTCCACAAACCGGCGGGACGCCTTCTGGACTCGCTGAAGGGCGTCGACTGGAAGAAATTCTCCGATTCAGCATGGCTGAGAATCAAGCAGTTCGCCTATAAGGCGGGACGCGGCGCCACCCGCATACTGCTGATTTTCTACTACACACTCACCGGCGAACAGCTTACCACGCTCGAGAAAGCCCTGCTTTACGCGGGTATTATATATATAGCGGTACCGCACGACCTGCTGCCCCGGAGAATCTTCGGTCTGCTGGGACTTGTTGACGATGCAGCCGTGGGTGCATGGGTGTACGACAGGATCAGAAAGAATATATCCCCCGCCGTGCTGCAGAAGGCGGAGGATACTCTGAACGAATGGTTCGGCGCCGAAAAGGTGCGCGGCACCGATGTAAGGCGCGTCGACTGAAACAAGCGCTATAACTTCAGCGGCATCTCGAGCTTGATGTCGGCGGACGATCTGCCGACCAGCACTTTGTAGGAGCCTTTATCCACTACCCAGTCGTGTTCTGCGATGCTGTAACGGGCGAAAGATCCGGATGTCAGCAGTATGCTGACGTTGCGGCTCTCGCCGGGAGCCAGTTTAACCTTTTCATAACCCTTGAGTTCCTTGGCGGGACGGGCTACGCTGCCACCTGTCCTGGACACATATACCTGGGCTGCCTCGGCTGCGGGAACCTTGCCGGTATTCTTGACGGTAAATTTGACCCGGTAGCCATAGGGCAGCGTCTCTATCTCCCCGTTTGAATACTCGAAAGTGCTGTATCCAAGGCCGAAGCCGAAGGGGAACATGGGCTGCACGCCAAAGCGCTCCACTCCCCGGTATCCCAGGAACACGCCTTCTTTATATTCGGCGTTGGGATACGGATCCCTGTTCTTGCTGCGCTGCTTGACGGCAGGCACGACGGCATGATAGTAGCGCGCCGCGGGATTCTTGTCCTCGGAGCCCCAGAATGTGAAAGGCAGACGGCCCGAGGGCGATACGGCGCCGGAGATGATGGCCGCAAGCGCCCTGCCGCTCTCCTGGCCGGCGTACCAGGCCATCAGCAGGCCCTTCACGCTGCCAAGCCAGGGTGCGACATCGAATTCCCCGCCGCTGTTGGCAACAACCAGCACGTTGGGATTAAGCGAAGCCACTTTGGCGATGAGTTCGTTCTGCCCGGCAGGAAGGGAGTACGTGCGGTCGGAGCCCTCCTTCTCCGTATCATGGTTGAAGCCCACCGAGACGATGACGGCGGAAGCCTTGGCCAGGGCCGCTTCATCAACGTTCTGCCAGTCCATGAGGCTTACCTTGTACCCCTTGCCAAGGGCGGCAAGGCCTTGATACAGGGTCGTTGTAGTGCCTTCGATCGGATCCATGCGGCCGGAACCTCCGCCGTAAGGAATGATGTCAGCGTTGGGACCGACTACGATTATATTGTTCTTGTTGGAAGCCTTGATAGGCAGTATGCCGTCGTTCTTGAGCAGTACGGGTCCTTCGAGTGCGGCTTCATAGGCTTTCCGGCGGGATTCGGGATAGTTTTCCGGAATGCTTTCATCCTTCATGGGGAGGTCGAGCAGGCCATATGCGGCGAAGGTCTGTAGAATGCGGCAGCACTTTGCGTCCACTACGGATTCATCTATTGTCCCATTCTTCACAAGTTCGCTTACCTTTTCATAATTAAGCACATAGCCTTGGGGCATCTCGAGATCCAGCCCTCCGTTCAGGCAGCCGAGAGTCGTGTAAGTGGAAGTCCAGTCCGACATCACTATGCCCTCATGGCCCCATCCGCGCAACTGGTCGATGAGCCATTTGTTCTCGGCCGCGTGCTCCCCGTTGACCGGGTTGTAGCTTGTCATAACAGCACCGACGCGGGCCTGCTCCACAGCCTTGCGGAATGTAGGGAAATAGATTTCGTTTATCGTACGCTCGTCGGCCACCGAAGCCGTGCCGTGACGGTCGAACTCCTGGTTGTTGAGTGCGAAGTGTTTGATGGTGGCAATCACCCGCTGCTCCTGAATGCCCCTGATATATTGCACTGCGGTTTCACTTGCCAGATAGGGGTCCTCGCCGTAGTACTCGAAGTTACGGCCGCAAAGTGGTGACCGGTAGATGTTTACGCCCGGACAGAGCATTATCCTGACGCCTCTGGCAGAGGCATCCCAGCCTATGCCTGTACCCACTCCGTGAGCTATTGAACGGTTGAATGACGCCGCAAGGCTAAGGCCGCAGGGGTAATATGTGCTGTTGGTTTTATTGCGGACGCCCTGGGGGCCGTCGGCCATCCGCACAGAGGGGATGCCGAGACGCTCTATGGCCGCGGTGTGGAAGCCGTCGTCCTGGCCGGTGATGAGGGCGCACTTTTCCTGGAGAGTCATTTGCTCAACAAGTGCGGCGGCCCGCTCGCGGTCTTCACGGGTGATGAGTATCTGGGCCTGGGCCAGGGAGGCGCAAAGCATCAGAATGGCAATCAGAATAGCTCTTTTCATTTGTGGATAGTATTTTCTTCAAAATTACAAAAAATATTCAAATTGCATTCAGGCTCAAAGAAGCACTGGTCTAGCGAAGGGCGCCGTCGGCGAAATCAAGAAGCCAGGTCCAGTCTATGGCGGCAATGCCGTGCCCCTGGTCGCGCCTGACATAGCCCAGGCAGGACCCTATGGCCGAAGTGTCGTAGTCTGCGGGCCACTCAACGTCCGGGAGTCCGGAAGCTCCGAGGAAAGTCCACACCGGCGAAGCGGCCTTGAGACATAGGAATTCACCGTGGGTGTCGAACCATGGATTGTCGAAACCCTGAACCAGAAGCGGACGGGGTGCTATGCAAGATACCAGCAGATGCTGATCGAAAGGCATTTCCTTCGCCTCGCAGCCGGCATATTTGGCGTATGCAGGCGAGAACCAATGGGTAAAGCGGGCTGTTTCCGAGCGCACATGCTCCCCGAAATCACGTTTGGCAAGGGGCACGCCCCCTCCTCCGGTCTGGTTGAGCACCACGGCTGCAAAGCGTTCATCGTAAGCTCCGGCAAGGAGAGCCGCCTTGCCCAGACGGGACGAGCCGGCCACCACAACTTTTGAAGCGTCAATGGACGGATCCGCAGAAATCATGTCCAGGCCCCGCATAAGCGCCCAGGCCCATGCCCCCAGGGACCGGGGTCCGTCGGCGCGGCCTGCATCGGGCCATAAAGAAAACACTCCGCCCCAGGGCAGATCGTTCTGAAGATAAGTGTCCTCGGGGTCGGCGCTCACATCCCCGTAGCAGGCAGTCACGAAAGCATAGCCACGTGCAAGTATCATGTCAACAGGGAACACCGTGAGCATATTGCGGTTTTCGAAAAGGCCGCGCCCCGCTTCGGACGCCCTGTTACCTGATATTTTGTATGTTTCTGAATCGTCGAGCCAGCAGTCGGGTACCACTATCTGAGGATCTGAAAGTATGGTGTGGTTGCCGTAGTAATTGAGCATAATTACCGCAGGCACAGGCCCTTGCGCATTACGGGGATACAGCACCAGCCAGTCAATCCCGGGGCCGGTCCTGTCTTCCCTGAACCACATGCGGAACTGCTTGCGAAGGGCGAATCCGGCCAGCGTAACTCCGCCCTCGAGCGAATCGACATACACGGGACAAGGTTCCGGTATGCGTCCGTACATCTCCCGCTCGAAGATCGAGAGAATCTCTTTCCGTCTTTCTTTCCAGTCGGCGACGGACTCCACGGCACGCCCGTCGGCAAATACCAGGGGATCTTCCAGTGTATAGGGCCCGACTTTTTCTTCGGATGTATTGTAAGTGAAACGTATCTTGTTGGAAGGCCAGCTGACGCAGCTCAAAAGGAACTGCGTACTGTCCCGCTCCACACTTTCCTGAATGCGGCACTTCAGGTCGCAGTTACGGAAGGTGATGCCGGAAGCGTAGGACATCGGTATGTCGGAGCGTCCCTTTAGGTCGAAGAACTGCGTCCAGGGCTTGACATAGAAGATGCGGTCTACATCGCCCTTGATCTTCTCTACCAGAATGTCGGAATAGTCCTGAGGCGTGTCGGGGCGCATCTTGAGCCACAGCAGGCGGGTGGTTCCGTGCACCTTGCTGTTGCGTACAATTACATTGCGGGCTTCGATGCACTCGCTGCCGAACACCAGCACGCCGGAGCCGTGGCCGAAAGAACAGTCTTCAACCAGTATCTCGGAGTTGATGCCGTTGTCCGGGTCTTCATCGGCCCATGGTCCCTTGCCTCCCTTTACTGCAATAAGGTCGTCGCCCGTGGCAAAATTGCAGGAACGGATGTGCACTTGGTGACAGGCGTCTATGTCCACTCCGTCAGTGGAGGGGGCCCTGACGGGTTCAACGGGAGCAAATACGGAAACGCCCTTCAGACGCACCCGCTCGCATTTGTACAGATGGATGTTCCAGAAGCCCGCGTTCCGCAGCGACACATCCTCTATGAGCACGTCATTCGAGCCGTCGATGCTGATCATCCTCGGGCGACGGACTTCAAGATTGGTGCAGTCGGGATTCTCCTCACGGCGCTGCCAGAATTCGTCCCACCAGTGGGCGCCGTCTCCGTCGATAATGCCTTTCCCGCTGATTGTGAAGCCATTGACTCCGCTGGCATTTATTATTGCAGCAGCGTAAGGCTGCAGTACGCCTTCGATATGCACTTGGGCATCGGGATAATCGGAGATGTCTCCGCTCCCCTTGAGGGTGGCGCCGTCCTCAAAGAACAGATGGGTGCGGGGCTTGAAGAAGAGGGCTCCGCTTCGGAAGACTCCTTTGGGGATTAGCACAGTGCCGCCGCGTTTCGCTGCCGCGTCGATAGCACGTTGTATGGCTTCCGTCTGCACTATGGTACTGTCCTGAATTGCACCGTAGTCCAGTATGTTGAAAGTCCGCGCCTGCGCTCCCTTCCGCGGCTTCGGTTCCTGCCGGAACCACTTATCCACTTCGGATCCGTCGGGCCAGTAATCTGCCGCCGCTTGTACTTTGCCCCCGGAGACTGTAGCCACCCTCGGCTCCATAAGAGGGAGGGGCCCGCTTGCGGGAGGGGTCGCGGCAGCGACGTCTTCCGGGGGCAAAGTACAAGCGGCGGCAGAAGTACTTCCCCCGGAGAGTAACGAAAGGAGTATTAGGAAGTTACAGATCACAGTTGCTTCCTGATCGTGTAACTGCCGGCAGAGTAGTCGTTCATTTCAGTTTCTCCCGGGAGGATGACAGTCGCAGCAGAGCCTTCGGGAACAGTGAAATTCCAAATCCAGGTATCGCCCTCGAACTTCCAGGAACTCTTGATAAGACCGGCGGCGGAAGGATACTCCGCTTCCAGCCATCCCAGCCGCTTGTCGGGAACAGGCTTCATGATAATATGCACAAAACCGGGACAGAAAGGATCGGCGGCAATGCCCGCGGCGGTCTCCCATATCCACTGGCACACGCAGCCGTACGCGTAATGATTGAAGCTGTTCATTCCCTTGGGCCCCATGCCCTTGTCCTTCATATAGCTGTTCCAGCGCTCCCAGATAGTAGTGGCGCCGTTATCGACCGAGTACAGCCAGCTGGGATTCTTGCGCTGGAAGAGCAAATCCCACGCAATATCCGCCATACCGTTCTCGGTAAGCGTGGACATAAGTATGGACGTTCCAAGGAATCCGGTCTGCAGACAGCCGTCGTGAGCGGCAAAGTTTTCGCGCAGACGCCGGCACATAGCCTCCTTTGCCTCATCTTCGACAATTCCGTTCTTGAGCGCGAAGAGCGCAGGAGTCTGCATGGTATTCAGTATCTCGCACTTGAACGTGCCGTCAGGGTTCATGAATTTTTCCTTGATGAACGCAATTGCATCGTACGACATCTGCTCATAATCAACATCATGCTTATCGACGGCGTATGACATATCGTTCATCATCTTCGCGTCCATTACCCAGTATGATGCGCACAGGTAGTTCCAGTAATCTATCGCTTCCGGACGCAGGGTCCTTTTGCCCTTGGCGTCAGTGTT
>JAFZBM010000005.1 GCA_017561765.1 Bacteroidales bacterium | reverse complement strand
GATGCGAAATTGGGCACGGGCTCATTCTCCGGGAAGTCGTAATTGACGCCCAGCCCGCCTCCAACGTCCACGAAGCCGAAATCGAGTCCCAGGGCTCCCAGATGCTCCACTATCGCGTTCACCTTGGCGCAGAGGTACTCGAAAACATGCAGTTCGCGTATCTGGGAGCCTATGTGCAGGTGTATTCCCGCGACTTTGATATTTTTGAGGGACTTTACCCATTCAAGCCTGGACACAAGTTCTTCGTAGGAAATACCGAACTTGCTGTCGGCCTGACCTGTGTCAATGCATTTGTTTGTCTTCGGATCGATGTCAGGATTCACCCGCAGGCCCACATTCTGGACCTTGCCGAGAGCTGCGGCTATGTCGTCCACAACCTGAAGTTCCTGCAGAGATTCACAATTGATGGCAAAGATCCCCTGTTCAATGGCATAACGAAGTTCCTTGTCACGCTTCCCCACCCCGGCATAGACTATTCCCGAAGGGGCAAAGCCCGCCTCTATGGCACATCGCACTTCATTGCCCGACGCACAATCAATCCCCAGACCGTATTCGCGGATAACGGCCAGAATATGGGGATCATAATTTGCCTTTATGGCATAATGGATTACATAACCGTATTTTGAGGCCACGGAAGTGACGCTCTCGAGAGTCTGCCTCAGGAGAGAGATGTCATAAAGGTAGAAAGGGGTCTCGAACTTCCGCAGTTCCGGTGCAATTTGTCTGCTCAACATATACTGCTAACTAATTAGATATCCTTCCGGGATATGCTTCCAATGCCTTTGCGAGGCATTCCAGTGCCTTCCCGAGATCTTCTTTATTAAGGACATACGCAATCCGCACCTGCTGGCGTCCATCGGAGGGGACCGTGTAGAAGCCGGCGGCCGGGGCCATCATCACCGTGGCTCCATTGTAATTAAAATCGCTCAAACACCATTTGCAGAACTCCTCGGCATCGTCGACCGGCAGCTTTGCAATGGTGTAAAAGGCGCCCATTGGCAGGGGGCTGTACACTCCGGGGATTTTGTTCAGGCCGTCGATCAGGAAGTTACGGCGCTCTATATATTCTTCGTAAACATCCCGGAGGTAGGATTCCTGCACGTCCAGGCTGGCCTCGGCCACAATCTGCCCGAGTAGCGGCGGGCTCAAACGCGCCTGGCAGAACTTCATGGCGGCATCCCTGACTTTCTTGTTCCTGGTGCACAGACAGCCGACACGGATGCCGCATTCTGAATAGCGCTTTGACATGGAATCGATAAGAATCACATTATTCTCTATGCCCTGCATATGCATAGCGCTAACATATGGCTCCCCGGAATAAGTAAATTCCCTGTACACTTCGTCACTGAAAAGGAAAAGGTTGTGCTTGACCACGATATCGCGGAGCCGTTCCATCTCTTCCCTTGTATACAGATAGCCCGTCGGATTGTTGGGATTGCAGATAAGGATAGCCTTGGTCCTGGGTGTTATCTGTTCTTCGAACGCTTCTACGGAAGGCAGCCTGAACCCCTCTTCTATGCTTGTCCTGACCGACTTTATGACAGCGCCCGCGAATATGGCGAAGGACTTGTAATTGGCATAAAATGGATCGGTAACTATTATTTCGTCGCCGGGATTCAGGCAGGTCATGAACGCAATGAGGACTGCTTCGGAGCCGCCGGTGGTGATTATTATTTCATCAGGGCCGAGATTGATACCGAATCCCGCATAATAGCCCGCCAGCCTTGTCCTCAGCGACAGGCAGCCGTCGGAAGGGCTGTATTCCAGTATGCTGCGGTCTATCTTGCGCAGGGCATCCAAAGCACATTCGGGAGTCTTTATGTCAGGCTGCCCGATGTTCAGATGATAGACATGTATGCCCCTGCGCTTGGCTTCATCAGCAAAAGGGACCAGCTTGCGTATGGGCGAGCTGGGCATACCGATTGCTCTCAGACTTAATTCCATAATCGTTTAAATATTAAAACGTATTCCCAATATTCCTGCAAATGCTTCCTGAAACAGTTCTCCCGAATCGGCATAAAGGCCGTAAACCACATCCAGCGAACTGCGGCGCCCGATTCGGAACGGCACGAATCCGGTGAACGCGGCCGAGAACTGCTTCAAGCCTTTATCTATTGTGTTCTTTTCCCACCAGTTCCATCCGCTGTTCCAGGTAGACGGACTGATATAGGGACGTGAGTAAGTACCGTAGTCACGACTCGCCGTGAGCATGAGCTTATAGGGAGCATAGCGCCAAAGTTTACCCGATATTCCAAAATGCAGCGCCTCGTAACGGTTGTTCCCGATGGTGGTTATGCCGGCACTGGATGTGGAAGTAAAAAACAACGGACCGCATATGGGCCTTCCGAAATGGGTCCAGCCCGACTTGTATTCACCGTTGGTGAAATAGCTGTCGCCGCCGAATATGTTGATCTTCTTATCGTTATCCAGCTTGTGCCAGTTTATCTGGTTCCCGTCGGCATCCGTTTCCCTCTCATGGATAGTACCGGACTGCCACATTGTGTAATGTACTTCCACCAGTGCGTCGCTCACCCAGCTGTTCTTGTCCTTCAGGCTCCAGTGAAGGGTATATACACCGTCGGGGAAATTGTTCATGCGCATTCCCGACTTATCGTTGTAAGGTTTTTCCCACTGGAACGCAATTTCGTATTTGTCTTCCCGCCAGCCAATGCGCAACTGCTCGGCGCCGCCGTGGTCGCCCAGGCAGTTCATCTGGTCGTTCCTGGACCCCGCGGGAGACGCACTGCGTCCTGTACAGATACGCAGATAGTTGGACAAGTTTACTTCGATGGGTACATACTTCGGGTCGCTGGGGACGCCGCCCCACAAGGCATAATGGTCGATCCCGGCGCCGGCATAGAAATGATTGCGGCTGTCATAGGTCAGCATGCCGCGCAGCCTGTGAACCAGCGCCCCCTTCACGAAACGGTCGTCAATGGTCTTGTAGTCACCCCAGATTCCGCTCAACAGCAGATGCCCGTCAGTGAATGGCACCGCCCACGGCTCCAGTACAAGCTTGTAACCGGGCATGGTGCGGGCATTGTTGCTCTCTACCACATGGCCTTCCGTGACTGACAGCGAGCCCAGCGCCGGATCGGAGCCGAGAAACTCGCGCTCGCGGTGCATCATGCCCAGGTCGGCACGAAGTACCTTCCAGCGCACTCCCGCATAGAGTTCATCCACCATCAGCCTGGGGGCTTCAGCATCCAGGCCGGGAAGTGAGGGCATGAAAGAGGCAGAAGCGGCGAGGGATGCTCCGGCCTGCCACTGGAAAGTACGGCTTTGGTCGAAAGGCTTGTATGCGCTTACATATGCCACGGCTCCGTTTTCTTCAGGCATGATGCCGTTCTTGTTGGATACAGCCCAGAAAGGAAGGCTGCCCCCCGAAGAGAGGGCGCCCAGCAGCATCATCGAGAAAACGAAATCGTTCATTATTCGGGCTTGTATGAGTCCTTCAACGTGGCTGTGCGGTTGAATACGGGCTTTTCGGGAGTACTGTCGGAATCCTTGATATAATAGCCGGTACGCTCGAACTGGACTGCTATGCCGGATGCATCATCCAGCAGCGCCGGCTCGGCAAAGCCCCTGGCCACTATAAGCGAATCCGGGTTCAGGAAGTCCTTGTCGTCTTTGTCTTCCGGTACCTGGCTCATGTCGGCGAGCGTGAACAGGCGGTCGTAATTGCGTATCACGATCTCTTTGGCGTGAGAAGTACTTACCCAGTGTATCGTTCCCTTGACGGAGCGCCATTCTCCGGCGCCCGGACGGGTGGAAGGGTCATAGGTACAGCGCAGTTCGGTGATATTGCCGTTCTCGTCCTTGACCACCTCCACGCACTTGACAATGTATGTGTATTTCAGGCGCACCTCTCCGTCCGGCTTGAGCCGGAAGAACTTCTTGGGAGCGTCTTCCATGAAATCGGCGCGCTCAATGTACAATTCGCGGCTGAACGGCACCTTACGGGTCGCTCCTTCGGGTTCCGCCGGATTGAGAGGACAGTCGAACCACTCCACCTGATCCTCGGGATAATTGACGATAGTGACTTTGAGCGGATCCTGCACCACCATATAGCGGTTCGAGCGGGCATTGAGGTCCTGGCGCACGCACCATTCCAGCAACTGAATGTCCATAAGCTGGTCGCGCTTGCTGACGCCTATCTTGTCACAGAACAGTTTGAGTCCCTCAGGCGTATAGCCGCGGCGCCTGACACCGCAGAGCGTAGGCATGCGGGGATCGTCCCAACCCGCAACAAGGCCTTTCTGAACCAGTTCCAGAAGCTTGCGCTTGCTCATCAGGGTATAGGTAAGGTTGAGACGGGCGAACTCGTACTGATGCGAAGGATAGATGCCCAGGGTCTCGATGAACCAGTCGTACAGGGGGCGGTGGACGTCAAATTCCAGCGTGCAGATAGAATGGGTGATATGCTCTATGGAATCGCACTGGCCGTGGGTGAAGTCATACATGGGATAGATGCACCACTTGTCCCCCGTCCTGTGATGATGGGCATGCTTGATCCGGTACAGCAGAGGATCGCGGAAGAACATGTTGGGATGGGCCATATCTATCTTGGCTCTCAGCACTTTCGCGCCGTCCGGATATACTCCGTCGCGCATCTCCCTGAACAGTTTGAGGTTCTCTTCCACGCTGCGGTCCCTCCAGGGGCTGGGCGTGCCGGGAGTCTCAACCGTTCCGCGGCCCTTGGAGATCTCTTCCTGGGTCTGGTCGTCGACATAGGCAAGCCCCCTCTTGATCAACTGCTCCGCCCATTCGTACAGCTGGTCGAAATAGTCCGACGCATAGAGCTCCTTCTCCCACTGGAATCCAAGCCACTTGATGTCTTCCTTGATGGAATCCACATACTCGGTGTCTTCCTTGGTGGGATTGGTGTCGTCATAACGGAGATTGGTCTTGCCGCCGTACTTCTGCGCCAGGCCGAAATTGATGCACAGGCTCTTTGCATGGCCGAGGTGCAGGTATCCGTTGGGCTCCGGAGGGAAGCGGGTCAGTATGCTGTCCACCTTTCCGGTCTTGAGGTCGTTCTCGATTATCTCCTCGAGAAAGTTCAGTTTGCGTTCTTCTTCCACTTTATTTAATTGTTTTATAATCAATTACTTCCGCCTCATAGCCAAGCTTCCTGATCGCCTTTTTCAGAGTAGTCGTATCAGTCTTGGCCGGATTGAACACCACGGTAATGGTCTTGCCGGGCACGTCAACCTTGAGGTCTTTCACCCCTTTTTCAAATGCTATGTTTTCCTGCACTTTTTTGCCGCAGGTCTCGCAATGGATGGTGCTTGCGAAAACCACCTGGACAAGGGAGATCAATACTATAAACAAATGCTTCATATCTATTATATTTTTTCCGTTTTCCAAATTGTCATTCTGATTCCAGCATAAACCCTTGCACCCATAAGCGGACCCCAGATGCAGCTGGCGTCAAAGCCCAGGTCGAAAGGTTTGTCGGCACCGATTATAGGATCGGGCTGGGTAAAATTGGTAAGGTTCTCTCCACCGACGTAAATGTCAAAGCCCTTGAAACGCTTGGTAACCTGGGCATAGAGAAGCGGATAGGGTTTGGTCCATCCGTTGGCATACATAGGATCAAGGCCGCGCATGAAATCCCAGACGCGGCAGGGACCGCTGAGCGAGGCCGTGAAGTCGAATATCCACTTGTTAAGATTGGTGGCGTATTGGAGGTTAAGAACCGCTTTGTACTTGTCCGTCATGGGCTTGAGGTCGCTGCTTTGATACACAAGAGGCTGGCGGGCATCGGTGTAACGGCCGGTCAAAGTAACGGTGAACCCCCGGAAAGGCTCGGCGCCGAAGTCTATCTGCAGATTGTCGGTCCGTGAACGGCCGCCCTGAAGAGAGTTCAAGGTATAAAAGTAGATATCCGTAGCTGTGTAATCCACCACCATCTGCTCCATGAAGCGGGTCCCGAAATAATCCAGGCTTAAGTAAGTCTTCTGGGAACTGTCAAATGGCAGGTACCAGGTAACGTTGCCGCCAAATGTCCAGGCGTCCTCCAGAGGATGCTCCATAAAATCGCCATTAAGCAGCTTGGTCGTAGAGAGCACGCCTATGTTGTCGATCAAAGGAGTACTGTAACGCAGCCCCCTGCCTCCGTTGGCACGAAGCACAAGCTGATCAACGGGAGCCCATTTGAGAGTCAGGCGCGGCGAGAAATGAAAGCCTGCACCATTGTACAGGTCTCCCCTCAAGCTCACTATAGCAGAGAACTTATCTTCGGCATGGAAAGTATATTCGGCGAAGGCCCCCAGGTCGTTCAAATACGAATTATTCCGTTTTTCGATCGGAGGCAGCGCAGCATATAAAGAGCCCAGCGCATATTTAACAGAGCGATTTATATATTCTCTATATATATCCCCCGTTTCGCTCAAACCAAGGGTAAAGTGATGATTCTCCAGATGCTGGTCCTGATAGAGCAGGTTGACAAAGAATGAGCGTTGGTCGGCGACGTAGGGGTTTGAGCCGAAGTTGGAGTTCAGGTCCACGTAATTAAAATCCGCCACGACAGCCATATTGCAGCTGTTGTCTTCATTCAGGGGCACTCCTACCTTGACGTAGCCATCAAGGCTGTTGTTGTAGATATTTGCCTTCCAGAGAGGGAGACCTCCACCCATCTGCTGGCCGCCGTTCTTGCCGTCGTGAATTGCCCTTACGCCAAAGCGCACCTGCAGGCCGCTGGGGTCGTAATAAAGCCAGCGGTTCGAAAGTGCGGCCATCCCTCCGCGGGGGTCATCCACGAAAGAGTCGTGGTTGTGGTCCATCTCTTTGAAATTACCGTCGGCGTGGGCAAGGATGACAGTGCTCCATTTCCCCATATCGTCCAGCTGAAGGGAGCTGGCAATATTCAGGTCGGTCTTGGTGTCGCTCATAACGGAGGCCTGTACGTATAGCGGTATCTCGTCAGTTGGTTTTCGGTGCTCGAGATTGATCTGCCCCGTCATGGACTCAACTCCGTTGATGACGGAGGTTACGCCTTTGGCCACCTGGATACTCTCCAGCCACTGCGAGGGCACGTAATTGAGGCCCCAGGGGGCCGAGAGTCCGCGCATCACGGGACGGTTCTCGTCGAGCATCTGCACATATATGCCGCTCTGGCCCAGGAGACGGATCTGGCGTGCACCGGTGACGGCGTCGCTGTAGCCCACCGTCACGCTTGCCGAATTCTCGAAACTTTCGGCAAGGTTGCAGCAGGCCATTTTGCATAGGCCGGCGGCGGTTATTACCTCGGTACGTATGTCCTTTCCTTTTGAAAGGAAATTACCGTTACCCCTTGCCGTAAACACCGAGGCATCAAGAGTGTCTTTCCGCTCTCCGTAGATGCCGGTCGTATCCGGCATCTGCGCCCTCAGCGGCACAGCCGCCAACAACGCCATCAGCACGAACGGCAGCACCCCCCTGGGGGACTTTTCCCCAAGTTTTATGTCCCCCAGGGGGGTACTGCCTCGCAGTGACCAGAACATACTAAAAGACATATCGCTACAATATGTTGAGGGATTGCTCCCGTATCTTTTCCAATTCATCTTTCATCCGCACCACCAGCTTCTGAATGCCGGAATGATTGGCCTTGGAACCGGTAGTATTAATCTCACGCCCCATCTCCTGGATAATGAATCCAAGTTTCTTGCCAGGATACGCCTCGGATGCAATAGTATCCATGAAGTACCTGCAGTGCTGGCGCAGGCGAACCTTCTCCTCGTTGATATCCAGCTTTTCCAGGTAGTACACCATCTCCTCCTCGAAGCGCCCCTGATCACACTTCTGTTCCAGCTCCTCAAGCGCTTTAACGAGCCTTGAACGCACGGAGGAAATGCGCTCAGCCTCAAGAGATTCAACCTCGTCTTCCAGAGACATAATCAGTGAAACCCTGGAAGTCACGTCCTTGTAAAGGGCCTCGCCCTCATGCGCGCGGTACGCACAAATAGCATCGAGAGCCCCGTCGATGGCCTTTTCCACGACCGGCCAGTTGTCGTTCGTGATGACATCACGTTTGGCCGCGTCTATAACGTCTGGCATACGCAGCAGCGTTGCCAGCAGATAATTGGGCTCCGATTCCCGGGGATCGGGCGCCCCCACTTCGGAAGCGAGGGCGCTGATCTGCCGGTAATACTCAACTGCGAGTGACCGGTTGACCGTCTTCGCGGAACTTGCAGCATTGGGTTCCCATGTCAGGAACATATCAATGGTTCCCCTCTGCAGGCGGTCGGCGATCTTCTTGCGCAAAGGCATTTCCCTGTCCTTCGGAAGCAGGGAGGATTTAATGCTTATTTCCGCATTCTTTCCATTGACGGAGCGGAATTCCACCGTCAGCTTTCCGCCTTCGAGCAAAGCCTCCGCCTTGCCGTAACCGGTCATCGACTGAATCATATCAATACACTTTAATCACACCCATGTCGAGTCCCCAGCAACCGTCGGTAATGATGGGAACAGGCTTGCCGTCATGGTCGTTTACATAGATGAAATCGTCCACGAACGTGTGGGAATGCCCTGCAATCACCAGGTCCACGCCCGTCATGCCGGGCATGTTGGTCTGGTCGTCGGGAATACCTTCAGGATCACCGACATAGCCGAAATGGGACAGAAGGATCACCATGTCGCAGTGCTCTTCCTCGCGCAGGTACTTGGACCACTTGTTGGTCACTTCCACGGCGTCCAGCTGGGGAATCCTGGAAGATACCACCTTGCTCACGCAGGTGCTGATATCGGCTTCGAGACCGATGATACCTATCTTCTTGCCACCCTTTTCAACTATGCACCAAGGCTTTACGTACTGTCCAAGTTCGAATGAGCTCAGGTCCAGGTTCGCGCAGACCACGGGGCACTTGATATTCTTCATGCGTTCGGTAAGGTCCTCAATGCCGTCGTCGAACTCGTGATTGCCGAGAGTGACGGCATCATATCCCATTGCATTGATCATATCGACTTCCAGCCTTCCGTGAAGCTGGGTGTAATAGGACGTACCCTGGTCGAAATCGCCGGCGTGCAGCAGGAGCACCTTGCCTTCGCCTTCAGCCTTGCGTATCGAATCCACGAAAGCGGCGCGTTCGATGATGCCGCCGCGGCCGTCGCGCAGGGGATCGAGATGTGAGTGGGTGTCATTTGTGTGCACTATGACGAGCTTGGGCCCGCAGGCGCACAGGGCGGCCATAGCCGCGACTATTGCAATAATCCGTTTCATCACTTTACTACGACCCTCCCGTCGGTCTGATATTCGATCGCCTTGCCTTCGGCGGTCAGGTTACGAACATATTGTTCAATGGCTTTTCCGATAACCACATCGGTGATGATGAGCTTGGTGGCGCCGCGTGCAACGCTGATGTTGTCGCCGCCGTCAAGCAGGAAATCAACCGTGGCCACACCGTACTTCTTCTTGGGATCGACCGGCTTGCCGTCAACTTCAAGGCTCTCGACCTTCTTGTCGGCTATTACCATCTTGACGCCGCTGACGCACTGGGGGCCGTAAGTGGCCACGTCGTCCATGAGGCGCAGAAGCTCGGTACCGGGCAGTTCAACATAGCAGAGCTTGTTGTTGAAGGGGAACATGGAACGGATGTCATCCAGGAGCACGTCGCCCTCGGGCATGTCAACGCGTATGCCGCCGAAATTGGTGATAGCGACGTCAACCTTGCGCTTGACGATCTTTTCGGTTTCGGAACGCACGAAATCCACCACGAAATTACTGAGCGCCGATTCGGGCGCTTCGGCAACCATGGCGCTGGTAGAGTATGCGATCACTTCCTTGACCTCAGCCAGCGCCGGCTGGGCGTCGATAAGCAGGGCGGCCACAGCCGGCGTAGCACCGTCCGTGAACACGGTTCCGTTGGGAGCGGTATAGGCACCGTTCTCATCGACGGTTCCCAGCGCTTCGGCGACATTGTCGGCACTGGGGGCAGTTACTCCTGTCCGGTGTCCGTCCATCGCCACTTTCTCCCACGTCATGCCCGTCTTGCAGCCAAACAACACGGGCAGCACTAAGATAAATACAGCTAATTTTTTCATATTATTTTAATTTGAGCCATTTCCAAAGATCCTTCCAGGTAGATTTCTTGCCGAACATAAGAATTCCGACCTTGTATATTTTTGCCGAAAGCCAGGCGCATACAGCAAAAGTGGCGATAAGCAGAATTATCGAAACTGCGATCTCCCATCCCGGCACTCCGAAAGGCAGGCGGGCAAGCATGACGATAGGCGATGTGAAAGGAATCATAGAGCCCCAGAACACAAGTGCGCTGTCGGGGGCCTTGAACGCATAGATTGCGATGAAGAATCCCAGCAGCAGAGGTATGGTTACGGGAATCTGCAGCTGCTGCGTGTCCCCTTCATTCTCCACCGCCGAGCCTATGGCGGCGAAAAGGGACGCGTACAACATGTATCCGAACACGAAGAACAGCACGAAGCAGAGAATGATCTTGCCGAACGGGAGATTGCCTATGGTCGAAAGGATAACGTTGGTCTCGGTGGAATCCGAGAGAGCCGCGGTGACCGCTTCGGCCTGGTCTGCGCTGACTCCGCCCATGGTCTGGACAAGTTCAGTGGGGTTGGAATCCCCGAGAAGCTTCTGTCCCGATACGGCACCAACGATACCGACGATTGCGAATGTGAGCACAATCCAGAGGAAGAACTGTGTAAGGGCGACCAGGGCCACGCCTATAATCTTGCCGAACATGAGTTCGGTTGCCTTGACCGAGCTCACGAGCACCTCCACCACCCTGCTGGCCTTCTCTTCGATTACGGACGACATCACCATGCCGCCGAACAGGGCGATGAACATGTAAATGATCATGCCAAGTATCATGGATACGATCATATAGACGCCCGACTCGGAAATCTTCTCCTTGCCTTCTTCATCAAGAGTGTAGGAGTGGAGCTTGACATTCGCCTTGACGTCCTTCATGATATCCTTGAGATTATCGATGCCGGACTGCTCAATACGATAAGCCTCGACGGCGGAATTGATCTTTCCGTTTATGTTTTCGTTGAGGTCCATGCCAAGGGGTTTGTTGGAATAAACGTCGGCGCTTACGTTTTTCTGGCTTTCGTCGAGATCGGAAACGACGAGCAGCGCATCATAGCCGAGGCTTGCAAGCGACAGTTTCACTTCCTCGGGGGCCTGGCCTTCAAGGACGGTGTAGGTGGCGGTTTCACTGTCTTCGAGCAGGGGCGCCACTATGCCGGAGTTGTCGATGACCGCGATGTTCTTGGAACTTTCCTTCGTTCCCAGCATTATGAGGGTCGGAAGGATGCAGAGGGCGGCGAAGAGTATGGGCACCAGGAAGGTGGTGATGAGGAAACTCTTCTTCTTTACCTTGTTGAGGTATTCCCTGCTGATAATTATACCGGTAGTATGCAGGTTCATTGCTTTTCAGTTACAAGTTTGATAAAAATGTCGTTCATGCGGGGCATCAGCTCCTTGTACGAGTTGATGGTCACGCCCTTGGCCAGCCAGGCCTGCAGCGTGGGAGTCCCGTCGGTTTCGCGAGGGAGAACCTCGGTGTGGCGTCCGTCTTCATCGGTATAGACCAGCTCCACATTGTTGTTGCCATAGTCGCGCCGGATCTGTTCGACGCCGCCCGTGATGACAAGGCGTGCTTTGTTGATAAGGGCGATATTGTCGCAGAGTTCCTCGACCGACTCCATGTTGTGGGTGGAAAGGATGATGGTCGCGCCCTCATCTTTCAAACGGAGTATTTCCTTGCGGATCAATTCCGCGTTAACAGGATCAAAGCCCGAGAAAGGCTCGTCAAGTATCATCAGGGAGGGCCTGTGCACCACCGTAGTGATGAACTGAAGCTTCTGTGCCATACCTTTGGAGAGTTCCTCCACCTTCTTGTCCCACCAATCCTGTATCCCGAAACGTATAAACCACTCTTTCAGCGAGTTGCGTGCATCAAGAGAGCTCATGCCCTTGAGACGTGCCAGATACATGGCCTGGTCGCCTACTTTCATCTTTCGGTAGAGGCCGCGCTCTTCGGGCATATAGCCTATGCGTGCCACATCGTTCTGGGTAATCGGCGCTCCATTGAAAAACACCTCTCCGGAATTAGGGATGGTAATCCGGTTGATAATTCGGATCAAAGTCGTCTTGCCCGCTCCGTTAGGACCGAGAAGACCGAAAATCTGCCCTTCGGGGATATCCAGACTCACATGGTCGAGTGCTACTTTCTCCCCGAAGTTCTTGCAAACTTCCTTACATTCAATAATTGCCATTCTGTAAATAGATATTTTTAATCTTCAAATATAGGTATTTTTTGGCGGATTATCATTATTTTTGTGCTGATGAAACAACTACTTACAGCCTTTTTTCTGCTCGCGTGCGCGATCGCACACGCGCAAGACATGAACGAAACTCCGTCCCCGGACTCGTCCATGGTAGCCTTTACAAGAGCTAATGATTTATGGGTCAGGAATATAGCGAGCGGCGTCGAAACCCGCATCACCAACGACGGCAGTGATGTCATACTCAACGGATATGCATCCTGGGTGTATTATGAGGAAATCTTCGGGCGTCCGTCAAAGTACCGTGCATTCTGGTGGAGTCCCGACTCACGCAGCCTTGCGTTCTACCGCTTCGACAACAGCAATGTGCCTGTATTCCCCATATACTCCCCTTTCGGGCAGGACGGCAGCCTGACGCTCACCCGTTACCCTAAAGCCGGAGAGAGCAATCCGCCAGTACGCATAGGAATCGCCGGCATGGACGGAAGCATTGTCTGGGCTGATTTTCCTGAAGACTCCGGGCAGTACTTCGGAACGCCATTCTGGGGGCCCGGGTCAGATGAATTGTTCGTGAGCCGCATGCCCAGGCGCCAGAGCCTGCTGGAAGTCTTTGCAGTAAGCGCGGCCGACGGCAGCAAACGTCCCGTATACAACGAGGAATACCCCACATGGGTCACATGGATCGAGGGCATGCTGTTCACCGACAAAGGCCTTTTCATGGCACGCAATTTCGAATCAGGATGGGAGCAGATTTATTTCCTGGGCTATGACGGCAGTTTCAAACGCCTTACCGAGGGAACGAACTGGGATATACAGTTGCTTAAATACGATGCCAAAAAGGGCAATTTGTGGTTTACCGCCAAACGCGATTCCCGCATACACCCGAGCCTGTACAGGCTGGACAAAAAAGGGCGTATCTATCCCCTGACCGACCCCGCGTACTATGCTGCCGCAGTTGAGATTTCCGATGACTTCAAGACCTTCAGGGCACGTCTTTCAAACACCCGCAGTCCATGGACTGAAGTGAGCGGGAGCGCGTTGAAAATCAAGAAGTTCCCTGCTATTTCCGAGAGTTCGGATACAGCACCGGTACCGGAACTTGTCAAGCTGGAAAACGACGGCTTCGAGCTATATGGACTCATGAGTACGCCGAAGGATTTCGACACGTCGAAGAAATATCCCGTAATAATGCAACTGTACGGCGGTCCCGGCACACCCTACGTCCGGGACTACTGGGGCAGCCGCGATGCCGCCGACCGCTGGTGCTGGGAAAACGGCATTATCTATATAGTCGTGGATCCGCGTTCGTCCGGAGAGAACGGGCGTGCCGGCATGGACCAGGCATTCAGGCGCATGACCGTAATCGAACTGCAGGATTACATCCGCTGGGCCGAATGGCTTCAGAGCCTCCCCTATGTAGACGGGAGCAAGATTGGCGTCGAGGGATTCTCTTTCGGCGGTACCACGACTTCTATGCTGGTACTGCGCTATCCTGAATACTTCTGCTGCGGCGTCGCCGGCGGTGGCGTGTATGACTGGAAATTGTATGATTCTCACTATACCGAGCGCTATATGGATACGCCCGATGCCAATCCCGAAGGCTACGCCGAGGCCAGCGTGCTGACCTGGGTGAACTCATGTGCCCTGAAAGCGCGCAAGGGGCTGCACAACGGCATGCCGGCCCTCAAGCTGACACACGGCACCGGCGATGACAACGTTCACTTCCAGAATACCCTGCAGCTTATTGACGCGCTCCAGAAAGCGGGCATGCAATTCGAACTGATGATATATCCCGACGGCATGCACGGCTATCACGGTCGCCAGCACATTCATGACATGGAGTCAGACCATCTGTTCTGGACAAGGCACCTGCTTGCAGATCAATAGCCTGCGCTGCCCGTACAAAACGCACGCGAAAATATGGACGGAGCCTCCGGGCTTCGTCTTTATTTTTGCCCGCAATTGTTCCGAGCTCAACTGGACGCCGCGCGCGGTAACTTCGGCTTGCGGGTAACGGCGTCCCACGCTTTTTATGGCGGACGATGCGAAAGGCAGATTCTCAATAACTTGCCAGAACTTTCCGAAGTGGGACAGTTCTTTGTCGTATTCCATCAGGCACAGTCCAGGTCCCAGCCCTGACTTGACCATTGCAGCCGACGGCACGAACAGCAGAGCTTCTTCCTCAGTGCAGCCCGGGTGTTGCTCAGCAGTCCCATAAAACTTGGGGGAAAGGGGCGTCGGAGCAATACCAGGACTGCCCTTACAGCAGGAACCCGAATAGACAGCGCCGTCCTCGGCAAGTACGATTCTTGCCTGAGCTTCCTCCGGCATCGGGCCGGAATAAGAGGCTCCGCCGCAGATGCAGAGAAGCTCCTTGCACTCGCCGTCGGCGCCGACCACATGCAACTCCGAAAGCATTCCTTCCAGACGCCGCCGCAACATGGTAATATCGGCCATCGGAGAGACTTTCACCATCACCGTCGGAGCCAGATTCAGAAGCACAGGCATCAAAGCAAGCACGTCGGGGCTGCATTCCTCCAGCAGGAAGACTTTACGGCCTGCAGCGTCACGGCGGGCCGGATCAAGATAGATAAGGTCCGGCGCAAATTCCTTCAGCGCTTCCTGCCAGCCGCGGCTTTCAGGAGAAATGTCAAAAGAATTAAAACTCACGTTTGAAAGGCCCAGGACACCGAAATTCCTTTCCACCGCAGCCTTCAGCGCGACATCCCTTTCATTATACCAGACGGCGGATGCACGCTGAGCGAACGCCCAGCTGTCAACGCCCAGACCTCCCGTCAAGTCGGCCACCCGCGAGCCGGAAGGCACAAGAGATGCCTTGTAGCGGGCCGCGCTCTCCCCCGAGCACTGCTGGAAATTAAGAGACGACGGTACTTCAATATCCAATCCGGCCCACGACGGCAACTTGGCGCCGAGCCTGGCACTCCCGCGCCGTTCTATGTCCCGAAGCATTTCCGCAAAACCGCCGCTCATAGGAAGAACCTGTCCCTGAAATTCACAAGATATACTTTGTCGACAGCCCTGGTCAGCGCTGTATAGAGCCATTTTAAGTCCTCTACGCTCTGGTAGTCCTGCCAGAAAGGGTTATCGATGAACACACAGCTCCATTGGCCGCCCTGGGCCTTGTGACAGGTAACCGCATCGGCATATTTAAGCTGGAGGGCGTTGAAATAAGGATCCTCGCGCACCGCCTCCCAGATGCGTTTCTTGCTTCTCCTGTCGGAATAATCGGCGCTCACGCCGGAATACAGGGCGTTCTGCTGCTCTCCTGTAAGCGACGCCGACTCGCTGGTCAGCGTATCAAGACACACCTTTGCACGCAGTTCGCAGTCTTCATAGTCGGGAAAGCGGAGCAAGGCATCGGCGAAGCGCAGGCCATAGCGCTCTTCGAAATTCCAGATCTTCTGCAGTTCTGCCACATCGCCGTTGGCTATGTAGTCCATCTGGTCAACATCTTCCACAAACTGGTAACAGTTCTTGACTATCATGAACTTGTCGCCCCGTGCAATTTCCTCTTCCTTGTACAGCACCTGTGCACGTATTCCCAGATTGTAGCGTATCGCCCTTTTGTTCGAGCGGCACAGGACTATGGTATCATCGTATCCGTAGCGGGAATAGGCATCGGACAGGGCGTCGATGAGTTCTCCCCCGCCTATACGCTCGACGTCGCCGCCCGGAGACGCCCGCATCTCGAGGGAATCGAAAGCATCGTCAGGCGAAGCGTTTTCGATGAGACGGCGCAGGCGCGTTGCGTTGTCAAGTATTCCTGAATCACCTGCCTGGCGCACCACGGAAGTAAGCGTGGCATAATGCACGCCGCCGAAATTGTCCATGAAACTCCTGTCCAGCGCCGGCGACTGCTCCAGGCCGACAGGCGGAAGCTGGGCGGCGTCACCCAGCAAGATCAGGCGGCAGTCTTCCCCCGCCCGCACAAAGTTCACCAGATCCGACAGCAAGTCCCCGGAACCGAACAGCGACTGCGACTGCCTGGCGTCATCTACGCCTATGAGCGACGCTTCATCTACCACGAAAAGCGTGTGCCTTGCCTTGTTGGGTGCCAGTGAGAATTGACCGTAGCCATTATCGTTCACCGATTTCTGACGGTAGATATGCTTGTGAACGGTACTGGCCGGACGCCCCGACATCTGTGCAAGCACCTTAGCGGCCCGACCGGTGGGAGCGAGCAGGACGGACTTGACGCCCAGGCGGCGCAGGACCGTAATAACTGCCGAAAGTGCCGTTGTCTTACCGGTTCCGGCATATCCGTTGATAACGAAAATATCGCCTTCGTCGGAACAGAGGAAATTCGCAATATCCTTGAAAAGCGAGTCCTGACATAGAGTTGCATCGACGTCCAGGGCATTCAGGAAGCCCTCATACAGTTTCCCGGGATCCATCAACGGTTGCGCTTGTCGAATATCATTGCAACGACAGCCAGAACGGGGAATATCTCTATTCGGCCAAGGAACATATCCATCGTGAACACCAGCTTGGAAGCGTCCGATACTCCGTTGAACGATCCCATGGAACCCATGTCGCCCAGGGCCGGACCCACATTGCTCAGGCTGGTTATGGAGGCTCCGAGTGAATTCTGCCAGCCGACCCCAAGCCAGAGGCTTAAAAGAATCGATATTGCCAGAAGAATGACATATAGTACGATATAGAGAAGGTGCGGCGATACTTCCTCCTCCTTGAGGACCCTGCCTCCCAACTTGACTTCGTTCACGGAAGACGGATGGAGGATGCGTCCGATATGGCGTCCTATTGCCTTGAAAGTTATCATCACGCGGTCAATCTTCAGGCCGCCGGACGTGCTGCCCGCACAGGCGCATACTGCCGCGGGCAACAATATCAGGGCGCACATGACTCCGGGCCAGGTGCTGTTGTCGATAATCGCGAAACCGGTGGTAGTGGAGATACACAGTATTTCGAACAAACCGTTCCAGAGCGAGTCTCCCCAGCTGCCGCAGTAACCGTTAAGCTTGAGCCCGACACCCAGCAGCACGGCAAACACCAGCACCGTAGCCGTATAATACTTGACCACCGAATTGTTGAGCGGCTTGAGCGAACGCTTGGCCACAGTGAGGTAAAGAAGGCCGAAATGGAGGGATGACAAATACATGCACAGCATGGTGGCGGCTTCTATCCAGCGCGAACCGAATGATCCTATGGATGCATTCCGCGTGCTGAAACCTCCGGTGGCCGATACGCTCATCGCGTGGCATACGGCATCGAACCATGGCATTCCGGCAAGAGTATAGAGCACAAGGGCAAGTGCGAAGATCGCCAGATAAACATAGGCGAAAATGTACACGGTCCTGTTTGTCCTGACAGAGTAGGCGCTGCGTGACAGACTGCCCAGTTCCATGTTTGCCAGACGCAACTTTACAGGGCTGGAATCCGGAATTATAAGCAGCAGGAACACGACGATTCCCAAACCGCCGATGAAATGTGTGCTGCTGCGCCAGAACAGCAGGCTGCGGGGCAGCGCTTCCACATTTTCAAGTATGCTGGAACCTGTGGTGGTGAAACCCGAAACACTTTCGAACCATGCGTTCATTACCGAGAACGGCCCGCCCCACAGCGCGTAAGGCAGCATTCCGAATACGAACGACAGAAGCCATGAGAGGGTGATTGTCACATAACCCTCCTTGAGGCTTATGGCAGGTGCCCTGCGCACGAAAATGAAAGGGAAAGCGCCGACTATGAATGTGATGGTGAAACTGATGATCAGTGCGGTGAAGGCGCTGTCTTTGCCGTTCAGCACCGAGACCAGCACCGAAAGCAGCATGAACAGCGAGCTCACCAGAAGGGCGAGTCCTACATTACGGCTGATTCCCTTCCAGTTCATCGTTCACTTTTGATTTCAGGTCCTTGAGACGCTTGCGCAGCAGCAGGTTCTCGGACGTCAGTTCGGAGATGCCTTCGTTCAGTTTCAGCAATTCGTCATCCCCGTCGAAAGTATAAGTGTATTTCTTGTTGTAGGAACGGTAGCCCTCGAGACCGCCCAGCATTTTGTTGAGCGGATTGACATAATATGCCAGCATGAACAGCAGCAGCATCACCACCAGCAGCAGGCCCACGGCCACGGCCACTATTCCCGGAATAATACTGCGGTAGAAACCCCTTTCAAAGGTCTGGGAATTCTTTTCCAGATCGTGGTAAATCGCCTTTTCAAGGGCGTCGATGTCGGAACGGAGCTGGGCGAAACTGGGCTGCAGCCGGTTGAAATACCAGCTGCGCGAGTCGATGAAATATGAATCAAGCACGTTTTCCAGTTCAAGGGAAGTCAGCACGTATGCCGAACAAGCATAGACCACGGAATCGGTCAGAGGCTGTATTGCATTGGATTCCAGCGACGTGCGAAGCGAATCACAGTGTGACAGGAAATACTCCTGGTCGAATTTCGGAATCTCGGCGGAGGCGTCATCGCCTATCACCGCCAGAATGTCCAGATTATATTTATTGCTGATGTCAGCAAGTTTATGTGCGGTATTGAGGCTGCTGATATCATCGGCGATGAGGTCCGACACATAGGTGCTCATCTTGGCATACTCGAGCACGGAAATAGTTTCGGATATCAACAATATCACCGCTATCGCGGACAGACTCAAAGTCAATTTTGCCTTAATTGACAACTTCATTTTAAATTTTTTTACAAAATCAGTACAAATATAGGAAATAATTGATATTTTTGCATAAGAACCACAGTACAATGACCAATACCTTCCTCAACGACGTTGCCGGAAAGAACTCTTCCGCCAAAAGAGACATTCTCCGCCTGTGCATAACACACGATGGGTTAAGTATTTCGTATTTCAGCAAGACGCTCGGGATAAGCGTTCCGACCGTCACCAAACTCATCAATGAACTGATCGAAGAAGGTTTCATCCAGGATGAGGGCAAGATAGGCACCTCCGGCGGACGCAGGCCGAGCATATTCGGGCTGAATCCCGATGCCGGTTATTTCGTGGGCATTGACGTGGCCCGTCACCATTTCCACATAGCTATCACCGATTTCAAGGGCAACATGCTCAAGTACATCGAGGACATCGAGTTCGTGCTCGAATCCAATTCCGGATCGTTCCGGCAGATGTGCAGGATGGTGCAGGACAACGTGGTGGCATCGGGCATACCGTGGATAAAAGTGCTGGCCGCCGGCGTGAGCCTGTCGGGGCGCGTCAACCCCGAACAGGGTTATTCCCTGACCTATTTCGTAAGCGACGACCTGCCCCTCAAAGACCTGTTCCAGAGAGAGTTGAACGTACCGGTCAGCATAGAGAACGACTCCCGCGCCCTCACCTACGGCGAATACATGTATCTGGGCAAGGACGCCAACAAGGACATGATTGCCATAAACCTGAGCTGGGGCCTGGGCATGGGAATGATACTTGACGGTCACCTGTACTACGGCAAGTCGGGTTTTTCCGGAGAGATAGGCCATTTCCCCCTCCTCGACAACAACATCATGTGCCGCTGCGGGAAGATAGGTTGCCTCGAGACAGGTGCTTCCGGATCGGCCCTGCGCCGCATCATAGTGGACAAGCTGAAATCGGGCAGGCGCTCTTCCCTGTCAAAAATCTACAAGGAAAACGGGAATCTGGACCTGTCCGAGATACTCCAGGCCGTCCAGGACGGAGACGTGCTCGCCATCGAGTGCATAGGCGAAGTCGGAGAAATGCTTGGACGCGGCATCGCCGGAGTCATCAATATTTTCAATCCGGGACTCGTCATAGTAGGAGGACGGCTAATAGTAGGCAAGGAGCATCTGCTGCTGCCCGTACGGACAGCAGTCAACAAGTTCTCGATGGGAAGAGTTGCCGCAGACACCAAGATACGCCTCTCCACACTGGGGCGCAAGGCCACCGTGATTGGCGACTGCCTCCTGGCCAGGAAGAAACTGCTCGGTATCTAACTACCGGTCTTTGTACATTTCTTCGTAGTACTTCTGGTACTCACCGGATGTAACGTTGTCCATCCACTCCTGATTGTCCAGATACCAGCGGACAGTCTTTTCTATGCCCTCTTCGAACTGCAGGCTCGGCTCCCAGCCAAGTTCGCGCTGGAGTTTGCGGCTGTCGATGGCATAGCGGAGGTCATGCCCGGCCCTGTCGGTTACGAATGTGATGAGATCCATGTCAGCGCCTTCTGGACGGCCGAGCAGGCGGTCTACGGTATTTATAAGCACCTTGATGACATCGATGTTCTTCCACTCGTTGAAACCGCCGATATTGTATGTTTCGGCAACCTTCCCGTTATGGAAAATGGTATCGATTGCGCGTGCGTGATCTTCCACGTAGAGCCAGTCGCGGACGTTCTCCCCCTTCCCATATACCGGCAAAGGTTTGCGATGGCGGATATTGTTGATGAACAGCGGGATAAGCTTCTCCGGGAACTGGTAGGGACCGTAGTTGTTGGAGCAGTTCGTCACTACCGTAGGCATGCCGTAAGTGTCATGGAAAGCGCGCACGAAATGATCGCTGGATGCCTTGGCGGCGCTGTACGGACTGTGGGGCTGGTACTTCATGTCCTCGGTGAAGAAGTCCTCGCCATAGGCCAGATGGTGCTCGCCGCTGCTTGCCCTGGTGCTGAACGGGGGCTTGATTCCCTCCGGACGTGTCATCTCCAAGGCGCCGTACACTTCGTCCGTGGAGATGTGGTAGAAGCGTTTGCCTTCATACTTCTCCGGAAGGCTCTCCCAGTACAGGCGGGCGGCCTGAAGCAGGCTCAAGGTGCCGAGGACATTGGTCTTGGCGAAGGTGAAAGGATCCTTGATGCTGCGGTCCACGTGACTCTCCGCGGCAAGGTGGATGATGCCGTCGACATTCTCCTCCTGCATGAGCTTAAGCACCGCGTCGAAGTCGCAGATGTCAAGCTTGACGAAGCGGTAGTTGGGCTTGTCCTCTATGTCCTTCAGGTTCGCAAGGTTGCCGGCATAAGTAAGCTTGTCGGCGCAGATGATGCGGTATTCGGGATATTTGTTGACGAACAGGCGTACCACATGGCTGCCTATGAATCCGGCTCCTCCGGTGATTATGATGTTCCTTTTCATTCCTCTTCAAGAAGTTTAAGCAAATACTGTCCGTACTGGTTCTTGGCCATGGGCGCAGCGATTTCGCGCAGGCGGGCGGCGTCTATCCATCCCTTCTTGAAGGCGATATCCTCAAGACAGGCTATTTTGAGACCCTGACGCTTCTCAATCACTTCCACGAAAGTGCTGGCATCGCTGAGCGAATCGAAAGTACCCGTATCGAGCCAGGCGAAGCCGCGGCCGAGAGTCTGGACTTTAAGTTCTCCGGCGGCGAGGAATTCCTGGTTTACGGTAGTGATTTCCAGCTCTCCCCTGGCGGAAGGCTTAATGTGCTTTGCAACCTCAACCACCTTATTGGGGTAGAAATACAGGCCGACCACCGCGTAATTGGATTTGGGCCTGGCGGGTTTTTCCTCAATGCTCAGGCAGCGGCCCTCAGCGTCGAATTCGGCGACGCCGTAACGCTCCGGATCTTTTACCCAATATCCGAATACCGTTGCCAGGGCGTCTTCTTCCGCAGCCCTGACGGCCTCCTGAAGCTTCGGCGTGAAAGCATCCCCATAGAATATGTTGTCCCCCAGCACCAGGCAGGCACAATCGTCGCCTATGAATTCTTCGCCGATTATAAAGGCCTGTGCAAGTCCGTCCGGGGAAGGCTGCTCGGCGTATTCAAAATGAACGCCGTAGTCGGAGCCGTCTCCAAGCAGACGCCTGAACCCGGGAAGGTCCTGGGGCGTGGAGATAATCAGGATATCGCGAATCCCCGCGAGCATGAGCACGCTAATGGGATAATACACCATGGGCTTATCATAGATGGGCAGAAGCTGCTTACTGACGCCTTTGGTAATAGGATAGAGGCGGGTGCCGGAACCGCCGGCAAGAACTATTCCTTTCATATTAACTGCATTTTAGAAAGGCACTCGCGCAGACTGTCCATCCAGTAAGGGACAGCGACGCCGAATGTCTCTTTTATTTTTGTTTTGTCCAACACTGAGTACGCGGGGCGCACGACCTTGGACGGAAATTCTGAAGAATGGCAGGGGCGTACGTCGCAGGCAGAGTTTCCGGACAGGTTTGCGATTGCCCGGGCGAAATCAAACCAGCTGCACACCCCCTCGTTGGAGTAATTATAGATGCCGCTGTGTCCAACGTAAAGCCTTGAGTCCACAATATGGCAGATGGCTTTCGCGAGGTCGAGGGCGTACGTAGGCGTCCCCGCCTGGTCGAACACGACGCTAACGGAGGGCTTCGATGAAGTAAGGCGAAGCATGGTCTTCACGAAATTACGCCCGAATTCACTGTAAAGCCATGCTGTACGTATTATTATATATTCGCACCCGGAAGCCTTGACCGCCTCTTCACCATGCAGTTTTGTAAGGCCGTAAACCCCTGTGGGCGTACCCGTCATGTCCTCACGGCAAGGCGTGTTGTAGATTTCCTTGCCGAATACGTAATCGGTGCTGATGTGAACCAGAAGGCCGCCCCTGCGGGCCATGGCCCGGGCCAGGTTGCCGACGGCGGCGGCATTCAGCTTCTCTGCCAGATCGTAATTATCCTCGGCGGCTTCAACATCGGTAAACGCGGCGCAATTGATTATCACGTCCACGTTTTCGGCATCCACCATAGCATCCACCGCCCCGGGGGAACAAATATCCAGTTCGGCGACATCGGTGAAGATGTAGCGGTCCTGTGACTTTGATGATACCAGGCGTATTTCAGAGCCCAGCTGTCCGTTTGCTCCTGTAACCAGAACAGTCATATTCTTTCTACCGTTTGTATGTCCAAATCCATTGTTGCAGTGCCGAGTGCACCGAGCCTGACCGCGAGGCAGCGGCCTCCCCCGACACTCACAAGTTCGCATTCCAGCCCCGTCAAAGGGCCGTCCAACACCCGGACCCTGTCGCCGGGAGCCAGCTGCCCGGTACTGAGTTTCACCGGGGAGCCCCCGTTTTCGACCATGCTCCGGAAAGACTCCATCTCACTATCCCTTACCACGGCGGCCTTTCCGTCGGAAGGCAGGAAACGCCAGATACGCGGCTCGCGGGCCAGAACAGACGCCCTGTCGGCATCCGTGCAATGTATGAAGATAAAGCGTGGTATCACAAGGCATTCAAGCACTTTTCGCCTGTCGCTCCACCTGTGGACTTCCCGCCTGACCGGAAGATAGTGCTCCACACCCATGCGGGAAAGGCTTTCCGCCGTCTTCTTTTCCTGACAGCTGCGTACGCATCCCACATACCAGCGGGGCTCTGACGCGGTACTATTTTGCGTCATACTCCGAGAACTTGGAATTCTTGGAGATGAACTCGGGAACCACCTGCTTCATCATTTTCACCATGTCCGGAATATTGACCTCGCTGGCAAGTTTGCCGAGGGCGTTTACGGCCTCCCTGGCTTCGGAATATTCATAAGTGCGGACTTTTGCCACGCGGATACGTCCGTGCTTGGTGGGTTCAGTGTTCTCCACGTTGGACAACACCTCTTCATAGAGTTTTTCACCGGGCCTCAGGCCTGTATATTCAATCTTAATATCCTTGTCGACCACGAGTCCGGACAGTTCAATCATCCTTCGTGCAAGCGAGTCGATTTTCACCGGCTCGCCCATGTCGAACACGCAGATACGGTTAGCCGTATCCATAATCACCGCTTCCATCACGAGCCTGCACGCTTCGGGAATGGTCATGAAGAAACGGGTTATGTCAGGATGCGTGACGGTCACCGGACCGCCCTTGCGTATCTGGTCCCTGAACCGTGGAATAACGGAGCCGTTGGACCCCAGGACATTGCCGAAACGGGTAGTGACAAAGAGCGTCTTACCTTCATGCTGGCCGCGCTCGATGGCAAGGCCCAGACTCTGGACATATATTTCCGCGAGGCGCTTGCTGCATCCCATGATATTGGTGGGGTTCACCGCCTTGTCGGTCGAAATCATGACCATCTTTTCCACTCCGTACTTTATGCACAGGTCGGCTACGTAACTGGTGCCCACAAGATTCACGAGCACAGCCTCGCACGGATTCTCTTCCATCAGGGGTACATGTTTATATGCCGCCGCATGGAAAACCACCTCCGGATGGAAGCGCCGGAAAGCATAGTCCAGACGCATCTTTGAGCGCACATCGCCGATCAGAGGGATGAAGTCCAGTTTAGGGAACGCCTCCTCGAGTTCAAGCCTCAAATTGTGCATGGGGGTTTCGGCATTGTCGAAAAGCACCAGGCGGGAAATACCGAAAGTGGCAAGTTGACGGCAAAGCTCCGAACCTATGGATCCGGCAGCGCCAGTGACCATGACGGTCTTGCCAGCAAAGCCGGACCTGATCTCCGACATGGAAACCATGATCTCGTCACGTCCGAGAAGGTCTTCAATCTTGACCTCGCGTATATTGGAGCCGCGGTCTTCGCCCAGTTCCCCGACTTCGGGGAGGAAAAGCACCTTCATGCCCAGGTCGGAGCAATATTTGATCAGCCTCTCGTTCTCGAGGCGGGCATCTTCCTTGCGGGTGAAGAGAACGCCGGTAGCCGACAGGGAAAGCGCCAGACGGTCGACGTCTTTTTCATCCTTGAAATAATATACCGACTTGTCATTGAACTTGGCATATTTCAAAGAGGAATTGGGCGTTATGACACCGATAAGCTCATAGTGCGGTGAATTACGGAAACGGGCAATGGCCGATTCCGACTTGTCAGAAGTGCCGTACACCAGTACGCGGCGGCACTTCTGCAGCTCCCGGACTTTTGACTTGTAGATGTCGTATACCGAAATCATCAGCAGGCGCACAGCCATGAGCAGAAGCAGCGAGAGCAGGAAGTCCAGGAACAACATGCCGCCGATGAACCTGTTCACCCTTGCGAACGCAAGCAGTGAAACGAACATCATGACCACTTTTCCGCCCAGGGCAATGGCAAATTTGATTATGTCCTTGAAACTGGTGTGGCGAATTATGATCGCATAAGTCTTGACGGCCAGGAACATAATCAAGGACGACACCAGCGCGGAAGACATCCACACTATCCAGAACCTCGTGCGAGAGCCAAGGGATGCCGGATCGAGGAATGAAGCCCCAATGGCGACAATGGCGGAAACCAGGACGGTAAGAATGACGTCCATGGCCAACACCATCCTGACATCAAGATACTTGGCGGAAAATTTACTGAAATGTTTCTCGAATTTGAGACTCAAAACTCAACTACTTTTTTTGCGAATAGTAATCGTATGTATGGTAGCTGCCGTATCCATAACGGTAACCGTAGCCGTAGCTGCCGCGGCCGGATGAAAGCTCCGTGGCGTTGAGCAGCAGTGACAGGTTCTTCAACGTACCCTTCTGGTAAATATCCTCAATTTCATTGAGCATGGCCTTGTCGAGTATGCCGGAACGGACTATGAAAATGGTACGGTCGGCCATTTCGGAAATGATCTGGGTATCGGCCACGATGTTGAACGGAGGACAGTCGATCAGTATATAGTCATATTCCGAACGGAGCCGGCCTATCAGGTCGATGAACTCCTTGCTGCCGACAAGTTCGCTGGGGTTCGGAGGAATGACACCGACCGGAAGGATGTCCAGGTTGTCATAGCCCTCTGCCTTGACCATCACCGACTTTATGTCAATATCTTCACCGGACAAATAATTTGACAAGCCTTTCTTGGGTGATCCGACAAGGGTAGAAAGAGAAGCATGGCGAAGGTCCCCGTCGACGAGGAGGATCTTGAAGCCCTTGATACTCAGGGCCGCACCGAGGTTCGATGTGACAAAAGTCTTTCCTGAACCAGGGTTGAATGAAGTAGTGATTATCACATGGTTCGACGATCCCCTGCTCATGAACTCCAGGTTGGTGCGGCACACGCGGAAGGCCTCGTTGAGAGCGTCCCTCTTTCCATGCTGGACAAGGAAACTGACATTTTCCTGCCCCTTCTTGCCAAACTTCTTTCCGCCGTAAAGCGGCACTTCCCCGAGGAAAGGCGCCTTCACGGTTTCCAGGTCCTTGCGGTCGCGGATCTTAGTGTCGGCCACGGTCATGAGGTAGAGCACGGCCAGAGGCAGAAGGAGTCCGAGCACGAATGCGATAAGGAGTATCTGCTTGGTATTGGGCGAAGTAGGCCTGGACGAACCGGTGGGTCTTGTGATGATGCGGGTATTATATGCGGTAAAAGCCTGGGAAAGCTCGTTCTCCTCCCTCTTCTGCAGCAGGAAGATGTACAGGGCTTCCTTGACCTTCTGCTGGCGCTCGACCGTAAGCAGGTACTGTGACTGCTTGGGGTTGTCGGCCAGACGGGAAGTAGCTCTCTGCTCCGCCCTCTGGATATTGCCGATCTGCGCCTGAAGGGTGTTGATCATATCATCGACAGAGGCGAGTATGGTGGAACGCATGTCGTTCAGGTTGGCGTT
The DNA here is from genome assembly GCA_017561765.1 of Bacteroidales bacterium. Taxonomy (GTDB): domain Bacteria; phylum Bacteroidota; class Bacteroidia; order Bacteroidales; family UBA932; genus Cryptobacteroides. Next base: position 508 of record JAFZBM010000005.1, on the reverse strand, counting down.
CATTTCCTGCACTATGGGGTTGCGCTCCGAGGAGTTGGCCACCAGGTTGTTGCGCCTGAGCACCAGGTCGTTGTACTTGCTGATCTGGTTGGTCACATTCACGTTGGACAGGCTGGGAGGAGACGGGAGCATCTTGGAATAGTCATCCGAAGAGCTCAGGCTCGTACGTACGTAACGGGCGGAATACAGCTGGTTGTCAAGGTCCTGCAGCTGGCGGGTAGCTTCCTGAGTCTGGGACATGTACATGCTCGACACGGCTGCCACGTCGGGGATGACATAGCGGCTCTTGTAATTCGAGATGTCGGTGTCCACATTGCCCAGATCGGTCTCGATGGCGGCCAGACGGTCGTCGATGAAGTGGGAGGTACTGACTGCGGTTTTGTTGCGGTCGTCTACCCAGTTCTCGTTGTACACCGTGAGCACCATGTCAAGCACATCCTCGGCCCTGCGGGGGCTCTGGTCGGTAATGGTCAGCTGGAGTACGTCAGCATAGTTCTTGGTGTTCAGG
>JAFZBM010000046.1 GCA_017561765.1 Bacteroidales bacterium | reverse complement strand
CCTGGGACGTCGCTCCGCGACCCTTCCCGCAAGCGGGCCCCTCCCTCTTCCAGTGCCGAGGGTGGCACGGTCCCTGGAGCAGCACCGTCCGGACTTTTAACTATCAGACGATATGAAAATCTGCTGTATGATAGCATCTCTGCGGATGGGCGGCGCCGAAAGGCAGCTCGCTTCGCTCGCAGCCATGCTGAAACGCGCCGGCGAGGACGTAGAGGTGCTGACATACAGGGATGGTGACTTTTATGAAGACATGCTTGCCGAAGCCGGCGTACCTCATATACGAGTACGGCAACGCGGCGGCGAACTGCTGCTGGTCAGCGACATAGCCAGGCAGCTTAAGAAGAGCGGCTGTGAATTGCTCATTTCCTACCTGGCCGGAACGAATATCAAGGCATGCCTTGCCGGGAGTCTCTGCCCGGGGCTTAAACTTATTGTCTCGGAAAGGAACTGCAACACTTCGCTGCAGCTGCACGACAGATTGCGTTTCGCCCTATACCGCCGGCACGCCGACAAAGTGGTGTGCAACAGCTACTCCCAGACCGCATTCATTCGCGAACATGCCCCGGCGCTGCAAGGACGTCTCTACACCATTCCCAATTTCACCGACCTGGAACGTTTCCGCCAGTCGTCCAAGAACCTCGATGGCAGGCCGTTCAAAGTGGTCACGATGGCCCGTCTTGACAGCAGGAAAAATACCCTGGGACTTATACGCGCAGCCGCCGGATGCCCGGGCATAGAATTCCACTGGTATGGGGCCGAAAGGCAGGACGGATATTACCGCTGCTGTTTAAAACTAATTGACGCTCTTGGACTTAAAGAGCGTTTCCTAATCCATCCCGCTAGCAACAACCCCGAGCTGGTGTATGGAACGGCAGATGCTTTCTGTCTGCCCAGTTTCTACGAAGGCACATCCAATTCCCTGGCCGAGGCGCTTGCCAGCGGCCTGCCTGCAGCCTGCAGCCGCGTAAGCGACAACTCCCGTTACGTCGTGGATGGCCGCAACGGCTTCCTCTTCGACGCCGCCGACCCGGAAAGCATTTCCGCTGCTCTGAACAAACTGGCCGCCCTCGGCCCCGAAGAACTCACGGCTGCCGGCAGACAAAGCAGGGCTGTTGCCGAAACGGCATTCAGGCGGGACATTTTTATAGAAAGATATCTTGACCTCATCAGGGGTCCGCGCGGGGGTACGAAAAGGCCCGGTTAAATAATCAGCAAAAACTGAATTACGTTTTTTTTGATTCCATTGCGTTTTGAAATTGCCGCTATAGCTTTGCAGCACTATGAAAACGAATCGGAATCAAACAGGCCGGCTTACTTCCCTCTTCTTCTTCCGGCATCCGTCGGGGAGCCCTCTGCTCCAACTAATACTCTTGTTCAGCTTGCTTATACCTTTGCCGGCCTGTTTATTCTGTTCATGCAATAAAAACGATGTGGAAGGCGGTCTGGACCTGGTTGAAATCCCTGTTGACAGCTGCAGCATATGCCTGCGTTTCAACATCAGCGACCACATCGCCGACACTACCCACAGCATAGTCAAACTGGATTTGCTGCTCTATTCAGCCGACGGGATAAAGCCTCTGGTGTGCAAGCGCTGTTATGATTATCTGCCCGACAGTGTAAAGATATATTGTCCGCGTACGGAAATGATTGCGGTTGCACTTGCAAATTACCCGTTTGAACTGTTCCGGGCGGCTCCGGAGCGTTATGACGGGGCCGAGCAGCTGAACTGCAGTTTTGAAGATGATTCACCGTCGCAGCCCATCATGAGCGGCGTGGCGGTACTTGGGGCGGGAGCCTCCGGAACCGTCACGCTAAAGCCCCTGATGGCCAGGATAATGCTGGGAATCATAAGCAACAATATGAAGAAATACGTGCGACTTGAAGATCCGAGGATATATCTGGAGAGCGCCAATGCCGGCGCAGAGATTCTGCGTGAAGGAGGATTCAGGCCGGCCGAGCTGCTGCAAGCGCCGCAAAAAGAGCCACTTCCGTACGATATAGGGGTCTTCCCCCAGAGTCCGGGGACACAGCTGTACTGCTATCCCAACGACTCTCCGGAGGCCACTATAGGCACCCCTGCCACCGTATTGGTGCTGGAATGCGAAATCAAGGGAGCTACGGAACAGTTCCGGGTCAGTCTTCCGTCCATAAGGCGCAACACCACAACACGCGTGGATATCAGCGTGGACGGACCGGGAAAATTCGAGAGCAAGATATACTAGACTATATTGGCGAAACGCTCCGGAACGCGCACCTTGATACGGAGATTGAGCATGGCCGGTTTGTTCCAGGTATAAGGAAGGCGCACTATGGTCTGTATCAAACGGGCCTTACGGGTCCACTCGTCCCATTCGCGCCATTCCAAAGAAGGCAAGGTCTCGATGAGGCGGCGGCGCTTGCGCAGGTGCCTGTCCCATCCGCGCGACGACAAGTCCTTGTCGCTCAACTTATTGCCTATAATCGACGGATCTGCGCAGCCGAAATGGAAGAGGTAAAGTCCTTTGCAGATATAGAAATCGCCTTTTCTGGTACGATGGAATCCGCTTCCCCACTGCACCGGGGCGCAGAGCACGGACGTTTTGGTGTAACGGGTTGAGAGAAGGGCGGCGCGGCGCTGGCTCAAGAGGGTTTTGCTGCGGTCAAGAACTCCGTATTCGGAATTGTAAATTATGTCGCAGCCGAGTCCTGACAAAGAATTGCGGCCGACAATATTCTGTGACGACAGGAATTCAGGGAGACTCATTTTAAGGGCGGGATCGACGGCCAGGAACTCATCCACATCAGTGCCGATTACCATATCGTAACGTTTGAGCAGTTTTGCCGCCCTGGCTGAAAGAATGTTGATGCGGAGTTTGTCGGATACGCTCACATTGCCCGATACCCTGGGTATTACGGTCACGTTGCAGCCTTCTGCGCAAGCGGGAACGACCTGGTCTTCACCATCAAAATAGATGAAAAGATTGTCCTTCCCGAGCATCCGGCCATAGTACTCAGTCCACTTGCCCAGGAAGAAATCGTCATTTCTGACCATTGTCAGTGCTGCAATCTTTCCCATTCAGCCGCTCCAATAAAAAAAAGTGGGAGATAACGGACTCGAACCATTGACCCCCTGCTTGTAAGGCAGGTGCTCTAAACCAGCTGAGCTAATCTCCCATATAGAAAAGGCACCTGTTAGTACCTTTCTTCAGACGATACGGAGAGTTTCTTCCTGCCATGTGCGCGGCGGGCTGCAAGCACGCGGCGGCCGTTAGGAGTGCTCATGCGCTCGCGGAAACCGTGCTTGTTAACTCTCTTGCGATTTGAGGGTTGGTATGTACGTTTCATATCTTTATTTTTTAATTAGTCAGATTTGGGAGGGCAAAGGTAAGATTTTCCAATTTCAATTACAAATTTTTCTTTGAAATATTCATCATTAAGCCAATTTTCTATGCTCCAGACCCTGATACGGCCCGGCTGAATTCCGAAACGACGCTCCAAAACTGCCGTTTCCTGTCGGACGTCACCTCCCTTCAGGCACAAAATGCTGCGATTGAAACGCCCCTTTACCCAGGGGTACAAATCCTCCAGCGAAGCCACTGCCCGGGTGACCACCCAGTCAAAGTTGCGGCCCATGGCCTCGGCCCTGGCATTTACGCATTCCACGTTCTTCAGGCCAAGGCCTTCCGCCACCGCCGCGGCCACCCGCACTTTCTTCCCTATCGAATCGCAAAGGGTGAATTTTGCCTCAGGATACTCGACGGCGAGCGGGATGCCGGGAAAACCGCCGCCCGTGCCCAGATCCAGCACCGAAGCCCCGTCAAGCACCCCATCCGGATAGTGCAGTTCAAGATAGCGGGCAATTGCGAGGGAATGCAGGATATGGTGGGCGTAAATATTGTCTATGTCTTTGCGGGACACCACGTTGATACGTCCGTTCCACTCCCGGTACAACTCTACGGCCCGGGCAAAATCGGCTTCCGTGCTTCTCATAGGCGTTCCAGCAGAAGCACCGTGCTCTGATAAGGAGTCTTCAGGTCGAGGTTCACTCCGGAGGAAGCAAGCCAGTCGCCTCCGAACTCTTTTCCGTCGCCCCAGAACGACTTCCTTACGGGAGCCAGCTCCGTGACCTTGTAACGGGCGGAACTGTCGAGGCCGTCGATACGGAACTTCGGCACTACGCTGCGGCCTTCGTATTCAAGGCAGAATGCGAAGAACACCGCGCGGCTCTTGTCCTTGGACACGTATGCGAGGGCGTAATATCCACCTTCGTATGGAGAGCTTATGCGGTAGAGGTCTCCGTCGAAGACTATGTCCCTGTACTGCTTGTATGTTGCGAGATATTTACGGACGTATGCCTTTTCCTGTTCGTTCAGCAGCTTGGGCTGTATCTCCATTCCCAGACGGGCGGTGGCCGCCATATCGCAACGGAATTTCAGCGGTATAATGCGTCCCGTCTGATGGTTGGGCGATGCGGAAATATGCGATCCAAGTATCTGTACGGGGTAAATCAGGCTGGCTCCGTACTGCATAAATGCCCGGCAGTAAGCCTCGGTATTGTCGCTGGTCCAGACTTCGTTGGCCCACCGGAGTACGCCGTAGTCCATTCTTCCTCCACCGGAGGAGCATGACTGAAGCAGCACCTTGGGATACTTCTCGCGCAGGCGGCGCAGCACGTCGTAGTAGCCGTTAATATAGTCCACCCAGAAATTGGACTGGGCGCATTCATAAGTTGACCCCACGTTGAACACGTGGCGGTTGCAGTCCCATTTAATGTAATCGATGTCGCCAAGCTGCATGGTGCGGTCGAACACGTCGAACACGAAATCCTGCACCTTTGGATTGCTCAGGTCGAGCAGCAGCTGGTTGCGGGCGGGATATGCTTCACGCCCCTTTTCCACCACCACCCATTCGGGATGCTTCTCATAGAGATTCGACTTGGGGTTAACCATTTCCGGCTCTATCCAGATGCCGAACTTAAGGCCTTTCGAATGGGCGTAATCGGCAAGATAGCCAATGCCTTCGGGGATTTTTTTCGTATTGAGCTCCCAGTCGCCAAGGCCCGCCTTGTCGGAATCGCGGGCATACTCGCCGTTGGCGAACCATCCGTCGTCGAGCACGAACATCTCCAGCCCCATGGACGCCGCATCGTCGATCATGTCGATGAGAGTCTTGGTATTGAAGTCGAAATACGCCCCCTCCCAGCTGTTGAGCAGCGTCGGGCAATGCATAGCGGCGTCGAACATGCCGTAGTTGCGGGCCCAGTCGTGAAGATTGCGGCTGGCCTGGCCGGCTCCGGCGGTACTGTATGTCCATACCATATCCGGAGTCACGAAGGTCGCGCCCTTGGCAAGGGTGTACTCGGCCCCGGTGGGATGTATTCCGGAGAGGATGTAAAGGCGACCCGTCTCGTCCATCTGGAAATTAAGCTTGTAGTTGCCGCTCCAGCGCAAGGCGCCGGCTATCACTTCACCGTGGTTTTCGTCCAGGGTATCGGAGTCGAGACTCAGCAGGAACGATGGATTTGAACGCTGGGTGGTACGCACTCCGTCACGGCATTCGATAGTCTTGATTCCGTGCGTAAGACGCTCTGTCTCAATATAGTTCTCATGAGCCCAGGTGCCGTTGAAATGAGTCAGGGTGTACTTGTGCGAGAGCAGCGGGATGCAGGAAGAATAGAAGTTGCGGAGCAGGACGCTCTTCTTGCCGCCGTTGGTGATTTCCGCATGGGCGAGTATCACGTCCTCCTGCTGATAGGCGTCGAACACAAGGCAAACCGTCAGGGGCTGCTTTGAATCGCGCAGCTGCACCCTGGTCCGTACCAGACCGGGAGACAGATTCTCCACGCTGAAGGACTCATATACAAGTTCGGTATTCAAGCCTCCGTCGGGATAGGTGACGGCGAGCGCCGGCTCGAACACGAAGCGGCCTCCTGCGGCAGGATACATCTGCACATCGCCGACCGAGTGAGAGTCCGAATATGAGTTCAGGCCTTCGAAATCGGCTGCCCTGGCAATCCTGGGGCCGTAATTCCGGAAGTTCAAGGGGCCTCCGGCCGTTCCTGCCATCACCAGGGATGTTCCGGCAGTGTTCACGGAAATGTAGTCATAGTCGGCCGCTGCCGCGCCGAGCGAGAGCCCGAGGGCGGCAACAATGATAATCATTAGGTTCTTCATCTTATCTAACATTTGTTTTGCGCGGCGGATGCGAGTGCGTACAGTATTCAGTTCCAGACCCGTTTCCTCCGCAATTTCTTTGTATTGCATTCCTTCTATAAGGCGCTTGCGCGCTATGTCCCGGTAGAGTTCGGGAAGGCCGTCCACCATGGATTCGGTCTCCTCCCGCGCCTCGGTCTTGATAATTTCTTCGAGCGCATCTTCCTCCACGCCGCCCATTGCATCCACGGCATTGAGCGTTCGCGGGTCGTCGTCAAAGGACACGTAGCCCCTCTGGCGGCGTTTCTCCTGATCTATCACGTCCAGGGCGGTGTTGTGGGCGATTCGCCCCAGCCAGGCTTCGAATGTGCCTAGCGACGGGTCGAAGCTGTGGATCTGCCGGAAGGCCTTCTCGAAGGTCTTGGAGCACACGTCCTCGATGTAGAAGCGGTCGAGCTGCGTCATGGTTTTTCGGAGATATGACCGCACCGACGCAATATTGGCGTCCCACAGCGCCGTGAACGCCGTACCGTCGCCTATGATGGCCCTGCGGACCAGTTCGTCAATGTGCTTCGAGCCAATTTGAGCCATAGTTGCATTCTACTGTTAGTGGAACATTGAGATGGATTACGCCCTGCATCGCCCCCGTGACCAGCTCCTTTACGGTTTCAAGTTCCGAGTCGGGCACCTCCAGAAGCAATTCATCGTGGATTTGCAGCACCATCCGGGATTTCAGGCCGCCGGCGCGGAGCCTGGCGTCCACATCTACCATCGCCATCTTTATTATGTCGGCGCTGGTGCCCTGGATAGGGGCGTTGACAGCGTTCCGCTCGGCAAATGCCCGCACGGTGGCGTTTCCGCTGTTAACGTCGGGTACATAGCGGCGGCGGCCGAAGAGGGTTTGCACGTATCCGTTCTCGCGTGCGCCGGCAAGGGTCGCGTCTATCCACTCCCGTATGCTGGGGAAACTGCGGAAATAATCGTCGATCAGTTTGGCCGCTTCGGAACGCGGACAACCCAGATTCTGGGCCAGGCCGAACGCCGATATGCCGTACATGATACCGAAGTTGGCGGTCTTGGCTATGCGGCGCTCGTCGGCGCTCACTTCCGCCACGGGAATATGGAAAATCTTGGCGGCAGTGGCGGCGTGCACATCGAGGCCCTCGCGGAAAGCGGAACACAAGTGTTCGTCGCCGCTCAGATGGGCCATTATCCGGAGTTCTATCTGGGAATAATCGGCGCTCATTATCATGGTGCCGGGACCTTCGGGCACGAAGGCCTTGCGTATTTCCCTCCCCTGCTCGGTACGTATTGGGATGTTCTGGAGGTTGGGGTTGGAGCTGGAAAGGCGTCCGGTGGCCGTAAGCGCCTGATTGAATGTGGTATGGACCCGGCCGTCGCGGGGACTTACATAAGAAGGGAACGGTTCGATATAAGTACCCAGCAGTTTGCGCAGGCCGCGATAATCAAGTATGGCCCCGATTATGGGACTGCGGCCGGAAAGTTCCTGGAGAGTCTTTTCGTCCGTGGGCCAGTTGCCCTTCCTGGGTTTGCGGGCCTTGGGGTCCAGTTTCAGTTTTTCGAACAGCACTTCGCCGACCTGCTTGGGCGAATTTACGTTCAGGCTTGGCTCTCCGGCAAGCCGGCGCACCTGGGCTTCGCGCTCGTCAGCCTGTGCACGGAGGCCGTCGGCATAGTCACGCAAAGCGTTCAGGTCAACTTTTACTCCGGCCAGTTCCATCCGCTCCAGCACCCTCAGGAGGGGCTCTTCAATGCGTTCGTAGAGCTCGCGCAGGCGTTGGTCGGTACGGTCCATTTCGGCAAACAGGGCATCGGCGAGCGGCAGCAGCACCGAAGCTTCCGCCATACGGTCGGGTCCAGCCTGGGCGTCGTCGAAGAGGGAGCCCTGGGCAGCGTCACCGGCAGAGATAAGATCGACTCCGAGGTATGCCGAAGCGAGAGCGTCCAATTTGTGGCTTCGCTCGGGATTCATCAGATAATGAAGCAGTTCTATGTCCTCGAGACGGCCCTGAACTTCAATTCCGGCGAGGGACAAATCTATTAGCTGCTGCTTGAGTGCGATGCCGACCTTGGTAATCGACGGGTCCTCGAGCATCTTCTTGAAAAGCTTCAGCTCGCCGGAGGCAACGCCATGTGAATCAGCCACATAAAGGGTTCCATCACAATAATGCATTGCTACCCGCGAGTCAGTAACTGCAGAGGGCTCAACCGGCTTGGCACCGTTGGCGTCAGGACTCCCCGCAGCGACTTTGGCCCTTACGAACAGGAGCTGCGGGGAGTCCTGACGGTCAGTGCCGGAAGCGGGTTCTCCGGCATCATGAGCGCCGGCGGCAGATACTCCCACCCAATCCGAGATCTTCTTCACAAGCCGTATGAGCGAGGGGAACTCGTAAAGCTTGAACAGGGCCTCCACGTCGGGAGTCCATGCGAGATCGAGAAGCATATCGTCCGCCGTGGCCTCCAGAGGGATATCAGTCTTTATAGTAACCAGCTCGCGGGAAAGGGCGATATGGTCCTGCGCGGCGCGGAACAACTCCTGCTGGCGCGCTGTCAGTTCTCCCAGGTTTGCATAAATTGCATCTACTGATCCATATTTGAGCAGCAGCTTGGAAGCTCCCACCGGGCCCACTCCCTGCACTCCGGGGACATTGTCCGAAGAGTCGCCGCAAATGGTCAGGATGTCAACGACTTGCGATGGACGCTCGATGCCCCACTTTTCGCAAATACCGGCTTCATCGATGACCTCATTGTCGGCTCCGGATTTACCCGGCTTATACTGAAAAACGTGCGGTGCCACCAGCTGTCCGTAGTCCTTGTCGTGGGTGACCATATACACGTCAAAGCCCTCGGCGGCGCTGCGGCGCGCCATTGAGCCTATGACGTCATCGGCCTCGAAACCTTTTATCATCAGCACCGGAATGTCAAGGGCCTTGACTATCGAGATAAGGGGCTCGAGGGCGTCTATGACCAGCTGAGGGGTTTCGCTGCGGTTGGCTTTGTATTCAGGGTAGATCGTGTTGCGGAAACTGCCTCCCGGCGGATCGAAGCTCACGGCGATGTGAGTGGGTTTTTCCCTGTCAATCAATTCCAGGAGATATTTGGTGAAACCGAAAAGGATAGATGTATCTACTCCTTTGGAATTCACCATCGGTCGCCCCAGGAAGGCGTAGTACATCTTGAAAACCAGCGCGTGGCCGTCTATTAGGAAAAGTTTCATATTGAAACACAAATATACATTTATTTTCGAAAAAGTTTCATTTTTCTTCTCTATCTTTACATCTGACAAGATTATTCGGTCACCGGCAGTGGTCCGGAGGCCATAAAACTTGGGAAAAGGG
>JAFZBM010000045.1 GCA_017561765.1 Bacteroidales bacterium | reverse complement strand
CCTGACCGACACCGAGGGCCACGTCCTGCTTTGCTACGACGATGCGGAGTCGGTGGCCTGCAAAGGGGAGTTCGTGCTCAGCAAGGGCCTGTGCGGGGCGATGTTCTGGGAATACCGCCACGACGATTCCGCCGGCACCCTACGCCGCGCCCTCTGCAAAGCCGTTTACGGCAAAGAATCCACACAATAGTTATTTCAGTTCCGGAGATTTTCCTATTTAACTAAAATAGTATATATTTGTGATATGCTGGAACTGAAAAGAAAAGTATTGGAGGCGAATCTGGAGCTGGTGCGCCGGGGGTTGGTCATATATACTTGGGGCAACGCTTCAGCAATCGACCGTTCCAGGGGGCTGGTCGCCATAAAACCGAGCGGCGTGAGCTATGATACTATGACTGAGGACGATATAGTAGTCCTTGACCTTGAGGGACGGATTGTGGAAGGCCGGCTGAAACCATCATCGGACACCCCTACCCACCTGGTCCTCTACCGCGCCTTTCCGGAGATCGGCGGCATAGTCCACACCCATTCGACTTATGCCACAGCCTGGGCCCAGGCCGGCAAGGACATTCCCTGTCTCGGCACAACACACGCGGACGCATTCCGCGGTCCGGTGCCCTGTACGGCCGACCTGACTCCCGAACAGGTGCAGGGAGAGTTCGAAAAGGAAACGGGCGAAGCCATAGTGCGCCGTTTCAAGAGCTTGAACCCCGAACATACACCCGGCGTGCTTGTCATGCATCACGGCCCGTTCACCTGGGGTGCTGATGCCGCTCAGGCAGTATATAACGCCGCAGTTCTGGAAGAAATATCCCGGATGGCTTATCTTACTCTTCAAATCAATCCCTCGGCGACAGGGAATGCCGCGCTCGAAGACAGGCATTTTTCCCGCAAGCACGGTCCCGGAGCCAGCTACGGGCAATAAAAATCAGCAATTTCTTTAAAAATCGTCAATTTGTGACGAATGACATGGCCTGAGGCATTGAGAACAAAGTGGAATTTTGTTCCTTTGCCTCAAAAATGCTATGAAAACTTCGTCATTGTCACTGCTGATACTTCTTGCATCATGCTCTTTGATTGACCCGGAGCTCCCTTTGGGCCGCCCCAGGGCATTCGAACGCTATGTGCCCGGCACTCACATCCAGGGCCAGGAAGCCCATCAGGTCCAAGATAAGGATGATACATTGTTCTATGTTTCGGCGGTCAGTTTTCCCTCAAGTTATGACTGGCGGAGGGATACCGCTTTCGGTGCCACTGCATGTACGCTGAAGCTTTACAGGGGGAAGGAACGCCTGCTTTCCGTTGTCGCGGGTCCCTCGAACCGCATAAGCTCCGCCCCCGACCGTCACCATATCATAAATGGTTCACTATACACTGATTACGCCGATTACAAGGGGACATCGGTAACATGCGATGGCAGGGAGATAGCAAGCTGGAAGGAAGCGGAAATCCTTCAGGGCTTGTTGTTGAAGGACGGAACTCTTCACACCCTCGGGCGTGGATTATCCTCAAAGAGTTTCACTTACCGCCGTAACGGAAGCCCGGTCCTGAAAATTGACGGCGGAGAGTTGTTCGGCGGATTCCAGACAGATACTTACGGCCCTACAGGGGCCATATATGAAGACGGAGGCTCGTTATGCTTTGCATATAAAACGGTGCAGAACGGCATGAAGGCAGCTTATCTGGTGAAGGATGGGGAGCCTGAACTGCTGATGTCCAAGCCCGGGGCGGAATATATCGACATAAAGCAGATGGACGGCGGTACGGCGTTGTATTACAAAGAAAACAAGAAGGCAATATACACATATAATGGCACCGGCATCAATCTGAACCCGAACGGCAACAGGGTTTGGGACAGCGGCGAAGTGCTTATGTTCAAAGGACTTCCTTCGGTGGTGGGCGGTTTTCACTATATGAATGATGGCTCCACCGGCTTTGGAATAGGGGCGCATTACACCATCATGCATTTGCGCGGCGGCTCGGATTACTGCTATTTCGATCTCGCAAAGGGGACGGTACAGTCCTTCGACAGGACAAGGGCCGGATGGGAGAAATATTATTTCTTGAATCACAATTGTGCAAGCCTGCTCGGGAATGACCTGGCGGCCGTGCTTACTCCCAGAAACGGGCCGGGAAACCCTTTTCTGGCATTCAGGGGGGACACTACATATTACAAACTGCACGGATTCCTGTCCGGGCTTGCCGTGGAAATTAACACTCACTGATATGCTTATTCGAATATTCGGCGCCAAATGCGCAGGCGTGGACGCAGTACCGGTAAGTGTCGAGGTAAGCATCGACCGCGGGGTGGGAATTCACCTGGTAGGACTTGCCGATGTAGCCGTTAAAGAAAGCCTGCTGCGCACTACAACGGCCCTTCAGGCACTGGGGTACCATATTCCGGGCAAGCGTATGGTCATAAACCTGGCTCCCGCCGACCTGCATAAGAACGGCAGCGGCTATGACCTGCCGATTGCCATCGGCATAATTGCCGCTTCCGGACAGCGCGACCTTCCTCTCGTGGAACGTTACATGCTTATGGGAGAACTGGGCCTGGACGGCAGCGTAAGGGCGATTCCGGGCGGCCTGCCATTTGCCGAGCTTGCCTCGCTGGAGGGGCTGGACGGTATAATCCTGCCTGAAGAGTCGGCATTTGAGGCGGCCGAGCTGCAGCAGGGGCAGGTATTCGGTGTGAAGACTCTTGACGATGTAGTGCGGATTCTCTCGGGCGATTTGTGCGACGACCTAATGGTCAGCAGTGCCGGGTCACGTGTTCCCGATAATCTTCGCGGCGTTCCGGATTTTGCCGACATAATAGGTCAGGAAGGAGCCAAGCGCGGCCTGGAGATCTCTGCGGCCGGGGGGCACAACGTTGCCATGATCGGCCCTCCCGGCTCGGGTAAAAGTTCGCTTGCAAAGGCTCTGTCCGGCATTCTGCCTCCGATGACAAGGGAAGAGAGCCTGATGACGTCGAAGATATTCAGCATTGCCGGGAAGGGCAATCTTCGCTACGGTCTTATGGGAAGCAGGCCATTCCGCGCACCGCATTATTCCGCTTCGCTGGCTGCCATTGTCGGAGGCGGGGCGGGCGACAACATACTCCCGGGTGAAGTGAGCCTTGCGCACAACGGCGTGCTTTTCTGTGACGAGGCGGCGCAGATGCCGCGCAATGTGATAGAGGCGCTCCGGGGACCGCTTGAAGACCGGAAGGTGGTGATATCCAGGCTGAAATCAAAGGTGGAATACCCATCTTCATTCACTTTGGTGCTTGCGTCCAATCCCTGCCCGTGCGGCTACTGGGGAGTTGGGGACCGATGCATCTGCACTCCTACCCAGCGCCTGAATTACCTTTCCAGGCTCAGCGGCCCCATAATGGATCGCATTGATATACAACTACTTGTGCCAAGTATTCCGGCCGCCGAACTCTCCAGGCTCAAGAATTCCCGGGACATATCCGCACCAGAGACGAGCGCAGCCGTTGCTGCCAGGGTGGCTGCGGCAAGGGAGATACAGCAGCGCCGTTTCAAGTCGGAAGGAATCTATACAAACGCCGAGATGGACAACAAACTTATCGAACGTTTCTGCCCCCTTGATGACAATTCCCGCGAACTGCTGATTTCGCTCATGGAAAAACTCAATCTCTCCATGAGGGCGTATTATCGTATCATCAAAGTCGCCCGGACCATCGCCGACCTTCAGAAGGTCCCTGACATACTCCCGGAACACATCTCGGAAGCCGCCGGATTCCGTTTCCTTGACCGCCAGCCCGGCAAAGTCTGGTAAATTGTTTTTTATACTATTTTTAGTATCTTTGCAATGAGTTCGAAAGAAAAACTTATAACCCGTTTTTGTAAATTACCGAAAGACTTTACATTTGATGAATTGATAAGACTGTTTGCCGTGTTCGGGTACAAAATAGATAATAAAGGATCTACTTCCGGGTCGAGAGTTTTGTTTACTAATGGTTCGGAACGGTATTGTACGCATAAACCTCATCCTGGTAAGGTATTAACGAAAGCGGCCGTGATAGATGTTTATAAGTATTTAATAATTAAAGGTTTATTATAATGGGTTATTTTCATTACAAAGGATATTCGGGAAGTGTGGAATATTCTGATGAAGACCGTTGCTTTTTTGGGTGTGTGCTTGGTTTGAGGAGGGATAGAATTTATTTTGAAGGAGCGTCGGTGACTGACCTTAAAAAGGATTTTGAAGAAGGGATTGATTCCTATCTTGGAAATTGTAAAGCGAATAATGTGGAACCGGAAAAACCATTTAGCGGCAAACTGGTCTTACGCTTGACTCCGGATCTTCATTCTGAAGCTGCTCTTCGCGCGGCTGATTTGGGCATCAGCCTCAATGAGTTCATACGCAGGGCTATACAGACGGCAGTTCGTTAATCTGAGGGTATGCTACACGAAATTATTATTCGGGATCTGGATGATCTGGGGAGGGCTGCCAGGCAGTTTCTCGATGAGATCCGAGGGTGTTCGCTGGTGGCGTTTTATGCTCCGATGGGGGCGGGGAAGACAACGTTCATAACCGCTTTGTGCAAGGAGCTTGGGGTTAAGGAAGATGCCGTCAGTTCTCCGACTTTCGCCATTGTGAATGAATACCGCTCGGCGGCCGGAGAACCCATCTATCATTTTGATTTCTACCGTATTGAGAAGGCTGAAGAGGCTCTTGACATAGGTCTTTACGAATACCTTGACAGCGGCTCGCTCTGCCTTATGGAATGGCCCGAAAACATCGAGGGCCTCCTTCCTGAAGAGACCCTCAATGTGAAAATTACTGTTGGGGACGACGGCTCCAGGCTTGTCAGTTGGGAAGCTTGATATCCATCTTGAACTGATCTACGTCGAGCACCGTCTCCTCGTGACTCTCGCGCACTATTTCCCACATCTTAGCAACTATATCGGGATGCTCCGCGGCCACGTTCGTGGTTTCGCGGGGGTCGTCCACAAGATTGTACAGTTCCATATCGGTGTTGCCGCTCCTGACCTTCATAAGCAGGCCCTTCCATTCGCCGATCCTTACCGCAACCCAGCCTTTCGCCCCGGGGAATTCCCAGTACAGGTATTCATGCTCTTTCTGGGCCTTGTCCTTGCCGCATATCGTAGGGACAAAGGAGATTCCGTCATTTTCCGGCGCTTCCACGCCTGCCAGTTCGGCAAAAGTGGGCATAAGGTCAGCAAAATACGCCATGTGACTGGTCTTGCGGGCCTTGAGTCTGTCGCCCCAGGCAAGTACGAACGGCATGCGGATGCCTCCTTCGTGCAGTGAACTCTTGCCCCAGCCCGCGGCGCAGCAGAAGGGGCCCCCGCTCTGGAAATATTCCATAGGCGAGTTGCCGTTGTGGGCCGGTCCGTTGTCGGAAGTCACGATGAAAATGGTATTGTCCCATACTCCCAGTTCCTTCAGTTTGGCCACCAGGCGTCCGACCTGAGTGTCGATATGAGTTACCATTGCGGCGTAAGTGGCTAAAGGATAGCGGTTCGGCAGATACATGCCGCCGTTGGTGCATGGCTTCTCGTCTCCAAGCTTATCCACATAGTGCATCACCTCGTCGAAAGGCGCCTGAACGGCGCTGTGCGGCACGGTGGTCGTCCACATGGCAAAGAAAGGCCCTCCGGCGTTGTCGACTATGAACTTCTCCAGCTTGTCGTACATAAGGTCGGGGCTGTAGTATTTGCCTCCGTAGCGTTCATAGCTTGCCGGGTCGAGCGGATCGAGCCCCTCGGGGAGCGGTTCTCCCTGCATCACAGTCTCGTTGCCGGTGGCAATCTTTACGTCGTTTTCCCAGAGATGGGAAGGGTAGTATGAATGCGCCAGGGCCTGGCAGTTGAAACCGTAGAAGTAGTCAAAGCCCATTTTGTTGGGCGTGGAGTCGCTGGCAGGGAAGCCAAGGCCCCATTTGCCCACCATTGCGGTCTTGTATCCGGCGGCCTGCATCATCTTGCCTATAGTTGGAGTGTCGGCAAGCATGGGGTACTGGCCCTCGTTAGTATCGTCGAGGAACAGTTCGTTCCAGCCTCTGGCGGAATGCTGGAAATGCTCCTCGTTGCCGCGTATCTGGCTGTGTCCCATGTGCTTGCCAGTTACGATGCAGCAGCGCGACGGGGCCGAAAGCGGCGCTGCGCTGTACATGTCAGTGAAGAGTATTCCATGGCTGGCCAGGGCGTCGATGTTTGGTGTCTCTATCTTGGTCTGGCCATAGCATCCCAGGTCACCGTAGCCCAGGTCGTCAAACATCAGGTAAATAATATTCGGTTTTTCGGGAACTTTGTCCGCCCCGGTGCACCCGCAGGCAGCGGCGGCAGCGGCCGCAAACAGTAATTTGTTGCTTCTCATTGGTATAGTTGTTAGCATAGCAATAATCGCAATTATTTGCCAAATCTGCAAATAATCATTACTTTTGTTATTCATCGACGCTCCGGGCGTTTAAGAAACCACAGATATGGCAGTAATTGACTGGTTAATCGTAGCCCTTTTCCTTGGTGCGCTGGTCACCATCGGCTACCTCTTCTCCCACAAAAACAAGAACATTGAAGACTATTTCGTAGCGGGCCGTTCCATGCCCGGCTGGCTTGTGGCAATCGCCGCCACCGGCACCACCATCAGCGCGGGAACCTTCGTAGGTTCGCCAGAACTCGGCTTCAACACCAACCTGACATACGTCCTTAACCTGCTCGGATCCATAGTGGGAGGCTGCCTCGTTGCCGCGCTCATACTGCCGAAACTCTATAACGCCAAGACCATCACCATCTACGGCTTCATCGGCGACCGCTTCGGCGAGAGTTCCAAGCAGGCCAACTCGGTCATGTTCCTCATCGGCCAGCTGCTCACCAGCGGCAGCCGCCTTTTCATCGCCGCTATCGCCATAAGCGTCATCGCCTTCGGCAGCATTCAGTTCCAGTTCATGGTGTGGAGCATCATCATCCTCGGCATAGTATCGACATTTTATACTATGATGGGAGGAATCAAGGGACTGCTGTACATCGATACTTTCCAGACATTGCTGATGATTTTCACAGGCGTAGTGGGTCTGGTGCTTGTCGCCTGCGACCTGGGCGGCATCAGCTTCAAGGAGGTCTGGGAAACGCTGACCACCAACGGCATGGTCAAGTCGCCGGCCGCAGCGGGAGTGGCCCCCGGACTTGCCGCTGACGGAACGCTCAACGGATGGGTGCCCGGCAGGAAGGTGCAGATGTTCGATCCCAGCATTGACTTCAGCAAGCCGTACACTATCCTGGGCGGCCTCATAGGCGTGGCGTTCTTCAAGATTGCCCAGTACACCACCGACCAGGAGTTCGTGCAGCGCCAGCTTGCCTGCAAGGACGTTGGCAAGGCGGGCCGCTCGCTCGTGGCCTCCCAGCTCCTTGCCCTGCCCGTCGTGCTCATCTTTCTGAGCATAGGTTTACTGCTCTATGTCAAGTACATACATGATCCGCAGGCAGACGGAGCGCTGAGTGCCGCCTTCTTCAGCGACGCCCGCGACGTGTTCCCCCAGTACATCAAGAATCACATTCCCATTGGTGTGCGCGGCCTAATGATAACCGGACTGCTCGCCGCGGCGCTCTCCAGTTTCAACTCCGCCATCAACTCCATGGCCTCCAGCTTCGTGGCCGACCTCTACCTGCCGCTTCGCGAGAGGCGCGGCAAGGCTGTCAGGAGCGACAAGGACCAGATTGCTTCCTCACGCTGGATGGTGGGACTTATGGGAATGATGCTCACCGGCTTCGCCATCGTGACCTGCGTGATGCAGCAGAGCAGCGGCCTGAACCTGGTTGACTTCGCCACCGGCATCATGTGCTTCGCTTACGCCGGCATGATAGGCGTATTCCTCACCGCCATTTTCACCAAACGGGGCAATGCCCGCAGCGTTGTGGCGGCACTAGTGGTCGGCGCTCTCATCATTATTCCCCTGATGTTCCAGAAAGAATTCTTCGGCCGCAGCTACATAGCCTGGAGCTGGTGGTGCCCCATCGGCGGTCTCGTTTCCACTCTGGTCTGTATGCTCGGCAAGCCCAAGGCATCTTTGAAATAGATTATGGTAGCATGAAACGACTGATAATCATAGCATTGCTGGCGCTGGTAGGCTGGACTTCGGCCTTGGCCGGCAATATCAGCGGACGCGTCATCTGCGGCAGCCAGCCCATGAACGGAGTGGCGGTCTCCGACGGCGTCACCATAGTCCTGACCGACCGTGACGGCCGGTACACCATCGACTCCGACAAGTCCGGAGGCTCTGTCTTCGTCATCACCCCTTCCGGCTACATAGTCCGCACGATCGATGGCCTGCGCCCCGGCTTCTGGCAGCCGCTGTATCTTCCCGCCGACCAGGAGGAAATACATGACTTCGTGCTCGAAAAGCAGAACCAGAGCCGCTACACCGTGCTTTTCCTCGCCGACATGCACCTCTCCAACGACCCCTCGCGGCAGGATCTCAAACGCTTCCGCAGCGAGGTCATGCCCCTTATCCGCAGCGAAGCGGCGAGCGCCCGCGGGCATGTCTATACGGTGAATCTGGGCGATACCACCCATGATATCTATTGGGGAGAGTTCAATTTCAACGAGTCCGACGGCCTGCGTCTTCTGCAGGACCTCTGCTATCCCACCCCGATGTACACCATAATGGGCAACCATGACCACGACCCGTCGATAGTCGGCGCAGATGTGGACCGGCGTGCCGGCTGGCGCGAACGTGACTGCTGGGGTCCGGGACAGTACTCGGTAAATATAGGTGACGACCACTGGATTTTCCTTGACAACATAGTGTATATCAACGTGGAAGGCAAGGGAAAGAAGGCTCCCGGAGTGGCGGGCGACCGTTCGTACGACAGCAAGCTCACCGACGCCCAGTTCGCATGGCTCGAGCAGGACCTTTCGCTGGTCGACGATGACAGCCGCATCTTCATCTGCACTCATGCTCCTGCGCTGTTCTCCGGACGCGACAGCGGACTGCTGATGTCGCGCGCCCAGCTTGAGCGCCTGTCCGGGCTCTGTGCATCGTTCACGCACGACGTGACCATTTTTTCCGGGCATATCCATCGCAACGATATATGCGACCATCTCGACTTCCCGCGCCTTCACCAGCGTTCGCTGCCCGCAACTTCCGGCATAATGTGGACCACCCCCGCGGACTGGCCCCTGTACAGTTCGGAGGGCTCCGACGCAGGCATCTGGGTGGGCGAATTCGCTTCCGGCAAGGAGCCGTCATACCGCCTGGAGACCTATCAGTACGGTGAGAAATACTACCGTTTCTATGATATGAATTCAGTGGGGGAGGCCTACCGTGAGAGCGAAGGGATCAAGAAGCAGCAGGAACTGTTCCCCGACACCCGTCTTGACTACGGCAAGAAGAAATGGCGCAACCATGTGTTCGTCAACTACTGGGGATGGGAGCCCGGCGACTGGGTGGAGATGTACGAGAAGGGCCGCAAGCTGAAGGTGGAAGCCACGCGGTATGAAGATCCGGTCAAGAATTTCGCATACGAACTGCCCAGGGTGATGAACCCCTACAAGCACAGCACGAAGGGATCCAGGGACAATACGTACCACATGTACGTGGCAAAGACCTCGTCGGCCAAGACCCCTGTTACCGTGCGTATCTATTCTGCCGGGGGAACACTAAAAGAGGAGCGGGTGTTCCAGCGACCCCGCCCCTTCGATCCGTCTAAACCGGAAAACTAAAGCAGTCCTGCCCACTCTCCGATGATTACCTTGCACTGGGAGTAGCAGGAAGGGCAGTTGGTAACGATATAATAATCTCCGCTCTTTTTGAGCTCCACGCCCCGCAGGTTGGTGTCCCATGCCTCGGAGAAGATGTTCAGGAATTCATATCCCTGCTGGTCGCGCGTGGCGCTTGCCAGCATTTGCACAGTGTAGGGTTCATAGGGGGAGTAGGCATTTTCGGCCCTGGCTCCCTTGAGCAGTGCTGCCGGCAGGTAGCGCTGCACATACTGGTCGTTGGCCGGAGAGTACGATGAGCGGTACATCTTGGAATCAAGTTCACGTATTATCGGTTCCGCGTTGGAGGATGTGCCGAAGAGAAGCTTGAGACATTTCTCGCCGGTGGAACGGTTGCGGCCGTAGAGTTCCATGGCCATCGGGATCATCGCGGCGGCGCCGGCCTTTGACTTGCCCAGGAATTCCTTGTAAACGGTTGAAAACTCGTTGTAGCCCTCCGGGTTGAAGGTGAAGGTCACCCATGCGGTGGGAGCCTTTGGAAGGGGAGAAAGGAGCACCCCGTCCTTGTCATACTCCAGGGCGGGAATAGACCCGCTTATAGTGTACTCATGCAGTCCCCAGGTCATGGAATTGTCTTCCACTTTCCATTCCCTCTGGGTCTCGTCGACGCCCATCATGTCCGTGCAGCCCGCCGCCATAATGAAGGCAAAGGCAAATAACAAGAAATTTCTCATATCAGCAATAATTAGAAGCTTTGCAAATATAATAAAAATCGGGGACGCTGTTGCAAGCGCCCCCGATTGATTATTAAAGATTCAGTTAGAATTACTTCCTCTCTTCGCGACGGCCGCCCCTGCGGTCTCCGCGTCCGCGGCGGTCGCCTCTGCGGTCTCCGCCACGTGCTCCTGCGGCCTGAGCGTTGGCTGCTGCGATGGCTGCGGGAGTAAGGTCCTGACGACCGTACTTCTCACCGTTGCAGATCCAAACCTTGATGCCGAGGGTACCAACCTTGGTGTTGGCAACTGCCAGAGCATAGTCGATGTCGGCGCGGAAGGTGTGCAAAGGGGTGCGGCCCTCTTTGAACATCTCGCTGCGGGCCATTTCGGCGCCGCCCACGCGACCTGCAATCTGAATCTTGATGCCCTCTGCACCAACCCTCATGGTGTTGGCGATGGCCATCTTGATGGCGCGGCGATAGCTGACGCGGCCTTCGATCTGACGGGCGATGGAGTCCGCCACAATGTGGGCGTCAACCTCGGGGCGCTTGACCTCGTAGATGTTGATCTGAATGTCTTTGCTGGTGACTTTCTTCAACTCTTCCTTGAGCTTGTCGACCTCCTGGCCGCCCTTGCCGATGATGAAACCGGGGCGTGCGGCATAGATGGTCACGGTGATGAGCTTCAGCGTGCGCTCGATGACGATCTTGCTGAGGCTGGCCTTGGCAAGGCGGTTGCCGAGATACTCGCGGATCTTGTAATCCTCAGCGATTTTCTCTGCGTAGTTGCCACCACACCAGTTGGAGTCCCAACCACGGGTGATACCGATTCTGTTGCTGATAGGGTTAGTTTTCTGTCCCATATTAATTATTCTCCACTGGTTGTTTTACATCGAGGATCACGGTCACGTGGTTGGAGCGCTTGCGGATGCGGCCCGCACGGCCCTGAGGGCACGGACGGATGCGCTTCAAGGTACGACCTTCACCTACCATGATAGTCTTGACATACACGTTGCCGTTGTCGAGCTCCTTGGCCTTGTCCTGGTTCTTTGCTTCCCAGTTGGCAATGGCGCTGCGGAGGAGCTTCTCCAGCTTTATGGATGCCTCCCTCTTGCTGAATTTCAGCAGGTCGAGGGCGAGGTTCACCTCCTTGCCGCGGATGGTGTCTGCTACCAGACGCATCTTGCGGGGGGAAGTGGGGACGTCATTCAGCTTGGCAACAGCTGTAACCTTCTTGGCCTCCTTGAGGCCTTCGGCCATAAGTCTTTTACGCTTTCCCATAGTGATTACTTCTTATTGTTACCTGAATGACCTTTGAATGTGCGGGTGGGGGCAAACTCTCCGAGCTTGTGGCCGACCATCTGCTCAGTAACGTAAACAGGAATAAACTTGTTTCCATTATGAACGGCGATAGTATGGCCGATGAAGTCCGGGGAGATCATGCTGGCGCGGGACCAGGTCTTGACCACCTCTTTCTTCTTGCTACCATCATTCATAGCAAGAACTCTCTTCTCCAGGGCTTCCTGGATATAGGGACCTTTTCTTAAAGAACGACTCATAATCTATTAAGTGTTATTCCGTTATTTCTTTCTTCTCTCAATGATGAACTTGTTGGACGCAGCCTTGGGGTTGCGGGTCTTGTAACCCTTTGCAGGCAAGCCCTTGCGCGAACGGGGATGTCCGCCGGATGCACGTCCTTCACCACCTCCCATAGGGTGATCGTGAGGGTTCATCACAACACCGCGGTTGTGGGGGCGCTTGCCGAGCCAGCGGCGGCGTCCTGCCTTTCCGTGGGATTCCAGGTTGTGGTCGGTGTTGGATACGGTACCGACGGTGGCGCGGCAGCTCACGAGAACCATGCGGGTCTCGCCGGAGGGCAGACGCAGGACTGCGTGGTTGCCTTCGCGGGCTGCGAGCTGTGCGGAAGTACCGGCGCTGCGGGCCAT
>JAFZBM010000044.1 GCA_017561765.1 Bacteroidales bacterium | reverse complement strand
CCGTCCCATGCGCGACCTTGACTACAGCAGTGAGTCGGAGGCCGTAATGGATGAGGCGGAAAACTACAAGGTCAAGTTCGGACTTGACGAATGTACCGACGTTTGCGTGCTCGCAGCCCTTGTAACTCCCGGTGTCGGCTTCACTTTCGACCAATTGAAGACTCTGCCGCTCACGCCTTCCGACATAAGCGCGAAGATGGGTGGCGGCACCAATGTGGAGGCTCCTTACATGGGGGGCGCGGAATTGCACAAGAACGTTCCGGGGTCCGGCAAGGGGATGCTTGCAAAATACTGCCTTGACAAGACCGCCGTAGCCCGTGCCGGCAAACTCGACAATGTAGTGGGCTTCGAAAATGAGATTGCTGTCATCTACGAGATTCTGGGCCGCAAGACAAAGGCCAATCTCTTGATTACCGGAGAGTCGGGCGTGGGTAAAACTTCATTGGTCAACGGTTTCGTGCGTGAGCTGGCCGAGGACAAGGTGCCCGGCTTCCTGAGCGGCGCCGTGGCCTATGAACTTGATACCGCTGCCCTGGGCGGCGATGCACAATACAAAGGCGAGGTGGAGGACCGTTTCAAGAACGTCATAGACGAGGTCGAGGCTCTTCCCAATGCGGTCCTTATAATTGAAAGCGTAGATAAGCTCTTCGACAAGCAGGGCTCGCTTTACGGCACTTCCACCATATTGAAAAACGAATTGAGCAAGGGCCGTCTGCAGTTGCTCGCCACCTCCAGCATAGACGGTTTCACAAAGAATATCGAAACTGACAAGGAGATGGTGTCGAATCTGGAGCGGATAAGCATCGACGAACCGACCGTCGACCAGACGATGGAAATCTTGAAGGGCATCATGCCTTCTTATGAGCAATATCACGGTCTTACCGCTAACGAAGAGGTGATGGGCGACGCAATACGTCTGGCCAAGCGCTATCTCACCGAGAAGTCGCTGCCCGCTTCGGCTATCGACCTTATCGACCGCACCATGTCGCACGTCAAGGTGGACAATGACCTCGGGGCGGAGGAATTGCATCATACAGAACTTTCAACTGCCGATCTCAGCGCCGTCGTGGCCAAGCAGACCGGTATTCCCCTGGGCAAGGTTCAGACGGAAGAGCGCGAACGCCTTCTCGGCGGCGAGGAGATACTCAAAAAGAGAGTGGTCGGACAGGACCATGCCGTGAAGAAAGTACTCGACGCTGTGTTCGAAGCCCGCTCCGGCCTAAACAAGAAAGGCCAGCCCATGGGTTCGTTCTTCTTCCTCGGCCCCACCGGTACCGGTAAGACCGAGTTGTCCAAGGCCCTGGCCGAGTTCCTGTTCGGCGACGAGAGCTCGCTGCTGCGCTTCGACATGTCCGAATTCAAGGAAGAGCACTCCGTGGCCCTGCTCTATGGTGCGCCTCCGGGATACGTGGGCTATGAAGAAGGCGGTCTTCTTGTGAACAAGATCCGCCAGAAGCCTTACAGCGTGGTGCTCTTCGACGAGATCGAGAAGGCCCACAAGTCGGTGTTCGACCTCTTCCTCCAGATACTGGACGAGGGCAAGCTCCACGACCGCCTCGGGCGCGTGGGAGATTTCTCCAATGCTCTCATACTATTCACATCCAACATCGGAGCCAAGGCCATAGTCGATAAATTCAACAGCGGCGTGATTCCCGAGAACAACGAGCTGATGGACATCATGCAGGGCTATTTCCGCCCGGAATTCCTGGCCCGCCTCACCGAGATAGTCCCGTTCTCGCCTATTACCGACAAGACTGTTTCGCTGATCTTCGACATCCACATGAAGGGATTGCTGAAACTCCTGAAAGAGCAGAATATATCACTTACGCTCACTCCGGAGGCCCGTCAGGCCATCTCGCTGCGCGGCTACAACCAGCAGTATGGCGCCCGTCCCATCCTCGGTATCATCCGCAAGGAACTTCGTCATCCCATTTCCAAGATGCTTATAGCCGGCAAGGTGAAGCCCGGCGACAATATCGAAGTACAGGTTGACGGGGAAGGCAATCCGGTTTTCGTAATCAACGGCGAAAAATAATCGAATCATATATTTATTCACTTTAAAACATTACAGTTATGGCAATGAAAGAGAACTTTATCTCTATGGCTCCCGATGAGGAGTCCAGTGCGAAAGTAAGCTTGATCGACCAGAACAAGACCCTGATGATCGATCAGTACACTACCGACGTTGACGCCGGCAATCCTGAGTTCGTGGAGGATATCCAGAACATAGGCGATGCATTCGCACACTTTAAACCCAAGGTGGACGTGACATTCACCGACGCCGACGGCGGTGCGGTCGAGGAGACCCTCAAATTCGGCGAACTGCGTGATTTCGAGGCCCAGGGCGGCAAAGGCAAGCTTGTACAGAACAGCCAGTTCCTGTCCGGCGTCAAGGAAGACATCGACACCAACGCCAAGATCCGCAAGAGCATTGAGCAGAACCGCAAACTGCGCGAAATCCTCAAGGACGCCGGCTCCCGTGCCGAGTTGAAGGAAATGCTGCAGGCTATGCTCGATGAACTCGAAGGCGCCAAATAGTTTAATCAAAAGTAATAATTGATATATTATGGCAGAAACTGAAATGAAGAAAGCCCAGGCCGTTGAACAACAGGCCGGTGCCGGGCAGCAGGAAAAAGAAGTCAAGAAAGAGTTGTTATCATCTTTCGGAGGCTTTAACGCCGTGCGCGCCTTTATGCCCGATGCGGATAATATGAACCCCGCCCGCAAGGCTCAAAAGAATGTATTCCTTACCGACAAGCGCTTCCTCGACAAGCGCGAGATGCTCAAGCGTGACCTCAAGGGATGGCTGGAACTGCTTGACCAGGAAGGTCTTGACAGCGCCACCGCATTCGCCGACGCTTGCAAGCAGAAGGAAGAGAAGAGCACCAAGGTGCTGCAGCAGGGTATTACCGACGCTCTTTATGCAACCCAGAATCTTGAGCGCAGCTATCGTGAACTCGACTCCTTCTTCAAGACTTGCGGTACGGACAAGGTAAAGAACCTCCGTATCATCAATGTGCTGAAGGAAGATATTGCCGATGCCGACTCCGGATTTGCCGAGGAGGTGGAGGAAGTCTTGCGCAACGGTTTC
Source organism: Bacteroidales bacterium (assembly GCA_017561765.1). Taxonomy (GTDB): domain Bacteria; phylum Bacteroidota; class Bacteroidia; order Bacteroidales; family UBA932; genus Cryptobacteroides. Next base: position 2,266 of record JAFZBM010000044.1, on the reverse strand, counting down.
GACCGTCTGAGCCTGAAAGACGCCTACAGCCTTGTGTGCGTTCCTGGTGCCGTGTTCAACGACAAGGTTGACCTGCTCAGGTGGGCCAAGATGGCATTCAAGTACAAAGTGCTCCTCATTACCGACCATGCCGACGAGTATTCCTTCGATGACCTGCAGGCCAATACCGAGGGCTATCGCGACAGCGACCAGGAACTGATGAACGTGGTTATGACCGCCAACTGGATTGTCGGACGCGAAGCCGAGAAGATGTCGGCCGACGAAGAGGATTCCAAGGCCTTCTTTATCGCCCCTTCCGCAGCCCTTTGCGGCAAGCTCTATGACGAGACAGCCAACATGGCCCAGGGTGCCGGTGGCAAGAAGTATGGTACTCTCGACGGCGTCAAGGGCGTTAAGAGCGATCTCCTGAAGTCGGAAATCGCCGCTCTCATGGACAATCAGGTTATCCCCATGGTGTACAGCGAGGGCCGCGTGATGGCTTTCAACAACACCACCCTTTACAACGGCGACCTGGATGCGATGAAGGAATATCCTATCGTACGCGTGTTCGACTGGGTCAAGAAAGTGCTCATGAACTATGTGCATGAAGTGGCTCTCGAGAACTGGGATCCTTACAACAGCCCCAAGAACCTGAAGGCCAAGATCCAGGAGTTCCTGAATATGTACAAGGGCTATGGCAACCTGTTCCAGAACTACGAGATCGGCGAACCCCGCCAGGATCCCGTCACAAAGCAGATTACCTGCGACATTACCCTGACTCCTTTCTATGCTGCCAAGAACTTTGTCATCAAGGTCGCGGCCGACAAGAAGGACAAGAACGCCACTCTCGCAGGCGCATAATCCATCGTAACATCCTTTATTCCCTTAAATACTAATCATTTATGGCAAAGACTCCCGTATCAATGAAAATTGATGGTTACAAGGACCGTGAGGTCTTGATGGTAACCTATGAGTTCGACCAGGCCACCGACGTAGAAGGTCAGATGGCCGGTATTCCCCGCGGCGGCAAGATCATCGTCCGCGTGAAAGCTCTGAACGACGGCACCCCGGACCTTCTGGCCTGGATGTGCGAGCGTAATCTCCCCAAGAACGGCAGTATCGAGTTCCTCGAGACCAAGACCGGTAAAGCGATGAAGGAAATCAAGTTTACCAATGGTTACTGCGTTGACTTTGAAGAGAAGTGGGAAGACAAAATGGGCCACTTCGAGCTTATCACCATTACCTGCAAGAAGATCGAGTTCGGCTCCGTAGTTTATGAAAACGACTGGGCTTAATTCATCGGAACAAGTGAAACTTTAAAAGAAGAAAAATTATGGCAGAGAATGTAACTCCCGTACAGTTAGCCGTAAAGGATTTTGAAGAGCGCGAAGTCCTGATGATAGACTACAAGTTCAACCAGGCTACGGACCGTGAAGGCCAGATTTCCGGTATCCCCCGCGGCGGTAAGGTTACCGTCCGTGTCAAGGCGATGAACGACGGCAACAACCAGCTCCTCCAGTGGATGCTCGCACCCAACGATCCCCGCGATTTCACGGTGACCTATTACAACACTGTTGACGGCTCCACCATGAAGGAACTCAAGGGAACCAATTGCTATTGTATCCACTACAAAGAGAAGTGGGAAGACGGCCAGGAGCATTTCGAAGAGATAGAGATCGTTTGCCAGAAGCTGGAGAACGGCCCTGTCGCTTACGAGAATCCTTGGAAATAATCAATTAATAATTAGGGGTTTATAAGTCAGCCGGGATAACCGGCTGACTTCCCTGTTAAAATACGACGATGTCACTAACAGCACGATTACAGTTCGGCGACAACGATTTTCGCCGCTATTCCCGCGAGTACTTGGTGAGCGATTTCAAGTGCCGGGTCCTTCGCCGTCACAATGAAGCCAGGCCCGACAGGTCGGCCCGCTGCGAACATCTTGAGCTGACGGTAGTAACTCCAGGCAAGGATGATCTCAATCTCGTGGAGTGGTATCTGGGTCATTCCATGATGAGTGGCCGCATCCTGATAGAGCTCCCGGCCAACGCGCAAAACCAGTCGCCGGAGTGGAAAGAGGTGCTCTTCGAAAACGGTATTTGCTACTCCATTTCTGAAGAGTATCACATCGACAGGGAAAGCCGTCGTTCTCTTAAACTCTGCATCGCCGTAGAAGAGTTGCAAATCGATGAAATTGTGTTTAAAGCCATACAATGATGGGTACTCTATTCTCAAACCAGCTTAAAGCCCTTCTCGTGACGGAAAATATCACGGAACCTGGCGTAGT
>JAFZBM010000043.1 GCA_017561765.1 Bacteroidales bacterium | reverse complement strand
CGGATAGGCCTTCCACGTCCGCACGTCGTCGTGCAGCATGTAGTCCGACTCGTAGGCGGTCACCAGGTCCTGCCCGCCCGTCCCGGACGCGCCGACGGCTATCTCCTCCAGGCGCAGCCCGAGGGTGTTCCACCACACCACGTCGCGCGAGGAGCTGCCCTTGTTCGCGCTCCGGTATGTGTAGTGCGTGGCGCTCAGGCGGTTGTTGCCGCCGTTGAGGAGACTGTAGCTGTATTCGTCCGTGGTCTGGCCCTGGGTGTTCTTCACGCTTGCGAGGCGTCCGCCGTTGTCATAGGTGTAGGATGTCTTTATCCCGGCCGGGTCGGTCCGGGAGAGCAGCCCCACTCCCGGGGTGTAGGTCAGCGTAGTGACGAGCGAGGAGGACGTCTGCGAGGCGGTCCGCAGGCCGTTGAGGGTCTGCAGCTGCGACGAGCCCGGGGAGGACGCCTGGGTCAGCGAGTTGACCGCGCTCTGCCCCCCGAGGGCCGAGACAAGCGACGGGTAGGATGCACCCTCGACGACCGCCACCGGATGGAGGCCGTTGTAGCTCCACGCCACCGACGTCACCGGGCGGCCCTTCTCCTTCACCGACGCCGGGTTGCCGAGGACGTCCCGCGAGAGTATCTCCTCTGTCCACGACTCCGCTCCGTTCACGTACTCTACCCTGCGCGACGGCATCAGGTGGCCCGAGAAGTAGGAGTACTCCGTCACCATCTCTATCCTGTCCTTCTTGGCTCCCGGGGGCAGGGACGGGTCGAAGGAGCGCAGGGGGCCGCCGCCGGCGTAGTCCGCCGTGGTGGACGTGATGACCCATTCGCGGCTCACCGGTTCGCTCAGGGCGTGCGCCGATGACAGGGCGGCCGCCCACGACGGCTGCTGGCTCGGCAGCCATGTGTCGGGATAGGTCAGGTAGACTTGCCGGACCGCGTCCGACGAGCGGACGGTCGTCACGGACCTCCGCACGGGGACGGTGAACGACGAACGGGCGCAGTAGCCGTACTCCACCTTCAGGGTGTCGGTGCCCGACGGGTGGATGCCGGTGCGGGTCACCCTCGAGGGCGCGGCGCCAAGGCTCGTCCTGCTGTACAGCGGATAGTGCTGGATGTCCTGCACGCTTATCTGGCCGGCGTACAGGGGATGCATCACCTGCACGGCCTTGTAGCCCGTCAGGACCTGGGACGAGGTGAAGGAGTTGTATTCCGTCAGCTCCTCCTCCACGAGGGAACCGGAAGTACCCGGAGGGTTTCGGCGGTACGTTTCCTTGCATATCTGTCGGGCGGGCTCGGAAGCTCCGTCGTATCGGTACTCCGACTGCACTCCGTCGAAGGGGTATATGCCCGGGGCGGCGGTGTCGTACTCATCCTCCCACGACGATGGGAAGCGGGCGAGGGTGTTGTAGGTGCCGTTCACCGCCGGGGACGTGTCGTAGGTGTACGTCGTCCGGTTGCCGCAGGCGCTGCCGCCGGCCGATACGTCCTCCGTAACGGATCCGTACCACACCCGCGCCGACTGCAGGGACAGCCCGTCGGTGACCGGCGTCTCGTGAAGGGTGAACGTCCAGCCGGTGCCGGTGTCGGGAAGGCCTTCCGGAGGGGTGGTGTCGACGATGCGGGCCGACGTCCTGAGGTACACCTCCTGCAGCGGGAGGGCGGAGGTGCTGGCCGCCGGGGACGAATAGCTGAAGGAGCGTACGCGCTTGAGGGTGTTCCCGTCATAGACGCGGATATCCTTCACCCGCACCCCGGCGCTGACGGCGACGGTGCCTCCGTTCATGCTGACCGTGCCCCCGGTGGCGCAGCCCTCGTAGCTCCACGCGGTGCGGGCACCGTCGTGGTTCGCCTCCGTGAGCATCATGTAGCTTGCCTCCGCCGGGTCGGGGGCGCCGTACCTGAGGCGTATGTTGTAGCCGAAGTCCTGATAGACCTCGTAAGGGCACAGGTCGGTGCGTCCCGCGCCGCTCGCTCCCGGATGGGAGGTGATCCAGTCGCCGTTCTCGCCGTTGAAGTAGCCGAACCAGTCCTGGGAGTAGCGCGACACCGTGTGCCCCGCCGTCCTGTAGGTGAACGTCCAGCGGTCGTCGAGGGTCCCCGAGCGGTAGAGGTTGATTCCGTTGAGAACTATCCTGCCGTCGTGCTGCTGGGCGCCCGTGGACGTCTCGGCGCGGACGAGCTGGGTGCCGGACGGGTTCGTGACGGTGATGCTGGAGAGGCGCCTGGGGTAGTTGTCCGAGTCCGTGCCGGTCACCACCGAGTGGTTAGAGTGGGACGTCACCGTCCCGTAGCCGAACGTGGCCGTGAAGCCGGACAGGCTGATGCCGGTCAGCACGCGGACGGCGTGCCGCGACTTGACCTCTCCGACGCTCACCGAGCTGCTCTCGTCGAAGCCGCTGGAGTTGTACGTGGGGGTCTTGCTTATGCTGCGGGTGACCGAGCGCGTGCTGCGGTTCCATGACAGGGTGTCCGAGTAGGAGAACGTGGCGCTCTCCGTGCCGTCACGGGAGGTCACCTGCGTGAGGTACCACGCCGTGGAGGCGCTCCAGTCCACATGCTGACCCGCCGTGATGGAGTCGTCGCGCGACTGGTCCTGCCGCGTGCCCCTCTCGCAGATGCCGAACGTATAGACGGTCCCGTCCGGGCCCGTCATCACGAAGGTCTTCTCCCCGTCGCCTCCGGTGGTGTAGCCGATGAGCACCCCGTCGCCCTGGAGCTGGACCACGTTCCCCGACGGGTCGAGGATGAAGCTGCCCTTCAGCCCCATCACGCTGTAGCTGTAACGGTCCGAGTTGGTGTCAACACGGTTCCACAGCACCTGAGTCAGGAACGACAGAGTGGCGTCGTTCGACGTGCTGTCCAGCAGCTGCGCAAGCAGCTGCGACGAGGGCCACGAGTAGCAGAAGTCCCCGTCCGTGAACTCGTCCGGCATGTAAACCACTTCCCGGGTTATGCACCCTCCAGCGTTCAGCGTCCAGCCCAGGCCCGCCACCCCCGCAATCTCGTCCATCCTGATGCCGTTGCTGCAGTAGTCCAGGCTGATCGGGATCGTAAGGCGGCGGCCCTTCAGCTCCCATATCGGAACGCTGTACTCCGCAGCCCCCGTGCTGTGCGTGAACGGGACGTCGGAGTACTTCACCCGCGAGGACGCCTCCGGCGACGGCGGAAGGACGTCCTCCAGCTGTGTGGCTCCGCGCTGGTATGACACTTCCGTCTGGGCCATGAGCGGCGGGGCGAAGGATAACAGCAACAGCGCCGTAGCCATAATGGCAGGGAGGAATCGGGGGAGAATCTTTGTCATCGGAAAGTTCTTTTCCGAAAGATACAAAAAGTGTCCACAAATAGGACCGTTTTAGTGGATAAATTGATCAAAATGTTCACTTCGTCCACGTAGAAGGCCTTTTATGTGGATGAATCTGGCCAAGAGCCCCCTGGACGGTAATAAAGGAGGATGACCTTTTGGTCACCCTCTTAGAAATTGAACCTCAAACCTGCGTCGAAGTTGAACATGAACGGTTTGTCCGTCCGAACCGACTTCGGTTGCCCGGGGGAATGGAAATAGTATCGTACGGCCGGGTCCAAGTACAGCCCCAGTTTGTCCGACAGTTTGAATTCCAGCCCCATACCGAGAGCCGCCGAGAACTGGAAGCCGCCGGCCTTGTCGGGCACCACGCTTGCGGGAGTGCTCATCAGACGGTAGCTGTTGGCTATGCAGTAGTCGGCAGAGCCGCCGCCCCATGTATAGACATTCATCAGTCCGTCCCTTGTGGAGAGAAGGTCGTAATAGACGTTCAAAGGTACGCCGATATAATGAACGGTGTGGTAAATCGTGCCCTCATAGGCGCTTGCCGCCGCTCCGCTGTAGGTTCCCTTGAAGGAACGCGTGAGCATGGAGTAGTCCAGACCGGTGCCGAAAGAGAGTTTGTCAGCCACATGGAAACGCGCACCCAGGCCAATTGTGAACGGTACTCCGTACGACGATGGGCCTGACTCGGTGATTCCGGCATCGGGAGAGCCTGCACCGGGCGCCATGCGGCTGATGCCGTTGCCCCCGTATGATATATTGGAGTCGTTGCCGCCCACGCCGCCACGGGCATAAAGGCCGCTCATATCCATTGTCGTGCCTTTCCGGATATTGTCTTCCTGCATGATGCGGGCCCATTCTCCGGAATTGTCCTGATTCTCATTATCGTTCCTGCCTTGCTGCTGCTCGCCGTCAACGTAAGGATTCGTGACATCCTGCTTTCCGCCGTCAGCTTCCACGCCGCTGGCTTCATCATCAGGCTTTACGCCGGAAATATCCGCGGGCACGGAAGTGCCGGACGGCGAATGGCGCCGTACAGTCCCGGCAGCACCGGAGGTGCCGGAAACCGATGCCGGAACATCTTCAGGAAGAAGATCTGCAAGCAAGGAAGAAGCAGCCTGTTCCGGAGTTGTACCGGAGTCGGCGATTATCTGTATTTCATCCGGACGGCCCGAACCTGAGTTGCGGGTGCCGGCAAAGAACAATCCGGCCGCCAGGGCTGCGGCGACGAAGGCTGGAACGGCCCACTTCCACCATGCAACCGGGGCGGCGGCTGAATCAAGACGTGCAGACACGGCCTTCCACACGCGTCGGGGAACACGCTCCCCGGCGTCGTGCATCACCGACTGTATGTGCCGGTCGAAGTCTTGCCAATTGTCTTGCATCTTATCTTTCTTTTTTCTGTCTTTCCAAAATTTTTGCCTGCAGCAGTGCCCTGGCGCGCAATAACTGCGAACGGGACGTGCCTTCGGATATTCCGAGGATACGGGCAATCTCGTTGTGGGCATATCCTTCGATCACGAACATATTGAACACCGTCCTGAAGCCTGCCGGGAGTTCCGAAATCATGGCGCAGAGTTCCTTGTAGCCCAAGTCCTGGACCGCCGACGGAGCCTCGCTTGACAAGCTGCGGGCCTGCTCCACATCCTCACTTTCCTTAAGGACATCGTTCTTGCGCAGGCTCATCAGGGCCGTATTGACAAAGATCTTCCTCGCCCACCCTTCAAAGGAACCGTCCCCCGTGTAGGTGTCAAGTTTGGCGAACAGCGTCACAAATCCGTCCTGCAGAACATCTTCCGCGACTTCCCTTTCTCCCATGTAGCGCAGGCATACTGCGAACATTTTTTCGGACAGGAAATCATAGATGGTTTTTTGTGCACGTCTGTCGCCGTCCTTGGCTTTTTCAATCGTCCAAGTATTAAGATGCGAGTTATCCTTAAAAAGTTGCATCGGGCTCAAAAAATCTCAAAACCGCAAATGATTATGCGAAAATAGACAAAAATTCAATACTTTTGTAATTGTATGAAGAAAGTCCTGCTTTGTCTGATGCTCGTCTGCCCCCTGCTTCACTTGTCCGCGCAGGAGTTGCAAAACGACGTCCCGGATGTGGAAAACGCATTCCTTGACGCAGTTATGTGCATCGAAGAAGGCCAGCCCGACGTGGCTTTCGTCATACTGGATTCACTGAAAAATATTTCTCCGGCAAACGACGCCATACGCTATTACATGGGTATCTGCCGCTACTCCAGGGGCGACCTGAAGGGCGCGGCGGAACATATAAAGGCCGCTTCCGGGCTCGATCCGGGCAACGACTGGTATCTGGAAACACTGGCCAACCTTTATATCTATATGGGCGAGCCCTCCGCCGCCGGAGATTTATACCGCACGCTCGCCGAACGCAAGCCGGAGCGATTCCGAAACTCTTACACACTGGCCCTGATGGCCGACGCCTACCGCCTGAAACGCGACTACACCTCCTTTTTCGGGGTTCTTAAGGACCTGGTGGCCGACAAGTATATTGACGACGACCAGAAGTTCCAGACGCTCACGGCGGCCCTCGGCGGTTTCGATTCCCGCACATTCAACGCCATACTGCCGCAGATGGATTCCCTCATGCTGTTCTACACCGAAGCGGAACCCACCAGCGTGCATGCACACACCCTGCGCATGCAGATAGCGGCCACCAGGGACGACAACCGAACGGCAATCGAAGAGTGCCGCACACTAATGGCCCTGCAACCGGACGACAAGGACCAGCAGCTGACATGCCTGTCCATCATCGGCGACTGCTACCATGCCATGGGCGAGACGCGCAAGGCTTACAAATCCTATGAGGAGGCCCTGAAAATTGACCCTGAGTACTGCCCGGTGCTGAACAACTACGCCTACTACCTGAGCGAGCAGCGCAAGCGCCTGTGCAAGGCCACGAAGATGAGCCGGATAACCGTCGAGAAAGAGCCCGACAACGCCACCTACCTTGACACCTACGGATGGATTCTGTATCTGCGGGGCAGGGCCAAAGAGGCGAAGCCCTACTTCAAGCATGCCATGATCTACGGCGGCAAGGAAAGCGCCGTGATCCTTATGCATTACGCGCTCGTACTCGAGAAACTGGGTGAGAAAGACCTCGCAACATACTACCGCACACTGTCTGAAAACAAGAAGAAATGAGAGCCCTCCGATACATAGCCTGTGTCCTGCTGATCTCCGCAGCAGTCTTTCCCGCAGCCGCGCAGTCCCTCTCGGCCACCCGCGACCGCAAGGCGCGCCTGGAAAAGGATATCAAGGTTCTGGAGGGGCAGCTCTCGGCGGCAACCAAGCGCAGCAACAGCGCCGCCACGCAACTTGACCTGCTGCACGCCCAGTCGGAAGCGCGGCGCGAGCTCCTCTCCGACAGCGAGCGGGAGCTTATGACCGTAGGAGACAGCGTACGCGCCTGCCAGAAGCAGATTGACGCCGTTAGCAGACGTCTGGACACCATGACTTTCTACTACAGCAAGCTGGTCCACAACGCCTACAAGAACCGCGACGCACGCAGCTGGTATCTTTATATTCTCGCCAGCGAAAACCTCGCCCAGGGCATGCGGCGATATGGCTACCTGCGCCAACTTTCTACGCAGATGAACGCCCAGGGGCGCAGGATCATCGCTGAACACGAGCTGCTGAAAGCGGAGCGCGCAAGGCTCGACAGCCTTCGAAACGAAGCCCGCAAACTGCGCGACGAAAGGGCCTCCGAACTGAACAAGTTGCGCAAGGAAGAAGAAAAGTCCCAGGCGCTGGTGGCCCAGTTGCAGAAAGACCGCCGCAAATACCAGGACCAGCTGGCAGGCAAGCGCAAGGAAGTCGAGGCCCTCAACCGGGAAATCGAGCGTCTGATTGCCGCGGCGATGGGCGACGGGGGCGGAAAAGGCAAGGGCAAGACCGGGGGCAAAAAGACATCCACCAAGATAGACCAGGCGCTGTCGAACGAGTTCTCATCCAACAAGGGCAAGCTGCCATGGCCGGCGGAAGGGCGTGTCGTGAGCCATTTCGGACGCAATCCCCATCCTGTCTACACCAAACTGGAAATGCCGTTCAACAACGGCGTGGGCATCGCCGTCGACAAGGACGCTCCGGTCAAGGCCGTGTTCAATGGAGTGGTTAAGCAGATAGTGGTGGTGCCGGGCTACAACCAGTGCGTCCTGGTTCAGCACGGGGAATACTTCACTTTCTACTGTAAGATGGGATCGGTAGCGGTCAAGGCCGGCGACAAGGTCAAGACGGGAGATGTGCTGGGGCACGTGGCTGTCAATGCCGACGGCACGCAACTGCATTTCCAATTATGGAAAGGCAGGGAACCACAAGATCCGGAGAAATGGCTGCGATGATTAATCGCCGCTGACCCAAACGAGGACGTGGCGGTCGAAGGTCATGTACTCGAGCTTCAACTCTTCCTCGTATCCGTCTTTGTTGATGAAAGTGGCGTCAAGTTCGCCCTCCTTGCGCGGGCGCACCGCCTCGATTTCAATCTGCTCGGCGAAATCCACCTTGTACTGCGACATTTTCTTGTACACCGCCTCCTTGGCGCACCAGTAGATGGCCAGCTGCGTGCGGCGGTCGTCGGCGTCGTCGTCCAGTTCGTCCAGTTCCTCCTCCGAGAGGGCTTTCTTCTCGACGGCGCTGAAATCGCGGTCGAGGGACTCGCAGTCGATGCCCACTTCGTCAACGTCGTTGAGGATGACGGCTACGTATTTTTCGGTATGGGTGATGCTGATGTTGATGGAGTTGTTCTCGATGTACGGTTTGCCGTTATCGTGATGGCTGAGGTACACTTTCTCCTCGAACATCACGTCGAGCAACGCCCTGACGGCAAGCTTCTGCTTGCGGAGGGATTCGCTTTTTATGTATGAGATTTCTTCCAGTTCGTCGGAAGGTATGCTTGTGAGCGCCCGAAGCTCGGCCTCGGTCTCTGTGATTTGCCAGACGCCTAATCGCAAGTGATAGTCGTCATCAAGATCTTTTTGTAGATATAGTGCCATAAATAGTTATAACGGAGCAAAGGTAATCATTTTTTTTGTATTTTTGTGAGCAATTCGAACCAAACCTCTTTATAAGGATATGAAATATTTGACAAACGAAAAATTGACCATCGTGGGCGCCGGCGGAATGATCGGCTCCAACATGGCCCAGACCGCGCTTATGCTCGGTCTCACTCCCAACATCTGCCTCTATGATATCTATGAGCCTGGTGTGCACGGAGTTGCAGAAGAGATTTACCATTGCGCTTTCGAAGGCGCCAACGTCACCTGGACTGTGGACGCCGAGACCGCATTCAAGGATGCCAAGTACATCGTTTCGTCCGGCGGCGCTCCCCGCAAGGAGGGTATGACCCGCGAGGACCTGCTCAAGGGAAACTGCCAGATCGCTGCCGAATTCGGTGACTACATCCGCAAATACTGCCCCGATGTCAAGCACGTAGTTGTCATCTTCAACCCCGCTGACGTGACCGCCCTCACGGCGCTCATCCACTCCGGCCTCAAGCCCAACCAGCTCACCTCGCTTGCCGCCCTTGACAGCACCCGTCTGCAGGAGGCCCTCGCAGCCGAATTCGGCGTGCAGCAGTGCAAGGTGACTGACGCCCGCACCTTCGGCGGACACGGCGAGGCCATGGCGGTATTCGCCAGCAAGGCCCTCATCGACGGCACCCCTCTCGCCGACAAGCAGTTGAGCCCCGAGCGCTGGGCGGAAATCAAGCACGCCACCATACAGGGCGGCTCCAACATCATCAAGCTCCGCGGCCGCAGCTCATTCCAGAGCCCCGCATACCAGGCTGTCAAGATGATTGAAGCGGCGATGGGCGGTGACAAGTTCACCTGGCCCGCCGGCTGCTATGTCAACTCTCCCGAACTGGGTTACACCAATGTCATGATGGCAATGCCCACCGTCATCGATGCCGACGGCGTACACTACAGCGCCCCTGAAGGCACAGCCGAAGAAATGGCCGACCTCAAGGCGTCATACGAGCACCTCTGCAAGATGCGCGATGAGATTGTTTCTCTCGGAATCGTCCCGCCCGTGGCGGAATGGAAGAAGGAGAATCCTAATCTGTAGGGGCTGAAGGATATTCCAGATTCTCGGGGCCGGCGCTGCGGAGCAATTCCACATAAGCGCCGGCCTCTTTGCGTGCCGCCGCCAGGTCGTGGAGCGTCCAGTTCCCGCAGTCGCGCGGTGCTGCTCCTGGTATGGGGCCGTCGTAATCAGCAATGAACTTGAACGTATCTATCATCAAGGGCAGGATGTCACGGGGCTGCAAGTCGCCACGCATGAGCAGATAGTTGCCGGTAAGGCAACCCATGGGGCCCCAGTAGATTATCCTGTCCGCCCACTGAGGGTCGTTACGCAGGTACGTGGCGGCCAGATGCTCTATAGTATGGATGGCGCCGGGGCTGAGGGCCGGTTCCCGGTTGGGCTCCTTCATCCTAATGTCGAAGGTGGTGACGCACTCGCCGCCCACCATGTCCTTTCGTGAGACATAGATACCCCGCAGCAGGCGGAGATGATCGATGGTAAAGCTCGGTATGGTTTTCATATCAGAGAGTCGAGGTAGGTCTTGAGCACACGGAAGGAATTCTCCGGAGCCTTGGTCCAGAAATCATTGTAGGAGCCCTCGTCGGCGCTGTCCGAAATGACCCGGAAGCTTATGAACGGTACGCCGTAGCGATGGCAGGTCTGGGCGAGCGCGCCCGATTCCATATCCACCGACAGGGCATCGGGATAGAGTTTGCGCAGTGCCGGCAAGTCGTCTGCGGTAATGAACCTGTCGCCGCTTATCTGGAGGCCGCCCTTTAATGAAAGACCGTCCACGCTGATTCCAATTGCCTTTGCGTAGAGTTCCTTGTCCGCCTCGAAATAGAGCGGGAATCCCTGGACCTGCCCCCATTCGTTGCCGCTGCCGCACCAGACATCATGATAAGCGACGCGCTCGGCCACAATGACATCCATAGGCTTCAGGCTCGCATCCACTGCTCCAGCGACGCCGGTGGAAATGATGGCATCGGGCCTTGAGCGCTCGATGATGGACGTTGCACCCACGGCGGCATTCACCTTTCCTATACCGCACAGGCTCAAGCTCACCCCGGGCATAGTCGACAAACTCTTCCGGACGAGTTCATACTCGCTCTCAAGGGCAACGATAACAGCTATTTTCCTCATATCACACAAAAATAGCAAAAAAATGTTAAATTTGCAGTCCACTCGGGGTGTGGCGCAGTTGGCTAGCGCATCTGGTTTGGGACCAGAGGGTCGAAAGTTCGAGTCTTTTCACCCCGACAATTGAGAATCAGACACTTACGTTTCCGTAAGTGTCTGGTGTTTTTTTTGCGGTTGCTGTTTCCGGTAGTTAAGCAAGCACGAACCATGCTGTATTAATGATGTCTGCTTGCTCCCGTTATTTCATAGTTTCACATCCCACCCCATGCGTGCGGCAAGGCTTTCCAACAATGCTTTGTCTGATTTTCTGATGGTCAAGGTTAATTGAAGCTTTCCACCGAATGGTGATTGCGGTTCTGCCAAACATGCGGGTTGAATGTCATTATTCATTTGATTGTACCCGAACACAAGCTTTGATGTGTGGGCAGATTTCCGCTGAATGTCAATATTATAGCGTTTCTGTAATTTCATCCAAATCTCAGCAGGAATTTCATTTAATCCTGATGCAATCTTGGATGCAACTGGAGGTGTAAAATTTCTTTTCCCATGAATCAAAGCGCTTAGATGCGTTGCTTGTAATCCAACAGCGTCTGCAAACTTTTTCTGATTTATTCCACGTGCTTTTAACTCTTCCCCAAGGATACTTCCAGGATGTACTGGAAATGCTGGAGTATAATCATTTGCCAGGTACTTGATTTCAGTGTTTGTTTCCATAATGCGTATCGTCTATTTTTATGAGGTCCACTTCCAGTCCATTGTCACTTTCGGTAAAGATGAGTCTGTGTACATATCTGTTTGACAAACGGACAGAGGAGTATCCCGACCATTGGTATTTGAGCTGCTCATAATGTAAAAAACTAAATCTTGCCAGCTGATTGACATTATCAACTATAGTCATAATATTTACCGCTCTGATGAACCCTTTCATCAACTCGGGGTTTCTTTCCACCTCTATATATTTCTTGCTCTGCTTCCCTTGAAATAATTCCAGCAGTTCCTGACTCATCAATACCTTCATAGTTTAACCTTTTTGCAAAGATACAACAATATTATGAATTATCATAATAGTTATAATAAGAATTTTCTCCTTCATACTTATTGCGACTAAAAGGAAATACACCAAAGCCACTGACGGAAAATGCAAGTTTTTGCTACCTTTGTAAGTTATGAAAAGAATAGCTGTTTTTGTGGCTTTGTCGGTCTTGCTCTCTTCCACGTTGTTCCTTTCTTGCAAGGGTCCGGAGGCACCGGTTGATCCGAAGCCGGATGACAAGCCCGTCGTAGAGAAGCCCTCCACGTGGCCGGAGGCCGGGATGGAAAATGCATCATACATTACCAACGGCAAGATACAGATAGGTGTTGATCTTGAAAGGGGCGGCTCCATCTTCCATTTCTCGACAGCATCGGAAAAGCACAACCTGCTCAATCACAACGACGAGGGACGCTTCGTACAGCAGTCGTACTACGGTGACGAGGACGGCAGCAAGTGGAACGGAAACCCTTGGCGATGGAATCCTGTCCAGGGCGGTTCATGGCAGGGAAAGAAAGCCAGCATCACCAGCAAGAGCATAAGCGATTCGAAAATAACGGTAAGCACATGCCCCATGCACTGGGCTACCGGCGAACTGCTCACGGAGTGCAGCATGACGGAAGTTATCACGCTCGAAGGCGACTGCGCACACATTCAGTATTCCTTCACCAACAGCGGAAAGAGCCATAAGGCGAGGCACCAGGAGATGCCGGCGGTTTTCTGCGACTATGATCTGGGCACCCTGGTTTATTACAAAGGTTCCAAACCCTGGACAGGGGATGTGGTCACGCACACCGTTCCCAAGAATCTTTCAGACGGCGCCACCAACCAGTATGTTACGCGTACTGAAGAATGGTCGGCATACGTTGACAATTCCGATTATGGGCTTGGTGTCTATACTCCCGGCACTACTCAGATTACATATTACACCTTCGGGCACGGCCCCGGCGGCGCAGGCAATCCTTCATGCTCATATTTTGCGCCCATTCGCACTCTTGCTATTACCAAGGGGCTGGAACTCAAGTACGACGTTTACTTGACCATCGGAACGCTGGAGCAGATCCGTTCCCGCTTCAAAGAACTTCACGACCGGTTATAGTCTCTTTCCGGGGTGCAGTATCCCCTGTCCGGACCGTCTGCGCCCACGCAGCCGTGAGTGGGAGGGGCCCGCAAGCGGAGCGCTGCGGGAGGGATAGGCCGAAGGCCGTAGTCCGGATAGGGGATACTGCACCCCGGAAAGAGACTATAACCGGTCGTGAAGTGCTTTGAAGCGGGAACGGATCTGTTCCAGCGTTCCGATGGTCAAGTAAACGTCGTACTTGAGTTCCAGCCCCTTGGTAATAGCAAGAGTGCGAATGGGCGCAAAATATGAGCATGAAGGATTGCCCGCGCCGCCGGGGCCGTG
>JAFZBM010000042.1 GCA_017561765.1 Bacteroidales bacterium | reverse complement strand
GGGCGAAATTCCGGTGGACTTCGAAGAAGTCGCCGTCGTCGACTATGGACGCGATGACGCCGTACATGTCATATGCCTTGTTAGGGTTGTCCGGGATGACGGAATTGAGATAGTCGGCGGTGCGTCCTGCCGGATCTGAAGTGGGAAGCAGGGGAGCCTCTTCCATGTTGTTCTGGGGGAGGAAGCTTAACAACTTCTTTATTTTGGATATCGCATCTTCCTCTGAATCAGCAGAGAAATGAGCCACGCCAGATTTGCTGGAATGCACGAAGGCTCCGCCGAGTTCCTCCTGGGTAACATCTTCTCCCGTTACGGATTTCACTACCGTAGGTCCGGTCAGGAACATATAGCTGGTCTTGTCGACCATAAGGGTGAAGTCAGTGAGGGCGGGGGAGTAAACCGCTCCTCCCGCGCAGGGCCCCATTATCACGCTGATCTGCGGAATAACGCCGCTGGAGAGGATATTTCGTTCAAATATTTCGCCGTAACCGGCAAGGGCGTCAATGCCTTCCTGTATACGCGCACCGCCGGAGTCGTTCAAGCCTATAACGGGAGCTCCGACTTTGACGGCCGTGTCCATGACCTTGCAAATCTTTTCCGACATGGTTTTGCTGAGGGAACCGCCGTTGACGGTAAAATCCTGCGCGAAAACGAATACCAGGCGTCCGCCTATTGTTCCCTGACCGGTTACGACACCGTCGCCGTCAATATGGCTTGCGTCCATGCCGAAATTTGTGCAGCGGTGTTGCACGAACATATCGAACTCTTCGAAACTGCCCTCATCCAGCAGCATGGCAAGTCTTTCCCTGGCGGTCAGCTTGCCTTTTGAATGCTGGGCCTCGATCCGTTTCTCTCCTCCGCCAAGTTTTGCAGTCTTCCGGCGCTCGACAAGGGCCTTTATTTTGTCTTCTTGAATGCTCATAATGTTGCCTTTGCTCGTTAACAAAAATGTTAACCCCTATAACTAAAATGTTTTATTGTCTTGTTTACAATGTTTTATATGCATCTTGATATTTTGCTCCAAAAACAATAGAGCAGCAGTAGTAAAACGCCTTATATTTGCTTTCCGCTCTCCGGAAATTTGAAAAAGCCTGGTAAAAGTGCCCTCCGGACTGCTTACGCCCAGCCATACAGTACCCTCGGGATAGTGTCCGTCGCTGCCTTCCGCAAGACCAGTTGTTGCGACGGCGAACGTACTGCCCATAAGTTTGCGGACGCCTTCGGCCATAGATGCGGCAACCTCGCTGCTTACAACTCCATTCGCTGCAATTGTTTCGGAAGAAACGCCCAGGACCTGCTCCTTTACGCATATTGCGTAAGAAGTTACGGAACCGAGATAATATGAAGAAGAGCCCGAGACGGTTGTTATTATGTGCGAAATACGACCGCCCGTACAAGACTCGGCCGCACTGAGAGTCCAGCCGTGTTCTTTCAAAAGCAAACCTATTCTCTTCTCAACATTCATTTTGCCTTGGCCGCAAGATATTTAAGTATTTTTCCGACCAGCCTGGGTCCTTCACGCACCAGTCCCATGCGTACTTCAACAAGCGAGGCTCCAGCCTTGAGGGCTTCATAAGCCTGCTCGGGGGTCTTAATGTGACAGTTGGCGATTATGGGTAAACGACCCTTGCTCTTCTCCTTTATATAACTGATTTGCTGGAGGTTACGTGCTTCGACACCGTCCACGCTGTTCATCATGCAGTAGTCCACGACGTATTCAAGATCCTCGAGGGGAATACTTTCGGGAATTTTGACGACAATTGGTTTGTAAACTTCATAGGACAGGCGGGCGTCAAGGATGTCATCGAATAATTCCATATCCGGTTTATCGGAAATATCGATGACAAAAAAGTCGCAGAAGTCATATACAAGGCAGAAAGAGGGGAGATAGTCGCCGGCTATGCAGGCGGCTATTATATCGTCCGGAGGATCTGCCTGGAGCCTTGTTATCGCCTTGCGGATATCCGCTACACGGGTAAACGGCCCGATCTCTACAAAGCTGAAACCCAAATCGTTAAGGTCGTTGTACAGGACACCCTGAACGTCAAGGCCTGCCCCGAGGCCCACAGGGTTATAGAAGTTGATGCCGAATACCTCACGCTCCAGCCCTACAGGCCTGTTGCCGTGAATCAGACGGTTGATGAAACGGCCGCCGGGAACCTTGCCCTCAAGCTTGAAATAGCCAAGCGCGATGGCAGAGGCCTTGCCGCTGTCCTTGATTCTCCGGGTTATGGGTCTTATCAGTAGGCTGTACATAGGCGGTCAAACTGCATTCAACCTACAAATATAATGATTTTGGAGATTAATAAAAAGAGCTTTCCATCTACTCCTTGAACTCTTTGAACGTTCCGTCAGTGTAGAAAACGACGATGCGGTCGATCTCCCGAGCCTGCACGGCAACTGTCTCATCATCAGCGATATACATCTTTCCCTTCCCGCTTATAAGCCACTCAAGGCTGAGATTCGGGTATTGGGCGGACATTTTTTCCAGAAAATCGAAGCCCGGCTTGTTACGGCCGGAGAGGATATGGGAAATACTGGCACGGGCAACGCCGATGCTGTCGGCGAACTGTGACTGGCTGATATTTTCGGCCGCAAGAAAGCTGAGCAGGCGAGTGTTCATTTGCAGTTCATTTGTTTTACAAAAGTAATCACTATAATTGGATTTTACAAGACATTTTGTTTGTAAGCCGGCAGCAGGGGAGAGCAGGAATGCATGATATTCAAGGTGTATTATTTATTCAGTTCAAATATATTAAATAACTGATTTACTTTATATTGAATAGCATATAATACGTCTTGATTATTGCGTTTGCCCAAGGCGCTTAACAGCAACCCTCATTTTAGCTTAAACAATAATCTAAATAAATATTATATATTGCTGATTATTACACACTTACTAAACACAAACATTAGTTATAAGAAAAACTTATCCAATATAAAGTGCCATTATTAAATCTTATCCACCGGCCGCGCAAATAATTTACAAATGTAAATTGCATAAGGGTCGATTTTATCCCATTTGACGGGCGAAGTAAATCGTGCCGGACGAAATTGCGACCGGCGAGAAAAATGGTTATATTTGCAAGCAATAACGCAATTAGAAGATGATACCTGAAATACGGATCCAAGACTACAACTATGTTCTTCCTGACGAAAGAATCGCAAAATATCCTTTGAAAGAACGTGACGCATCGAAATTACTGATCTACAAAGACGGCGATTGTTCTGAAACCATTTTTACCAGCCTGCCTGATGAATTGCCGGCAGACAGCCTTATGGTCTTCAACGACACCAAGGTCGTACCGGCCCGCCTGTTTTTCAAGCGCCCTACCGGTGCACATATAGAGATTTTCTGCCTTGAACCCGACTCGCCGCCTGAATACAACTCCAACTTTGCCGCCACCGGACAATGCCGCTGGAAATGCGTGATCGGCAATTCAAAGCGCCTGAAAACCGGTGAGATACTTGAACTTGACGCTGACGAGAAGGATTTTGACGGCATCTGGCCCACCGCAAAGCTCATTTCCCGCGACGGCCAGACCGGCGTGGTCGAATTCTTCTGGCAGGGAGGCATTTCTTTTTCTGAACTGCTTGACCGCTGCGGCCGGGTTCCGATTCCGCCGTACCTCAACAGGGATACGGAAGCTATTGACCTTGAACGTTATCAGACAACGTACGCCCGCATACGTGGCTCAGTGGCGGCTCCGACCGCTGGACTCCATTTTACGTCCCGCGTAATGGATAATATCGCGGCTAAAGGGATCGACATGGAGACAATCTGCCTTCATGTGGGAGCCGGGACATTCCTGCCCGTAAAGAGCAGCCTGGTGGCCGATCATCCTATGCACAGGGAACCTTTTACAGTAAAACGGGATCTTCTTCAACGCATCCTTGACGCAAAGTCCGGGATAACGGCAGTAGGAACCACGTCCGTCCGGACCCTCGAGTCCCTGTATTACGCCGGAGCATCCTGTATAGAAAACGGCTGTCCATCCGATATCAGTCAGTGGGCCCCTTATGAACGGGAATGGAATTACAGTACCGGAGAAGCGCTGGGCGCCCTTATAGAATATCTTGATACAAAGGGACTTGATAAATTAAGCATAGGCACGCGCATAATAATAGTGCCGGGCTTCGAATTCCGGCTGGTTGACAGGATGGTAACCAACTTCCACCAGCCCCAGAGTACACTGCTGCTGCTAATCAGCGCATTTGTAGGAGGGGACTGGAGACGCATCTACGATTATGCTCTCGGACACGGGTTCCGCTTCTTAAGTTATGGGGACTCTTCATTGCTATTTCGAAGATAATAGTTAAATTTGTGTTGTGTATTAATAACGAGACCATGACAGATCTTTCCGAATTCGAAGACATCCGGCCGTACAGCGATGAAGAGGCCGTGGAGGCCCTCCAGAGGGTATCCCGACATCCATATCTGCCAATGATATCCAAGTACCTCTTCCCAAAGGAGAGCCTTGATTTCCTCGGCAGCAGACTCAGGCGGATCAACAGCATCGATGAATTTCAGGCGGTTGTAATGGTTGATGTAATAACCGCCATTCTTGCACGCACCTCGGAAGGCTTCACATGCTCCGGAATGTCCAATCTGAAGAGCATTGACGGCAAGTTTCTGGCTGTTTCCAACCACAGGGACATAGTTCTCGACCCGGCGCTCATTCTTTACGGCATGCACGATGCGGGATATCCGTTCGCAGAGTTGTGCGTTGGCAGCAATCTGCTGTCCAACAAGCTGATAGAAGACCTGATGAAATCCAACAGGATGATAAAGGTCATACGCGGTATCAGCGCCCGCCAAATGTACCTGAATTCCCAGACCCTTTCCAAATACATACGACTGTCCATAACCTCCGGCAATGCGTCTATATGGGTAGCCCAGAAAGAAGGACGTGCCAAAAACGGCATCGACAAAACGGAACAGGGGCTGCTGAAGATGTTCGACATGAGCGGAGAAAACGGTTTCGAACAGAATTTCCTGGAATTGAACATCGTGCCAATGAGCATTTCCTATGAATATGAGCCCTGCGACAGCAGGAAGGCCAGGGAAATGCTTCTCAGCAGGGAAGGGCCATATGTTAAAAAGCCCAAGGAAGATCTTCACAGCATACTTACCGGCATCCGTCAGCGTAAAGGACATATACACCTGACAATAGGGAAGCCCTTGACCCACGAAGAGTTGCATGAGGCGGCCAGCCAGTCCGGCAACGACCGCTACCAGTATCTGAGGGGCATTCTTGACCAGCGGATAAGGCGGGACTACAAACTCTGGAAGACCAATTACATGGGTTATGACCTGATGAACGGTACCAGCGACTATCTTGGCGTGAAATACCTGCCTGAGGACCTTGAGGCTTTCAAGGCTTACACCGAGCACAAGTTGTCAAAACTTGAAAGGCGCCTCGACCGAGACGCCCTTTGCGATATCTTCTGGCATATCTACGGAAATCCCGTAGCCAGCGTCCTTTAGAACGCAAATACCAATCCGGCTGTTACATTGGTGAGACCGTGTCCTGAAGGGATACCGTCCGTCGAACCGAATACCAGCGAATCCGCACCCAGGAACAGGTTGATGCCGGGGAAGCGGAAGTTCAGTGCGGCACCGACGTCAAAACCGAAGCTGTTGTAAGCGGCCGAAGCAGCCAGGCTGACAGCCTTGATAGGTGTTACATCTGCACCCAGGCGGAGTTCTTTGAAATACGGCTGGAATGAGCCGAGCATACCGAAACTCAACTTGTCATAGAAAGGAGTGCGGTATTTTGCAAACAGGTGAACGTTATAGTTGAGACCCTTGAGGGAGCTGACCGTATCGACGGATTTAAACTCGACGGCATCCTCAACTTCATTAAATATCTTGTTCTCGTAATCAATCTTACCGCTGAAAGCATTTTTCCAGTTGATAAAGCCCAGATCCAGAGCGGACAAACCAACTTCAAGGTTCTCGATAGGAGTCCATGTAACACCCACGTCAAAGCTGAAGCCGAAACCGGCTATACCGACACCGTTCAGCGCGGCGTCCTGAAGGATATCATAAACAGAATTGCCGCCCTTCATAGCCTGGGAGACATCCATCAGTTTTGTGGCTACCAGGACATCGCCGTTGCAGCTTCCGCCCCAGTCTCCGGACATCTCGTGAACATTCATGCTGCTGATATTGAACTGGGCTTTGGCAAGACCGATAAGAGCTTTGGCGGCACCGCCGACGATTAAATCGTCCCTAAGTTTACGGGAGTAACAAAATGCTATTTCGGTGTAATTGTCCGAATTCAAAAGGAAATCGGAGATAGAGTAAGAACCTTTCTTTTCCTTAAGACCAATATCTATACCGTCTTTAAAAGCGGCAAAAAACTGCTTGGGAGCATATACATACGTATCGGACTTTACATTCAGCTCGACAGCGTAGCGGTAATCTTCGCCCTGACGTCCGAATGTGAAGAGATTAATGCCGAACTGCGGCATGAGATAATTATCTTCGTTCAATCTGCTCAAGAATGTCTCCCTGGGAACCGCTTCGGCAAAACCCCAGGTATAGGCATCGGAAGTCTTATAGACAAAAGCATCCAGACCCATATTGGACGCCGCTGAAACAGAGGTGTTTCCAAGGCCTACTGCAACGAAGCTGAAAGGCTCGCTTTCAAATTGGGCGGCAGGGTTGATTCTGTAACTGTAAACATAATTGTCCAGAAAATAGGATGTCTTAAGTTCCTGGGCTACCAGTGTGGACATGAATCCGGTCAGCAACAGGACAGAAGTAAATAACTTTTTCATCTTAAGTATTATTTTTTACAAATATAGTATTTTTTTAAAAACCGGCAATAACGCCCTTTTGTTATACAATTTATATTATGTTAACTAACATCCGTCTTTAGCAGTCCCCTGACGGCTAAAAGAAAAAATTGTTATATTTGTGCTGGAATGAGCAGAAAAGGCAAACTCGACATCGTGCTTCAGGATGTTCTGATCGAAGATATTGCGGCCGAAGGAAAATCTCTTGCGCACGTACATCTCGACGGTGACGACCCGGAATCCCCGGGACGCGTTCTGTTCGTCGAGTTCGCAGTACCCGGAGACGTTGTAGACGTGAGGCTGACAAGAAAGAAAAGCAGTTTCCTGGAGGGACGCATCATCAATATAAAAAAGCCGTCCGACAAGCGTCTGGAGCCGTTCTGCCAGCATTTCGGAGTCTGTGGCGGATGTCGCTGGCAACCGCTTCCCTATGATATTCAACTTAAAGCAAAACAACGTCAGGTATATGACCAGCTCACCCGGATCGGACATCTGAAAGTCCCTGATTTTCAGCCGATTATCGGGTCGGAAAAGACTGTTTTCTATCGTAACAAGCTGGAATTCAGCGCCTCGGACCGCAGGTGGATACTCCCCGGCGAAGCGCAGCATGACGGGCCGTCTCCCGGACTTGGCTTCCACGTAGGAAAGTTTTTTGACAAGGTGCTGGACATTGAACGTTGCTATCTTCAAAGGGAGCCTTCCAATGAAATACGTCTTGCCATAAAAGAATATGCAATACGTAACGGGCTGAGTTTCTATAACTTACGGGAGAATCACGGACTCTTGAGGAATATGTTCGTGCGTACTACCGATGACGGGCAGTTGATGCTCATCGTCTGTTTCGGCGCCGACTCCCCTGCCGTCAGACCGTTGTTGGAGTATGTCAGGGACAGGTTCCCGGAAATCACGTCACTCTATTATGTAATTAATACCAAGAAAAACGACAGCATTTCGGACCAGGAGTGCATTCTCTTCAGCGGCGCTCCGGCCATTTTCGAAAAGATGGAGAACCTGTCGTTCCGCATTGGGCCAAAATCATTCTACCAGACCAACGCGGGCCAGGCCCTTCAACTGTACCGGAAAACCCGCGAATTCGCCGGCCTGGACGGCAGCCAGACAGTATATGATCTATATACCGGAACCGGCACTATCGCCCAGTTCGTGAGCGCCGGAGCGCGCAAAGTGATAGGAATAGAGTACGTTCCGGAAGCTATCGAGGACGCCCGCATCAATGCCGCCGCAAACGGCATCACAAACTGCGAGTTCTTCGCCGGAGACATGAAGGACATCTTGACTGACGAGTTCATCGCCGCCCATTCCCGTCCGGATGTCATGATTGTCGATCCGCCAAGGGCGGGAATGCATCCGGACGTGGTCGCCACAATTCTCCGTGCCCTCCCCGACCGTATCGTATATGTCAGCTGCAACCCCGCGTCCCAGGCAAGGGATATCGCAATGATGTCTGAAAAGTACAAGATCACTGCCGTCCAGCCCGTGGACATGTTCCCCCACACTCAACATGTTGAAAATATTTGCAAACTGGAACTATGCTGATTGATGTTATTCTTCTGATTGCCGGCCTTGTGGCCATAGTTCTCGGAGCGGACTGGCTCGTAGACGGCGCATCCGCGATCGCCCGGAAATTAAAGGTCAGCGAATTCGTAATCGGCCTCACCATAGTCGGATTCGGCACATCCTGTCCCGAACTTGTCGTCAGCCTTACCGGAGCGCTTGCCGGCAATTCCGACATTTCCATAGGCAATGTAATAGGTTCCAACATTTTCAATACGATGCTCATCCTGGGCATTACCGCGCTGGTAATGCCTGTCACCATCACCAAATCAAACAAGAAACGCGACATTCCCATTACCCTCCTGGTAACATTCCTGCTGGTGTTCTGCGGCATGAGCCACACCCTTGCGGGACTGGGAGCCGGGGACGGTTTGTCAAGGATTGAAGGCTTTGTTTTCCTTGCCTTGTTTGCAATTTATATCTACTCCAGCTTCAAAAATGACGAAGGCATTGACGAAAGCGAAGTCCCGAAAAAGAATCTAAGCCTCGCTGCCGCTATGCTGCTTACCATAATTGGTCTTGCCGGCCTTATAATAGGAGGTCATTTCTTTGTGGGCTCTGCCGTAAAAGTAGCTCACATGCTGGGCGTCAGCGACAAATTTATTGCAATTACTCTCCTGGCCGGCGGCACTTCCCTGCCTGAACTCGCCGCCTGCGTGGTAGCGGCCACAAAGAAGAAAGGCCAGCTGGCACTGGGCAATATCCTGGGATCCAACATTTTCAATATACTTCTCATTCTCGGCAGCTCCGCCGCCATCTCTCCCCTGTCGTTCAGCGAAATCAATTTGGTGGATGTGCTGACGGTTGTGGCGAGCATGATACTGGTATGGATGAGTTCCTACACCTTCAAGAAGGACAGGATAGACCGCTATGAAGGTGCAATCCTGGTGCTCGGCTTTATTGCCTACTATGTTTGGTTATTTATAAAACTTTAATATGCAGCTGATCAAGTTCAAACCCACGGCGTACAAGTTAGAGACCGTAAAAACCGGCCGCGTTTTTGAAGATGCCGGATGGACCCTTGCCGATCCGGAATGCGACTCCCCTTCCCTGGTCCGGGCGGTGTATGACAATCCCAGATTCACACCAAGGGAGGACCTGAAAGGAATATACCGCTACGCAGAATGGATGCCGGTCAGGCGCACCCTTAAAAAGTCATGCGCTCCAGTCACATACAAATCCAAGAACCTGGCAAAATTCCTGGGCCTCAACAACTTATATATTACTTTCTCGGGATACAACCCTAAGATAGGGGCTAAAATGAGCACTTGCTCATTCAAGGAGACAGAAGCGTTTACCGTATGCGCCCGCATGGACAAGCACGAGAAGCGCACCCTTGTGGTCCAGTCTGCCGGGAACACGGCGCGAGCCTTCGCCCAGGTGTGTTCCGACAACGATATCCCGGTAGTGATCTGCATCCCCGAGGACAATAAGCACGATCTCTGGTTCCGCCATAAACTGAACCGCTGCGTCAAGGTGATTGCCGTTCCCCACGGTTGTGACTATTACGACGCAATCGCCCTGGGCGACAAGCTTGCCCAGAATCCCAGGTACTTCCTTGAGGGCGGTGCAAAGAATATTGCCAGGCGTGACGGTATGGGTACGACTATCCTGAGTTACATTGAGAAGGCCGGCAGGATCCCCGACGCCTATTTCCAGGCGGTCGGTTCAGGCACGGGCGCAATCGCTGTCTGGGAAAATGCCGAGCGCCTCGCAGCCGACGGACGTTTCGGGGAGAACAAGATGAGGGTATATGTTTCACAAAACGCTCCGTTTACACTGCTCTACGATTCCTGGAAAGCAGGTTCGCGCCAGCTGGCGGACATTTCCCCGGAACTCGGGAGGCGTCATGCAGAAGTGATCCTTGCCAAGGTCCTTTCCAACCGCAAGCCCCCCTACAGTATTGCAGGAGGCTTGTTCGACGTGCTTGAAAAGAGCAACGGCGACGTATTCCTCGCGTCCAATGACGACATAATGTACTGGCTGCTCCAGTTCCGCAACCTGGAAGGATATGACCTGCTCCCAGCGGCGTGCGTCGCCGTATCCTCCCTCGCCAAGGCGGTTGAAAAGGGCATGGTGGGAAAGGATGAATATATTATGCTTAACTGTACGGGCGGAGGCACACTGGCCGCCATGGGCCGCGGCTACTATCTCAAGGAGCCCGATCTCATTCTCAGTCCCGACCTGCCGGCGGAAGAAATAATCGCCAAGGTCTCGGAACTTTAAAAATTGATGGCGGCTGTGACGCGCAGGGCGTAGTATTGCGCTGAATTCCTGGTGATATCGAGGGTAGGAACATACTTCCTTGTATCGGGATCGGTTATCTGGTCGTGGTCGGTAGTGAAATTCATCGACATCAGGAAGTCTACGCTTATCTTGCGGAATACAGACACGCGGTAACCTCCTCCCAGATTCAGGCCGAGGCTCGTTTCCCGCCTGACGGCGGTCGGGAACATTGCGCCGGCGCCCAGATGGAATATGGGACCGTTGCGGTCAAGCCCGGAAGGACAATAGCGCAACCTTCCTTCAACCGGTATCATCCAGCGCTTGGAATAAACTCCTGACAGGCCCGAGTACACCGACAGGTTGAAATATCGGCCAAGATCCACACCAGCATTGGCAAGCAGGCTTCCATTACTGTAGTACCACCAATTGTCGTCACTGTCAACGATACGGTACCCCTCGCTGCATATGAAATTATGCTGCCAGCTCTTCAGGAACGTCCCGGTATAACTCCACTCCAGGCCATAGCTGATGTGCGGAAAGCCCTTCGCAGCGGCATCCTGTACAGGTATGGCGAACAGTACTATCAATATGGGCAGCAACTTCTTCATCATAACTTAAACAGGAACGTCAACTGGGGGAAGACAGACTGGATTAGTCCGTTATTGTAAATGCTGAGTTTCAAAAAGTTGCCGCCTTTCGTGTCCTGGCGGACATGCACGCCCGCTTCGGCCATCAGGGACAGATCCAGGGCGATGTTACCGCCGAAATCGAACCTGCAGCCGGCGTCTCCGCTCAAGCCTGCCATGACGCCCTGGTAGTCGCTCATCAGCGAAGTCATGTCAAGTCCGCGTCCCTTGTCGTGATCGCGGACATATCCGGCACTGAGTCCCGGGCCGGCGTAGAAAGTCATGGTATAGCCGTTACGGGGTATCGACTTCAGAACATACTGCCTCGACACGTTCAGCTTGTATCCGGGATAGGAACAACGGCTGGTAGCTACTCCATATATATCGACATAGAAAAGGGCGCTGTGAAAGATGCCGTCATGCTCCTGCTGCCGCAAGGTCGCGCCTATGCCTTTAGGAGAATTGTACAAACCCAACTCCTGCGCCCCCACCCTGAGAGGGACTGCCGCAAGGGCAAGCAAAAGCGCCGCCTTAAGAAGATGAGTAGTTCTGTACACATTACGAAGATAGGGAAATCTTTGATTATATCCAATAAAAATACTATATTAGCAGTTGCAACTAATACCTTTTACCTATGTCAGTAGATGTAAAGCAAGTATTGAACAAACGTGATTTGCGCCGCTTTGTCAACTTTCCCGACTCCCTTTACAAAAATAATCCCTACTATGTCCCCCCTCTTGTTTTTGACCAGATGGATACGCTGGACCAGGAGCGCGGGGCAGCCCAGGAGTTTTGCAAATCCGCCCTTTACCTGGCTTACAAAGACGGAAAACTTGCCGGCCGCGTTGCCGCGATTGTGAATTTCAAGGCAAATGAACAGTGGAACCACAAGGAAGTTCGTTTCGGCTGGTATGATTTCATAGACGATCCCGAGGTCTCCGGCGCCTTGATGGAAAAGGTTTACGAATTCGGACGTGAATATGGAATGGAGTCGGTGGTCGGCCCGCTGGGCTTTACCGATTTCGACCCGGAAGGAATGCTTATCGCCGGTTATGACCGTCTGAGCACCATGGCGCTCATATACAATTATCCCTATTACATAGATCACCTGGAGCGCATGGGCTTCGGCAAGGACACGGACTGGATAGAGTACAAAGTGTTCCTTCCCGAGCAGCTGCCCGACAGGCTGCAGAGAGTTTCATCCATCATCCAGCAGCGCTGCAATGTGCATATCAAGCCCCTGACGCGCAAGATTGTCCGCAAGGAGAACTATGGCCTCAAGGTCTTCAAGCTCATCAATGAATGCTACAAGAACCTTTATAATTTCACCGTCCTTCCCGACCACATGGCAAAGAAGTACCTGGACTTCTATCTGAGCATTCTCGATCTGCGTTACCTTTGCATGGTTGAAAACGATAAAGATGAACTGGTTGCCTTCGGCATAACGATGCCGTCGATAGCCCGGGCACTCCAGAAAAACCGCGGCAGGCTCTTCCCGTTCGGCTGGTGGCCGCTGATAAAATCGATGTTCATCAAGCATGAAGAAGGCGTGGAGATGCTTTTGGTAGGTGTCCGGCCCGATTATCAGAACTCCGGAATCAATTCCCTGCTCTTTGCCGACCTCTTTGCGAAATTCAGCAAATGGGGCGTAAAATGGGCTGAGACCAACGCGGTTCTCGAAGATAATTTCAAGAACCAGGGGCAATGGAAAGATTTTGATAATGAGTGTGTAAAGAGGCGCCGTTCATACATTAAGAAACTCGAGTATCCCGATGCCTGACAACAACACTCCCCTTCCGGAACGAATGCGTCCCCGCGACCTGTCCCAATATGTGGGGCAGCGGCATCTTGTAGGTCCGGGATGCATCCTGCGCAATATGATTGACAGCGGAAACCTGTCTTCGTTCATACTGTGGGGGCCGCCCGGCGTCGGAAAGACGACGCTGGCCCGCATTATCGCGCATACTCTGGACCGGGAGTTCTACACCCTTTCTGCAGTCAGTTCAGGTGTCAAGGATGTCCGTGAAGTCATTGACAAGGCAAAGAATAAATCGCTCTTCTCATCTGCAGCCGCTCCGGTGCTCTTCATAGATGAAATCCACCGTTTCAACAAGGCACAGCAGGATGCCTTGCTGGGTGCCGTCGAATCCGGCACCGTCGTCCTTGTCGGCGCGACCACCGAGAACCCGTCGTTCGAAGTGATCACTCCCCTTCTGTCCCGCTGCCAGGTGTTTGTGCTCAAGCCTCTTGAAGCCTCGGACCTGGAGATTTTGCTTAAGCGGGCGCTCGAGCAGGACGAACTGCTCAGCAAACGCAAAGTCACGGTGGACGAGACAGAAGCGCTGTTCCGGCACAGCGGCGGCGACGCCCGCAAGTTGCTCAATATTCTTGAAATTGTCGTCGATGCTACCGCGCCTTCCGAAGACGGACGGATTCATGTGAGCAACAAGACCGTAACCTCCTGCCTTCAGGAGAATATGGCAATCTACGACAAGGGCGGCGAGATGCATTACGACATAATCTCCGCCTTCATTAAGTCGGTGCGCGGTTCCGATCCCAATGCGGCGGTCTACTGGATGGCGCGCATGCTTGCCGGAGGCGAAGATCCTTTGTTCATAGCGCGTCGCCTTTGCATACTTGCCGCGGAGGACATAGGCCTGGCCAATCCCAACGCGCTGCTGCTTGCCGACGCCACCTTCCGCATCGTGCATTCAATCGGTATGCCCGAGGCGAGAATCCCGTTGAGCGAATGTGCAGTTTATCTGGCATCTTCGCCGAAAAGCAATTCCGCCTATCTTGCAATTGATTCCGCACTTGCCGCGGTGGAGGAAGACAAGACGGCTCCGGTTCCTTTATACTTAAGGAACGCGCCTACGTCCCTGATGAAAGAACTGGGATATTCGGACGGATACAAATATGCACATGACTATAAGGGCCATTTTACCGACCTGGAATTCATGCCGGAAGCGATGAAGGGACGCGTGTTCTACGACCCGCAGCCCAACGCCCAGGAAGACCGGCTGAAGGCATATCTGGCGTCCTGCTGGCCTAAATATTATACAAAAGATTGATCATGGAGATTCTGGATGCTGCCCTGGACGGGCTTCTTGTGCTGAAGCCGCGGGTATTTGAAGATGAACGCGGATACTTTTTCGAGAGTTTTTCTGAACGGGATTTTGAAAAGCTCTGCGGCCCGGTGCGTTTTGTTCAGGACAACGAGAGCATGTCATCCTACGGCGTTGTCCGGGGACTTCATTTCCAGCGGCCGCCGTTTACGCAGACCAAACTAGTACGCTGCGTGGTGGGACGGGTACTTGATGTGGCGGTCGATATTCGCAAAGGATCCCCTACTTTCGGGAAGCATTACGCTATTGAGCTTTCCGCGGAGAATCATCTCCAGTTCTTTATTCCCAAGGGATTCGCCCATGGATTTTCCGTACTGAGCGAGAAGGCCGTGTTCCAGTATAAGTGTGACGAGTTTTATCATCCCGAGGCGGATGCCGGCTTCCTGCTGTCAGATCCGGCCCTCGGCATAGACTGGCAGGTACCGACTGACCGTATGATCCTTTCCGCCAAAGACCGCCTCCGCCTTCCACTCACAGAAAACGACGCCATCTGATCCCGCCGGGATCAGGAGCGTTCGCCGAAGATGGCTGTGCCGATGCGGACAATGGTGGCACCGGATTCAAGGGCGATACGCCAGTCGCCGGACATCCCAATCGAAAGTTCGGTAAAACCGGAATACTCCGGGAAAAGATCGCGGACATAATCGAAGAAATCCTTGATGCGGGCGAAATCGGCACGGACGACACCTTCATCATCAGTATTGGTAGCCATCCCCATAAGCCCCCGGAAAGCGACATTCTTGAAACTGTCCGCCCGGAAAAGAATATCCAGGATTTCCTCTTCATACAGCCCCTGCTTCGTCTCCTCCGCCGCCACATGCATCTCCAGCAGCACCGGAATCACCTTTCCGTTGTCCTTCCCCCACTTGTCAATAGCTTCAAGCAGGTGCAGAGAATCCACCGACTGAACAAGATCCGCATAGGGCAGCACCATCTTTAGCTTGTTGGTCTGCAGATGACCGATAAAATGCCATTCGATACCCCTTCCTGAAAGGGCCAGGGCCTTTTTTTCGAACTCCTGGGGCCGGTTTTCGCCGAACACGGCCTGCCCCGCCGCGAGAGCCACCTCTATGGATTCGACGGGATGGAATTTTGAAACTGCCACCAGTTTTACATCTGATGGCAGTTCCTTTTTGATCTTTTCTATATTATCAGCTATACCCATATCAACGGCGATAATTCTGCTGGGCCTTCCTCTGCTGCTCCTGCATCTTCTGGGCGGCCTCGAGGCGCTGCTGCCATTTGGACTTGGGAAGCGGCTTGCCTTCGGACGCTTTCACCTTGGCAAGGATCTCCTCCGGATGCACGAAGAACTTCTTGATGACCCAGGTCTGGATGATGGCTATCAACTGCGAAAGCAGATAATAGTAGCTCAAAGCGGCCGACAGGTTATTACAGATGAAGAACATCATGATAGGCATCATCCACAGCGTCATGAACTTCATCGAGGAAGCCGTGGGGTCGTTTGATGCTGCCTGGTTGGCCGTGGTCATCTTTGAATACACCCACATCACTACCGCCATCAAAAGGGCAAACAGTGAAAGGTGGTCGCCAAGGATAGGTATCTTGGTGCCATAGTCCAGTATCGAATCGTAGGCGCTCAGGTCGTCGCACCATAGGAACGGCTGCTGGCGCAGTTCGATAGATGCCGGGAAGAAGCGGAACATTGCCCAGAGTATAGGGAAGGTGAGCAAGGTGGGCAGACATCCGCCCATGGTATTTACCCCGGCCCGCTTGTACAGGTCCATAGTCGCCTGCTGCTTCTTCATGGCGTCTTCCTGCTTCGGATACTTTGCGTTTATTTTCTCGATTTCCGGCCTCAATGCCTGCATCTTGGCGGAAGACGAGTAAGACTTATACGTAAGCGGGAAAACCACAGTCTTGATCACAAGGGTCATCAGCAGAATGATCAGACCGAAGTTGCTCAGGAACCTGCTGAAGAAGTTGAACATGGGAATGATGGCGTAACGCGTGAACCATCCCACCAGCGAGCCTCCCAGGGGAATTATCTTCTCATACTTGCGCCCGTATGACTTCAATGTGCTGAAATGGTTGGGGCCGAAGTAGAATTCATGGGGTATCCTGACCTCTGCGGCAGGGCGGAAATCAGTACGCATCTTGGCGCTGCACGCCATAAGGTTGCCTGACGGATCGTTCTCCGGTATGAACTGTATGGAGACTTCCCCGTTGGCAAATTCCTGCGGAGCATACATTATGGCAGAGAAGAACTGCTGCTGGAATGCAAACCACTTCAGACGGGCGCCTATGCTCTTGGACGCCGAACGGCCGCGGCCAATCTCGGCAGGCTTCTTCTCGCCCTCGAAATAGTAGTCGAGTTTGGAATACTGCGACTCATTCTTGTAGCCTTTTTCCAGGCGGGGCACATTGACGCTGAAATCTACGTCAATGGAGCCGACGTTACGCGGGATGGTATTCTGCATGCCCACGAACGAAAGCAGATTGGACACATTGTAGCCGTCTGGAGAGAGACTGTACTTCTGCTCGATGTATCCGCCGTCACCGAACGGCAGGCGGAAAACTACGGAACTGTCGCTCTTTTCAGCAACTGCGAAGTTAAAGTCGGAAGTACGGATATACTGACCTGTATAAACGCTCACGGCATACTCTGCACCACCTTCTTTGAAAAGGAACAACTCTCCCCCGCCGTAGCTTGAGTAATTCTTCAGCTGAACGCTGTAAGGCTGTGCTCCCTTGGAAGTAAAGTCAATCTTTACAAGATCGTTTTCAAGCGTTACGACTTCTCCTTCCGCAAGATGGGCCTGCTCCAGCAGACTGTCCCTGTAAATAGCGGGTGCCGGCTGGCTTTCAAGCAGCAGTTCCGGTTCGTCAGGCACCTGGGCACCGGCAGCCAGGGAATCCACAGGAGCATTGGCAAGTGCTATGGAGTCCAGCCTGCGCTGCTCCTCCATATACTTGCGGTTGCGTGCTGATTGATAGAAAGTAAATCCGAACAGCGTAAGGGCTATGAGGATGAAACCGATAACTGTATTCTTGTCCATCGCTATTCAGCCCCCTCCTCCGCCTGGCGTATCTTCTGCTCGAGTTCTTTAAGTTCCGCCTTGGCCTGCTCTATGCGTTCCTGCATCTGCTTGATGAGAGGCTCGGAGTTCTTGGATGCGGCAAAGAAACCAATATTGTTCTCGTAGGTGGTGACATCCTGCTGCAGCTGACGATACTTGTCCATCAGGATATCCTTCTCTGAACGGGGTCCTTTGGAAACCCTGCCGCCCTGCTGACGGCGCGATGCCTGCATCAGGGGGAATTTCTCCCTTACGGCGGCACGATATGCGTCATTGACAGCATCTTTCTCCTTGAAGGGCACATGACCTATGGCCTGCCAGCGCTCGGTGAAAGCGCGGAGCGCCTCGGCATTCGCCGTTTCATCATCAGAGACAACATATGCCTGAATATCTTCAATGACCTTCTTCTTGGCCTTCAGGTTGCCGTAGAAATCATTTTCAGGCTTGGCATTCTTATCTCTCTCGGAGAAAAACTCGTCGCAGGCGGCGCGGAAGCGCTTCCATATCTGCTCGCTCTTCTTGCGGGGCACGGCGCCGATCTCTTTCCACTGTTTCTGGAGTTCAATGAACTGGTCGGTGGCCTTTTTCCATTCGGTGCTGTTCTTCAGCGCTTCCGCCTTTTCGATAATAGCCATCTTCTTGTCGAGATTGGCGTTCATCGAATCCTTGAACTGGTTGTAATAGTCGCGCTTATGTCCGTAGAAAGCGTCGCAGGCGGCACGGAAACGGTCGTAAATCTTCTGGTTTTCCTTGCGGGTTGCAAAACCTATCTTGCGCCATTCTTCCTGTATCTCCTGGATCTTGCGGGAGTTCTCGTTCCACTCGCTTGAAGAGTTGAGCTCTTTTGCGGCGATTTCCTCTACGCGCTCGCAAAGGGCCTGCTTGGCGGCAAGGTTTGCAAGCTGCTCTTCTTTCTGGCCTTCGAAATGCGCCTGGTAGCGCTTGTTGATAACGGCAGTGGCCGCCTTGAAACGGTTCCAGATATCATCCCTCTTCTCCTTCGCCACGGGGCCGAATTCCTTCCACTGTTCGTGAAGTTTCTGCAGCTCATGGAATGCGTTTACCACATTATCGTTCTCGGCAAGCTTCTCCGCGGCCTCGCAGAATTTTTCCTTGGCCTCGAGATTCTTCTGGAAATCAAGATCGCGGAGGTCACGGCTGATCTTGACCATATCGTAGAACTTCTCTACGTAGAACTGGTATGTATCATTGATATCCCGGTATGCGTTGACGGGCACCGGCCCCGCCTCTCTCCAGCGGTTCTGCAGTTCGCGGAACGCAGGGAAAGACGCGCTTGCATCCTCATCTTTTTCTACCAGGGCTTTCAGCTCCTCAATTATAGCCTTCTTGGTCACGAGATTCTCTTCCCGTTTAGCCTCCTGCTGGCGGTTGAACTCCGCCCTTTCCTTTTTATAATCGGCATAAACGGCCTTGAAGTTTTCTTCCACGGCCTCGAAAGGATTGGAAAGCGATCCTGCGACCTCGGGATTCTCTCCCTTCAGCTTGCCCAGAAGCTTGTAGAAGGCTGACTTGATGTTCTCGGCCTCCTTTGAACGCATCATACTGTCCGCACTCTCCTTGAGATTGCGGAACATTTCAGACAGCTCGGCAAGGGTCTTGTCTGCAAGACTTTCGGTCTTGGCCTCGGCTTCGGGCTCAGCCTCAACAGCGAGCTCGGGCTCGGCGGCAGTTTCAATAACTACGCTTTCTTTTGTTTCTACGTCTGAAGGGGCAGCCAGTACCTCTTCAGGAATCTTTGTTTCACTCATAATAGATTTATTTAATAAAATGCAAATATAACATTTATTTCTTAACTATCTCAACTTCATACAATTTAGGCCAGTTTTTACCGGTGAGGAAAATGCGGCCGTCCAAACAGGCTATGCCGTTGAGAACATCGGTATCGGGCTTGCGGAGCTTTGCAGGAAGCAGTCCGGAGCAGTCAATGGTTCCTTCCACCTTTCCGGAAGCCGGATTGATTATGACAATCATGTCGGTGGTATAGACATTGGCCCAGATCCGGCCGTCGATCCACTCGAGTTCATTCAAGTAGCGCACCGGCCGGTCATTGAGCGTTACTTTTACGCTGCGCTTCACCTTCAGGTTCTCGTCCATGAAATACAATACCGGACTTCCGTCAGATGCAATGAGGGACTTGCCGTCGGTGGTGAGTCCCCAGCCCTCGCGAGGATAAGAATACGTTTTAAGGTATTTGAGCGTGCCGGCATCATAGGTGAAGGCCACCCGGTTGGTCCAGGTAAGCATATATAACTTACCCTTGAAGAAAACCGAGCCTTCCCCGAAATACTTCCTGGCGAATTCCAGCTTGCGCAGCACCTTGCCGGTTTTCAGGTCAACGACCCTGAAACTGCTCTCGCCGCACTGGCCGGTGCTTTCGTAAAGCTGTCCCCCGTCAAAGAACAAACCCTGGGTATAAGCGGAAGTGTCGTGGTCATATTCGGCCACGACTTTAACTTTGTACTGGACAGGTTCCGAAGCGGAACATGCCGCCAGGCAGAACAGCCAGGACAATGCAAGGAGAAGAATCCTTTTCATTACCGCAAATTTAACAAATAAATGCTAATTTTGTATCTCCAAGCAAAAATGATATGAGAATCGATATATTGAGCGTCGTGCCCGAACTTCTGGAAAGTCCTCTGAGTCATTCTATTGTCGGGCGCGCCATCAAGAATTCCCTGGTTGAAATCCACGTTCACAATCTCCGCAAATACGGAATAGGGCCGAGACGCAACGTCGACGACTACAGCTACGGCGGAGATGCCGGTATGGTGATGATGGTGGAGCCGGTTTTCAGGATGATAGAAGAACTCCGGGCCGAACGGGACTATGATGAAATAATATATATGTCCCCCGACGGCGAACGTTTCAGCCAGCCAATAGCCAACGAACTCTCCCTGAAGGAAAATCTCATTATCCTGTGCGGCCACTATAAGGGAATCGACCACCGTATCAGGGAGCATCTGATTACAAGGGAAATATCGGTCGGCGACTATGTCGTCAGCGGAGGCGAGATTCCCGCTGCCATCGTGGCCGACGCCTTGGTGCGGCTCATTCCCGGAGCGTTGACTGACGAGACTTCCGCCTTGTCCGACAGTTTCCAGGACAACCTGCTCTCCCCTCCCGTTTATACCCGTCCCGCCGAATTCAATGGCTGGAAAGTACCCGATGTTCTGCTCAGCGGCAATCCGAAACTGATACGGGCATGGCAGGATGAACAAGCTCTGGAACGCACTAAACTATTGAGACCCGAGCTTTTAGAAAATAGTATTTAAAATTTTTTAATAATTAAAAATCTTTTTCTCAAAATATTTCAGAAAAAGTATTGCATTAAAGAAAAAATGATTATCTTTGTAACGGAAATCAACAACTATTCTAACCAACAATAATTAACCTTCTAAAGGTATACACTACTAACTAACCGTTGAAGCCCGCTGTGAAGCGGGCTTCACACGTTCAATATGCCTTTCTTGGTTTAATGGACATTTTCTGCTTGTTAACTACCGGAGTTAGTGCAGAATAACGCCACACTTCCGTTCCGGCATAGTCAGACTCGGCGGCTACGGCTGGCCGTCGGGGCGGGTGCTTTTGTCCGAATTGCCAACAGTATTTGTCCACATTACCAGAATTGTTGCTATATTTGAAGGATTAATAACTGAAACAATATGAGAGTCGCAATTGTTGGTGCAAGCGGTGCCGTCGGGCAGGAGTTCATCAGGGTACTCGAGCAGAGGAATTTTCCGGTTGACGAGCTGGTTCTGTTCGGTTCGTCCAGAAGCGCAGGGCGCAAATACATGTTCAAGGGCCGCGAGCTGGAAGTCAAGCTCCTTGCCCACAATGACGATTTCCGCGGCATCGATATAGCATTCACATCGGCCGGAGCTTCGGCGTCAAGGGAATTCGCCGAGACCATAACGCGCTACGGCACTGTGATGATCGACAATTCCAGCGCTTTCAGGATGGACCCGGACGTGCCCCTTGTGGTTCCCGAATGCAATGCCGCCGACGCGCTGGTTCGTCCCCGCGGCATAATCGCGAACCCCAATTGCACCACCATCATGATGGTCGTCGTGCTGCAGCCCATCGAGCGTCTGTCGCATATCAAGCGCATACATGTTGCCAGCTATCAGTCCGCTTCCGGAGCCGGCGCCCAGGCCATGGCCGAACTGCAGCAGCAATATGCCGAAATCAATGCCGGAAAACCGGTCACCGTTGAAAAATTCGCATACCAGCTCGCCTACAACGTTATTCCCCAGATCGATGTATTTACCGATAACGGCTACACCAAGGAGGAGATGAAAATGTTCAACGAGACCCGCAAGATACTTCACTCGGATGTACGTTGCAGCGCCATGTGCGTACGCATATCCGCGCTCCGTTCCCACTCCGAGGCCGTATGGATCGAAACGGAGAAGCCAGTTTCGGTCGAAGAAGTCCGGCAGGCCCTCGCATCCGCTCCCGGCGTCACCCTGCAGGACGATCCTGCTAACAAGAGCTATCCTATGCCTCTGTTCACCGGGGGCAAGGACAACATTTTCGTAGGACGCATTCGCAAGGACCTGACCTGCGACAACGGCATCACTCTGTGGCTGTCCGGCGACCAGATCCGCAAAGGAGCTGCGCTCAATGCCGTCCAGATAGCCGAATATCTTATAAAATGTCAGAAGAGCTCCACCTTGTAGCAGACCTGGCCCTAATCCTGATTGCGGCCGGAGTTTTCACCGTGATATCGAAGGCACTGAAGCAGCCTTTGATTCTGGGCTACATTATCGCCGGATTCATCGTCAGTCCGCATCTGGGACTCTTCCCTGCCATAACCAGCACCGAATCGGTCAAGCAATGGTCGGAAATCGGCATTATCTTCCTGCTCTTCGCCCTGGGTTTGGAATTCAGTTTCAAGAAGTTGCTTAAAGTCGGCAGCAGCGCACTCATAACCGCCGGCACTATCTGTCTCGGAATGCTGATCCTCGGCCTGACGACGGGCAGCGCACTTGGCTGGACTATGATGGAAAGCATCTTTCTCGGCGGACTGCTCTCGATGAGCTCAACCACCGTCATTATAAAGGCTTTCGACGACATGGGGCTGAAGAAGAAACCCTATGCCACGCTCATTTTCGGCACCCTCGTGGTGGAAGACCTCATCGCCGTGCTGCTCATGGTACTCCTCTCCACCCTTGCCGTGTCCAGCCAATTCTCCGGCGGAGAGATGATTCTCAGTCTCGCCCGTCTGGCATTCTTCCTAATACTATGGTTCCTGGTGGGGCTTTACGTCATTCCGATCGCTCTCAAGAAGGCCAAAAAGTACCTCAATGACGAAATCCTGCTCATCATATCCATAGGACTCTGTTTCGGGATGGTGGCACTGGCCACATTGGCCGGCTTCTCTTCCGCCCTCGGCGCATTCGTAATGGGCTCCATTCTCGCCGAGACCGTGGAGGGGGAACGCATCGAGAATCTTCTCACCGGCATCAAGAACCTATTCGGGGCCATATTCTTCGTATCTGTCGGAATGATGATAGATCCGGCCGTAATAGGCGCCCACTGGGCTACCATACTTATACTGGCCGTCATCGCCATGCTCGGTCTGCTCATCTTCTCGACGACCGGCTCGCTGCTTGCCGGAGCCGGACTGGACAATTCTGTCCACGTGGGCTTCAGCATGGCCCAGCTCGGAGAATTTTCCTTCATCATTGCAAGTCTGGGATGCGGCCTTGGCGTCATGCGCGAGTTCATCTACCCGGTGATTATAGCCGTTTCAGTACTTACAACTTTCGCCGCCCCGTATATGATAAAGGCCGGGGATCCTGTAAGCAAATGGCTGCAGGGCAAGCTCCCTGCGTCCTTCCTGGCCAAAATAAGCCCGTCGCCCGACCCTGAAAAAGCATCCAGGGCAGAAAACAACGAATGGATAGGCTTGATCAAGAGCTACGCTTTGCGTGTCGTCCTATACAGCGTCGTGCTTGTGGCCCTGCTCATCCTGTCGCGCACGTTCCTGCCGCGCATCAGCGAATCCCTGCTCCCCTTCCTGAGTATAGGTGTACGGAAAATCATCTGCCTTGCCGTGACTTTACTCGTGATGGTACCTTTCCTCTGGGGACTTGTCATTACAAACGGCAGCATAACCTCACACGCATCCAAATTGATTAAAGAAAGACCGAGCAACAGATGGACCGTGTACTCCCTGCTCTTCCTTAGAATACTTATAGGATTGAGTTTCGTAATTGCTGCCATAACCAGCTACTTCAAACTCGGTGGCTGGGGGCTGCTGATCGCCGTGCTTTCCGGACTCCTCGTGATAGTTATTGCAAAGATAGAGTTCAACAACCTGCCCGGGCTGGAGAAACGTTTTCTGGAGAATCTCAACGCAAGGGAGGAACTGGAAAGGAAGCAGCGCCCAGTTGCATCATCGGTCAAGGAGTCGATGTCCAAATACGACATTAGGACAGAGACAGTAACCATTTCTCCTGATTTTGCATTTATTGGACAGGCTCTCAAGGACATGCCCTTCAGGAAAGTTTCCGGGGTCAACATAATCAAGATCCAGAGAGGCACCAGGAATATTGAAATTCCTTCCGGCGATGAAGCCGTATACCCGTACGACAAATTGGTGGCAGTGGGGACTCCGGCTCAGCTCGAAGCCTTTGTTGGAATTTTGAATGATAATACCCGTCCTTTGCCGGAAGAAGAAAACGGTTCGGATTTCAAGGTCATGGCTATTCTCCTTGCGGCCGATTCGTTCCTGACCGGCAAATCTTTGCGCGAAGCGGATATACGCAAGAGCGGGTGTACTATTATAAGCATTTTGCACAACGGCAGCATAATCACCAATCCGGGAGCCGATTTCCGCCTCTCGGAAGGTGATACGGTATGGATTGCAGGAGATGCTAAATCCTGCGAATGGTATAAATAATATGGCAAAAATTATCCTGACGGGCGACCGTCCCACCGGCCGGCTACACCTGGGTCACTATGTTGGCTCACTTCGCCGGAGAGTCGAACTCCAGAACCAGGGAGGCTTCGACAAGATTTTCATAATGATTGCAGACGCACAGGCGCTTACCGACAACGCCGACAATCCGGAAAAAGTGCGTCAGAACATAATACAGGTAGCACTGGACTACCTGTCCGCCGGGCTTGACCCCGCAAAAGTAAACATTTTCATACAGTCGATGGTCCCGCAGCTGACGGAACTTACCTTCTACTATATGAACCTGGTTACCGTCCAGCGCCTTCAGCGCAACCCCACGGTGAAGCAGGAGATCAAGCTGCGCGGCTTCTCCGAATCGGACGACAGCTCCGACAACAAGGCCGGCACGCCAGTAGGTTTCTTCTGCTACCCTATCAGCCAGGCCGCCGACATCACCGCTTTCAAGGCTACGACCGTACCCGTCGGCGAAGACCAGGAACCGATGCTCGAACAGTGCCGCGAGATTGTCCGCAAATTCAACTCCGTCTATGGCGAGACCCTGGTGGAGCCCGACATTCTGCTGCCTGACAATGCTGCCTGCCTGCGCCTCCCCGGCACTGACGGCAAGGCCAAGATGAGCAAGTCGCTCGGCAACTGCATCTATCTTTCCGATTCGGAAGAAGAAGTTACCCGCAAGGTCAAAGGTATGTTCACCGATCCGGGCCATCTTCAGGTAA
Source organism: Bacteroidales bacterium (assembly GCA_017561765.1). Classification (GTDB taxonomy): domain Bacteria; phylum Bacteroidota; class Bacteroidia; order Bacteroidales; family UBA932; genus Cryptobacteroides. The sequence goes on along the minus strand of JAFZBM010000042.1, from coordinate 11,217 downwards.
GCGACCCTGGCAAAGTTGAAGGGAACCCCGTATTCACCTACCTCGACGCTTTCTGCAAGCCTGAACATTTCGAACGCTATGCGTCCTGCTTCATCGGCAAGAAGGCCAGTTTCTCGTTCGCTTCCCTTGACGAGGCAAAGGACCAGTACCGCAAAGGCGGCCTCGGCGACATGATGCTCAAAAACTTCCTTGCCGCCGTCCTTAACGAAACCCTTGAGCCGATCCGCAAGCGCAGGGCCGAACTTGAACAAGACATTCCCGCCGTATGGGAGATACTGCGCAAAGGAACTGAAGTAGCCGTCAAAGAGGCCGCCGCCACCCTGGAGGACGTACGCCGGGCTATGCGCATCGACTACTTCAATGACAGCGAACTCACAGGCATAAAATGAGTTATCTCATAATACCCAAGGGCTACAAGTCCGCGCTCACGCCGGAGGAAACCGAACGGGGCATTAAACTCATCAAGGACTTCTTCCAGCAGGCGCTGTCCAAGGCGCTGTGCTTGCGCCGTGTCACCGCTCCTCTCTTCGTACTTCAGGGCCAGGGTATCAACGATGACTTGAACGGGGTTGAGCGGGCGGTTTCCTTCCCTGTGAAGGACCTTGACGACAGGCGCGCCGAAGTAGTGCACTCGCTTGCAAAGTGGAAGCGTCTTTCCCTGTCGGAGTACAAGATACGCCCGGGACACGGCATCTACACCGACATGAATGCAATCAGGGCTGATGAAAATCTGGGCAATCTGCATTCGCTGTATGTTGACCAGTGGGACTGGGAAAGGACAATCACGGCGGCCAACCGCAACCTGCGTTACCTCAAAGGGATTGTCCGGCGCATTTATTCCGCCATGCTTGATACGGAACAGTTTATCTGCACTTGTTATCCCCAGCTGCGTCCGTTCTTGAAAAGCAGCATACATTTCATCCATGCCGAAGACTTGCTTCAGCTTTATCCAGGACTAAGTCCAAAGGAGCGCGAAGATGCCGCCTGCCGCAAATGGGGCAGCGTATTCATTATCGGCATAGGCGGGAAACTGTCCAACGGAGAGCCTCATGACATGCGCGCTCCCGACTATGACGACTGGAGCACTGTCGCCGAGGACGGCCATAAAGGCCTGAACGGAGACCTGCTCGTTTGGAACCCTATTCTGGAGAGGGCATTTGAAGTATCGTCAATGGGTATACGGGTAGATGAGGAAGCCATGAAACGCCAGCTCGAACTAAGCGGCAACAAGGAACGTGAAGGACTGTATTTCCACCGCATGCTGCTTTCCGGCAAGCTGCCGTTGAGCATAGGCGGAGGAATAGGCCAGTCACGCCTCTGCATGCTTTTCCTTCAGAAAGCCCACATCGGTGAGATTCAGGCAAGCATATGGCCCGACAAGCAGCGCGAAGCATGCCGCCGGGCCGGTATCAAGTTAATCTAGCCTATTCTTCCCAGCCAGGTTCTTCCGGGTACTGCGGACGTTTTGCGAGAGTTTCGTAATCGTCGGCTGTAGTTATCGTGCTGCAGCTGAACTTTCTGCCAGAAGCATCGTACACGACTACCTTGAGTTTTGCATCCGGGTTTTTCGGCACATACTTGAACATGTGGTAGTTCTTGGAGCAATAATTGTTGCGCGTGCTCCCCTGCAGATGGCCGCGCCCTACGACACCTACGCTGTAGCCTATGGCCCACCAGTCCTTGCTGCCGTTGTATGGCGGTTCAAATTCACCCGAAGTCGGCAGCTTCTCCAGTTCTCCGCAGAGCTTACCGTTTTCGTACACTTCGGAGCGCCAGCCATCATCCCAGTTCCAAACGTTCACCAGGACGCAGCCGCTGCCGTGCTCAAGTTTGAATTTCTCATGTTCACCGCCGAACTCCGCATCGCCGCGGTACATACGCATCTGGTAGCTGTCCTTGAAATTCTGGCCTTTATAGATGTCGGATACCACCTTGTTGCCCCGTATCTTCCATACGGAATAGCCGTTGGGAGCCCCGTCAGCACAGTTCTTGCTCCACCACCAGTTGCCCGACATCGCCCCTGCGACGAATTCGCTCACCCCGTTAGGATAGTGTATGTGCTTGATAGTGTGCGTGTGGCCGCTGACGATACGGGAGTTGCCCCGTTCTCCCAGCATATCAAGCACTTTAGCCATGTTGGGAGACTTGCTGCAAGCGCCTTCAAAGGGTATATGGACGCACAGTATCACCAAATTGCCCGCAGGCACGGCGGCAAGGTCCTGTTCCAGCCAGCTAACCTGGTCGTCGGAAAAATCACCGTGATATTTACCGGGACGGCCGAAGGTTTCAAAGCACACGTTGAACATGGACACTATATGCACGTCGCCCCTGTTGAAAGAGTAATTCGCAGGTCCGAACACATCTTCGAAATTGCGGTTGCGCCTCATCGAAATGGTAGGACTCCCCTCTTCTACCGCCGTCAGAGGATATTCGAAATCGTGGTTGCCTATGGTCTGGAATACAGGCATTCCGGCTTTGTCCGCCGAAAATTCATCGCGGATTATCGGCAGAAGATAATTGGTATTGCGGAAGCCTTCGCTGTATGCAATGTCACCCAGAGTAATGGCATAATCGGGCCCCTTGCATTTGCGGGCATAGGCCTTCATGTCGGAAATGCCCTCCTCGCGCAGCCTGCGCACATGCCATATCCACTGACATTGCGGATCGGCCAAAAGAAAGAGGTTGAACTCGTTTTCCGGGCCGCCATTCAAAGGCTTGAGCACGAAATTATATGCCGGCCTGTCCTCAAGTTTCTTGTAAAATACCGGTTGCCCCTGCCGGAGAGGGATTTCGTATGCCGACGGGACGCTGATAAAGACATAATAGGCATCCGCCCGGCGCGGGAAGCAGTAATTGCCGTTCTCGTCAGTCAGCACAACCTGAAAACCGTCCGATACTGCAACACCGGCGACCGCCTTGCCGTCAGAATCAGTCACACGTCCCTTGACATCGGGCGGCAGCACCTTCCCGGCAAAGGCGGAAAAACTTATGGCCAAACATGCCGCAATAGCAAATAATCTGTCCATAATCAGGCTTTTTCGTGCCAATCTTCTTCAGTGTATCCAGTTGCCTTGGCACCCCAGATCGTGAGAATTAGCAGCAAGCCTATTACAGCGCACACAAAGATGGTGATATATGCGGCGTTCCAGCCGTAATGCTGGGCCACAAAGCCGAATCCGAATCCGGACACTATGGTGCTCAGATATCCGAAAATACCAAGAATGCCGTTGGCCGTAGCAGACGCCCTGTTGGTGGCGTGCTGCGCTGCGCAGATGCCGAGCAGGGCCTGGGGTCCGTAGATGCAGAAGCCAAGGAAAGTGAACGGAATAAGCATTACCCACCAGCCGGCGGTCTGCGGAAGCATCCAGAACAATGCGATGCAGATGGCCACGCCTATCATGCAAACGACGCAAGTGTGGTGAGCCTTGTTCTTGAAGATATGGTCGGTAGCCCATCCCCAGAACAGCATGCCCAGATTTCCGCCTATCAACTCAAAAACCACGCACAGGGTGGTAGCATTGGCCATCGAAAGCCCCTTGCTTTCCGTGAGCAGCGTCGGGCCCCAGTCCAGGGCGGCAAAACGAACCACATATACGAAAAAGTTCGTGACAGCAAGTGTCCAGATAATGCGGTTGCGATAAACATGCTTGTTTACGAAAGCCTTGTGCTCGGCGGCTTCTTCAGGGGTAGTGACTATCGCCTTCTTCTTCCCTACCACCTCGGGGAAACCGACGTCCGACGGCGAGTCCTTCATGGTGAAGAACAGCCAGATGGAACCTATGACAGCCACTCCTGCAGGAATGAGGAAGCACCAGCGCCAGGCTCCGAAATGAGCCGCAAAGTTGGTGACTTTCTGCACGTTTGCAGGATCGGACATGTCCAGGTTGAGATTGGCCGAAATGGTTGCCACCGTTTCAGGGTTCACGCTCATGTCAATTCCCAGATGAGGCATCACGAGCCATCCGCAAAGGGCCATGGCAATGCCTGCGCCTATGGAATGGGACATGTTCCAGATGCTCATCTTGGTCGCCAGCTCCTTGGGGTGGATCCACTGTGTCAGCGTCTTGGTGCACGGAGGCACGCCCATGCCCTGCAGGAACCCGTTTACCATCCACAATATGCCCATCACATACACGAGCACGGCGGAAATTGCGGCAAAGTCGCCTGACTTGCCCGCCAGGGCGACAATCCAGCCAGCTACAACGTCGCTCGTTCCGAACAGTATGTTAACAATGGCGCACAGCATCAGGCCAAGCGACATTACCTTCCTGGCGCTGTTGCGGTCGGTAATAATTCCCACCACATACCGGGAAAGACCGTATATGACACCGTGCAGGGTAAGGAAAATACCCAGCTGGGTCTTGGTAATGCCGAATTCTGCGCCAAGTCCCGGCATCGAGAACGAGAAATTTTTGCGGACAAGGTAAAACATGGCATAGCCTATCATTGTGACTATGATAGTGCGCCACTGCCAGTACTTCAGAGATTTAGTAGTTTGCATAGTGCTTATTTGACTTCCCAGATGCCGCCTTTGCCGAACAGCCTTTCAGTGAGTTCAGGCATCAGCCCCAGACGGTAAATAATATCAATATTGGTGAACCTGCTGCGCATATACGGTATATGGGTAAACGTCCTGCGCATCCTCGCCCTGTCAACGCAGATCATTTCCGGCTCATATGGAGCGCCGACGAGTTTCAGGTTCTCATAAACCTCCGAAAAAGGAATAATCTGTGCGCGTATCTGTTCTTTCAGCTCCGGCCAGGCGGCCTTCAGGGCAACGAGTTGCTTGCGCAGGCCCTCTTTGTCGACGTATTTCCCCTTGGTCTCTTCAAGTCCGCGGGCGAGATGACCGGGTTTGCCTGCAAACACAGTGCGGATTTCCGTTTCCATCTCATCCCAGCTCTTCCAGGCGGCGACACACTTCTCCACATCCAGGTTCTCAATGTCCTTTTCAAGCAGGAACTCCAGCGAAGCGGTGCTTGCAAGGGTCCCGATGCCGACCTTGAAACCGTGGGATACATGCTTGCCGTCGGGATATGCAAGGTTCTCCATATCCCAGTAGTGGGAGAACTGGTGTTCAGTACCGGAGGCCGGGCGGCTGCTGTGGATAGCCTGCATGGCAAAACCGCTCATCAGAAGGCCCTCGGACAATTTTTCAGTCATTTCAACGTCGCCTTCATGCACCGCAGAGGGAGCGCTGAGGGCCTCGCGCAGACCATCCTGGACCAATTCCCATCCGAACGGGTCAATAGCCTCGGCGCCGACGACATCGGCCAGCATCCAGTCCGCCCCGGCGGGGATCTTGGCAATCAGGTCGGCATAACCGGAGGCCGCAAGTTCCTTGGGCGCAGCCGCAGCTATTACCGGATCCATCACAAAACCGAACGGGGCCGGGCAGCTGAATGTCTGCTTGTTGCCGTCCTTTGTAATGGATGCTCCGTAAGCAGTATAACCGTCCATAGAAGCCGCAGTGCCGACGCACATGTATTTGCGCCCCAGAATATGTGAAGTATATTTGGTTAAATCGTTTATGACTCCTGACCCGACCGCGATTGCGATCGCGTCTGAAGGCTCAAGACGGGCTTTGAGCTGTTCTACGAACTTCCATTCCGCATACAGGTCGGGATCATCAAATACAAAAGACTCCTCATGAGGAACGCAAGCCGACTCAAGAGACTGAAGAACTGCTTTACCTGCAACCTCCCAAGTATTTGTATCAGCGATAATTATGGCAGACTTACCGGGGAAGAGCTTTTGAAACATCGAAGCCGTCCGGGCCACTACGCCGGGACCGATGACGAGGTCCCTGGTGTCCGTTGTGCGCTGCAATGCGCGTTCAATTTTGTTCATATAGTTATTGCTTTTCTAAAAGTCGGAATTGTCTCCTCCAAAGACATGCCTTTGCGGTAAATTCCCGCAGTGCCGCCTACGAAAATGCCGGCGCCCATCGCCGCCATCAATGCCGCCCTCTCGGCACTCACGCTGCCGTCGACACTTATCATTACATCATGCAAACCGTTGGCATCCAGCCACTCGCGAGTCTCTTTGACCTTATCCATTATTCCGTCTACCATCTTCGCGCCAGCATAACCCGGATGCACAAGCATTAACAGAACGATGTCAAACAAGCCGATATACGGCCTGAGGGCCTCTACGGGGGTTTCCGGGTTGACGGCAAGCCCGAACAGGCAGGATTTGTCCCTGACGAAGCGGCTGAGTTCATCGTAGTTGCGATCCAGTTCCACATGGGCGGTGAGACTGTCACCGGGCCTGAGTTCAAAGCGATTCAAGACCAGTTCCGGGTCGGTAACCATAAGATGAATATCTAGCGGAAGGTCAGTTCTGGCATGCATTGCCTTAATAAAGTCCGGGCCGAAAGTAAGATTCGGGACAAAGTGCGCATCCATAACATCAATATGGAGCCAGTCCGTACCCAGCTTTTTTAAATAATCTATTTCAGCTCCAAGATTCATCAAGTCGGAGCACATTACAGAAACAGAAATGATATTGCTTTTCATATTCTTCAAATATAGCTAAAAAATGCATTTTTATCAAGTCAAAATGCGTCCGTTTTGCCTTATTTAGCCGTTAACAAAAATGTTATTAGTATTAACATTAATGTTTTATTCATTAATACACAGCATATAAACAAAATAATACCGTATCATACGTTTTTAGGGGATAATGTATCGCGGATTTTTCGTATTTTTGTAGTAAACATAAACCAATTAATTAATATGAATCTCGAAGGCAGAAGACAAAGCACCAATGTCGACGACCGCCGCGGCCGTTCCGTTGGTAAAGCGGGAGGCGTGGGCCTTGGAACCATCGTGCTCGCCGGAATTCTCTATCTAGTATTCGGTATCAACCCTACTGAAGTAATACAGCAGACCGGCAACCTTACCGGTGTTGAGCAGACCGAAACCAACTACACCCCCAGCGCTGAAGAAGAAGAACTCGCGGTGTTCTCGAAACAGATCCTGGCTGGTACCGAAGACGTGTGGACAAAGATATTCAAGGCCAACGGAAGGACCTATGAACCACCCCGCCTTGTCCTCTACAATGACTACGTACAGACGTCTACAGGCACTGCTTCCGCCTCTACAGGCCCCTTCTACAGCAGCGCCGACCAGACCGTTTATCTCGACCTTTCCTTCTTCTCTTCAATGAAGCAACAGATAGGTGCCGACGGAGATTTCGCCTATGCTTATGTCATAGCGCACGAGGTCGGACACCATGTCCAGTATCTGCTCGGAACCCTGCAGCAGGCGCACAGCCAGATGCAGCGCGTAAGCGAGAAAGAATCCAACCAGATCAGCGTCCGCCTGGAGCTGCAGGCCGACTTCTATGCCGGCGTCTGGGCCCATCATGACAACAAGATGTTCTCGTCACTCGAAGTCGGAGACCTCGAAGAAGGCCTTGCCGTCGCGTCCAAGATCGGTGACGACTATCTGCAGAAAAAAGCATACGGCTATACCGTTCCCGACGCCTTCAACCACGGCACGTCCGAGCAACGTTCCCGCTGGCTCAAAAAGGGCTTCACCTCCGGCAATCCTTCTGACGGCGACACCTTCTCGATAGCCTACAGCCGCCTCTAATATGTTATACGACATCTCACTCCCCCTTCCTTCCGGCTGGATAAGCGAAGAAGACCGCTACGAAGAGGTTGACGGCGCCGACATTTCACACTTGGAATGCCGCCGGCCGGCCCCTGACGGCAAGTCCAACGACATACTGATTGATATATATGCCGGCGACATGCCCGCCGATACCACGGCAGAAGACGAGGCTTATGCCAATTACGCCGAAATTATCGGATGGGACGAGGATGAAGACGACGAGGATACCATCGCCGAATGGAAATTCCAGCGCAAGACAGCCTATGGTTTCAGCGGCGAATGCGAAGACGGCTCCATAATGCTTCTGATGTGCGTCGAAATCATTAAAGGAGCGCTTTTGATCATTTCAATAGTCGCTCCCGATGACGAAGCAGTCGGAAACTGGGCTAAATATATTGAAGAAAATATTAAAGTAAGGTCGGTTAAGGCTCAGTAAATCAGCTGAAATGCCGGCCATGACACAAGCGGTATGAAAGGCCGCTCCCGCAAGGGCAGGGTTCGTCCGGATGCACCGGGCGAACTTTGTTTACGCTGTCGAACAACCTCATGACCTCCTCTTCCCTCTCTGCTGCCTCGTTCTCATCGAACAATTCAATGAACGCTCCTTCCGGCATTTCATATCGCATCAGGCCAGTAGCATTTGAGCTGTTGCCCTTGAGCAACCACTTGGGCGCGGAATTGGCGTAATCCAGAATGACACGGGCGAATTGAACGAACTGCTCATAATCCGCAAGGTCCTCCACCGCTTCTGTCAGCGGAGAAAGCAACAGCGACAGATTGTGATCGTTGGGAGTGTACTGCGAGTTAATCCACACAAGATGAGCGGTATAGATGAGCTCATCTCCGATATAGCCAATAGACTCCAGCATCTCGAACAGAGCCTTCCCCTCAGCAGAATCGCGCCCGTACGAACAGAACGGAGAATTCTCACCGCAAGCCACAGCATTTGCGGCCGAGATCTTCGCGTAATGCCGCACGCTCTTGTATTTCTGCCTCCGTTCCTTCATGAGAAGGTCGATATCCTCAACATCTGGAGAGACCATATATGCCTCCCCCATGTATTCCTCCTGGTATGTACGAAGAATCGGATGGCCGGAAATAGCACGGCCAAAGTTCCTCAAATCGGCCACCGTATTAAAATCAGAACAAATAGTATCGACAAAAGTCCTTAAAGGAACGACACCATAAGCATTGATTGCACCGAGCATCAGCCTCTCGATTTTGAAAGAGCCATCGCATTCTTTACTTTCGATAACGGCGTCTATATCATTGGCTATCAATTCATAGAAAGCCGGCGGGAGGCTTAAGCGCAACATGTCGTCACGGTCACCTTTGCCCGTGTCAACAAAACGGAGCACCTCAACGACAGAGGGAAAATCGGCAGGGATAAAATCGACGGAATTGTCAGGGCCGGCATGGCAAAGCTTCTGAAGCATACGCAGATCGCACTCCATGAGCTGGCCCAGCCACAACTTCGGATCGGAGGAAAGATATGAAGTCAATGCCTTCACCAGATCATCTTTCCCTCCCTGCCGGCGGGGCAAAGCATTAAAATAATCCAGCGTGGCAAGAATCTCTTCCCTCGAGCGCAAACTCAACAATTCCTTGATCGATCTTTGCATAGGGTGCAAAATTAATATTTTTCAACCGAGAGCACAAATACTTTTTGCCCTTTCACCACGAATTTAACGTTAAAACTGCCAAACGTCAACCCATATACACGCCCGCCGTCATCCTGGTAACGAGGGCGCGGATCCTGAGCCAGCACCCCGGACAACGCGGCAGATGCATCCGTGCCAAGTACGGCGACCACATCCTCAGGTATCTCAACTTCAAGTGCAGGCCAATCAGTGTAATCCACGAATCCTGAGCGAATTCCACTCCGGCAATCAGAATATTCCACATAGGGTTTGACATCATAAACTGGCGTGCCGTCGGCAAGATCAGCCCCACTCACATGCAGCACACCGGCCTCAACCGACTCTATGCGTACGCATGACAGCCCCAGCCCGTTGGGACGGAACGGAGAACGCGATGCGAAAACCCCCGTCCTCTTATTTCCTCCCAGCCTCGGCGGCCTTACAGTCGGAGAAAAATCAGTAGAATCATTTAACGAAAACCCCCATATCAGCCAACAATAATCGAATTCCTCAAGTCCCCTGACGGCCTCGGCGGCATCATAAGGCTGAACGAAGCGCACTTCCCCCTTCAGTTCCGGCACAAGACCGGCCTGACGGGGAATACCGAATTTTTCCTTGAGAGGAGAACGGAAATATGCTACAGGTTCAATTATCATTCGCCAATTTCTTTCAGGAACGCTGAATACATCTTGGCCAGCGAGTCAAGATTCTCCTGCTTCAGAGGTTCGGAAGGGGGTGAGATCATGGAAAGCGGATCAATGGGAGTGCCGTCTTTCCACACCCTGAAATCAAGGTGCGGTCCAGTCGAATGCCCGGTTGAACCGACATAACCGATTACCTGTCCCTGCGCCACCCGGGTCCCGCTTTTGATTCCCGGTGCATAGCCGGACAAATGCATATAGCAGGTTTCATATCCGTTCATGTGACGTATCCTTATGCGGTTGCCTCCCCCGCTGCCGTCCCAGCCGCAAAGGGTGACCGTACCGTCTCCTATGCTGTGCACGGGCGTACCTTTAGGTGCGGCGTAATCAACAGCGGTATGTGGCCTTACAACACCGGTAATGGGATGCTTCCTGTGATAGGTGAAACGGCTGCTGATCCTGGAGTACTGAAGGGGTGCTTTAAGAAATGCCTTACGAAGGCTCTCGCCCTTCTCGCTCCAGTATTTATTGCCGCCGTCTCCCTGGTCGAAACGTATAGCTCCAGCCCGGAACTTGCCGCTGTCGTAAAGCGCAAATTCAACGCTGTCAATCTTCACCACCCTCTCCTCGCAGACGGTCTGGTCGTATATCACGCGAAAACGGTCGCCCTTCTGAAGACCGAAAAAGTTGACGGTCCACGCATAAATGTCCGCCAGATTGACAATCAGCAGCGGAGACACGCCGGCATCGAGCATATCGTTCCAGAGGGAACTGTTGATGGTAACGTCCGCAATCAGGCGCTGCTTCTCAACGGGCTTCTCGCTTGTCCAGGCATATAATGAATCGCGGCAGCGGAATATAGTGCTGACTATCCGGTCATTGTGATATACCACATACTCCAGCCGGCGTCCGCTTGTATCGGGGCTGTAATAGGCCTCCACCGGGTTTCCCGCCCTCATCCGCCTTACGTCGAAAATACTGTCGCAATTGACTGCAAGATTGTAGCTGTCCTGCGCACCCAGGCCGAGACGGTGCATAAGGCCGGTAAATGTTTCTCCTTCCCGGACTTTCACAGAATCCACGGAATATGCCCAGGTCCTGAAGCCCAGGGGCATCAGCGTGTCTTTTTGTTCCTGCGCTTCTTCTCCGCCTCCGCCCCGCCTGATGCAAGATGGAAGGAAAGTCGCAATTGCCAGTAAGACTATAATGTATTTCTTCATTCTAAAAGATGTAATTCAAACCAAAGTATATCCCATAACGTCCGTCTTCGCGGTCGAACGGCAGCCCGAACTCGGCGGACAATACAAAATTGCTGTC
>JAFZBM010000041.1 GCA_017561765.1 Bacteroidales bacterium | reverse complement strand
GGCTTCAGAACATGTTTATACGCGGGAGCTCTCCGGACACAGCATCCGCATCGAGGCTTCCCTGCCGCCTTTCAGCTTCTGGAGGGATATTCCGCAGGTACGCACAACGGCGCTGTTTGTGTTGCTGCTGGTTTTCCCGCTGCTGGCCGTGATGCTCTATCTGTTCCGCCGCTACGTTACAAAACCGGTGGAAATCCTTGTGGACGCCAACAACCACCTGCAGGCCGGAGAGCGCGGCTATACCATTGAAACGACCGCTGACAGCCGTGAATTCTACCGGCTTTTCGGACATTTCAACGAGATGTCAACGGAACTGAAAAACCAGTTCGACCGCTCCGTGCAGGAGCAGCAGGCGCTGCAGGAGGCGAAGATGAAGGCTCTGCAGCTGCAGATCAACCCTCATTTCCTGAACAATACGCTGGAAATCATCAACTGGGAGGCCCGGCTTGCGAACGACACCCGGGCAAGCTCCATGCTGGAAGCGCTCTCCGTGATGATGAACGGCACACTCGGCAGGGACGGCCGCAGCCGCATCCCGCTCCGCGAGGAGCTGACCTATGTGGACGCCTACCTTTATATTATCCGGGAACGCCTCGGCGAACGCCTGGCCATTACGAGGGAGATCGACGAGAACATGCTGGATGTGCAGGTGCCGCGGCTGATCCTGCAGCCGATCGTGGAAAACGCCGTGGAGCACGACCTCACGCCGCGGCGCGGCGGGCAGCTTTCCATACGGGCGCGGCAGGAGAACAACTTTGTGATCCTGGAAGCGGAGCACGACGGCAACATGACGCCGGAGGATCTGGCGACAATCGACGCGGTGCTCTCCTCCCCGGTGGAAGACACGGGCATCTCCGGCCAGATCGGGCTGCGGAACGTGCGGCAGCGCCTGACGCTGCTCTACGGCGACCAGGGGACGGTCCGCCTCTCGCAGCCGGAAGAGGGACGCATCCTCGCCAGAGTCAGCTTCCCGCTTGCCTGAGTAATTTTGTACAAGTACACAAGAAGAGACAAGAAACCACAATCTGGAATCTTGTCCTTTTTTTATAATTTCCTTTATAATAGCCACAGTGGTCACAGACGTGAACGCAAGATTAAATGAATATTATTTAAAGGAGCAAAAAACAATGAAAAAAGCACTGGCATTTCTTCTGGCTGCCGTGATGCTGCTCGGTCTGGGCACCGTCGCAATGGCTGATTCCGTTACGCTGAATGTTGTCACCTCCTACGGCGGCGACGACGGCAACCGCGCAAACTTCGAAGCCGCTGTCAAGGCTTATGAAGAGTCCACCGGCAACAAGGTGAACGACGGCTCCGCCACCTCCAACGAAGAGTGGAAAGCAAAAGTCCTCACCGACTTCGAGACCGGCTCCGAGCCCGACGTCCTGTTCTTCTTCACCAATGCCGACGCTGAGCCCTTCATCTCCGCAGGCAAAGTCGTCTCCATCGATGAGATCCGCGCTGAGTATCCCGACTTCGCAACCAACATGAAGTCCAGCATGATGGCTGTTGCCGCTGACGGCAAGCAGTACTCCGTTCCTTCTTCCGGTTACTGGGAGAACATGTTCGTCAACAAGGCAGTCCTGGCTGACTGCGGCGTTGAGGTTCCGGGCCCTGACTACACCTGGGATCAGTTCCTCGCAGACTGCGAGACCATCAAGGCTGCCGGCTACACCCCGATCGCCTGCTCTCTGGTTGAAGTTCCTCACTACTGGTTTGAGTTCATGGTCATGAACAACGGCACTGTTGCCAACCACCTCGATGTCCCCGCCTCCGCTGACGATGCAGCCGCTGCAAAGTGGGCAGCCGGCCTGAACGATATCAAGGCCCTCTATGAAGCCGGTTACTTCCCCGCAAACACCCTGACCGCTTCCGACGCCGAGACAGTTGAACTCTTCAACGCCGGCGAAGCTGCCTTCCTGATTGACGGTTCCTGGAAAGTCGGTTACTTCACGCAGAACGCCGCCGACCTGAACGACTTCGCAATCGCCTACGTCCCCGGCAAGGGTGAGCGCAGCGCTTCCGAAGCAATCGGAGGAATTTCCATGGGTTACTTCATCACCCGCAAGGCATGGGACGATCCTGCAAAGCGCGCAGCCGCTGTTGAGTTCGTTTCCCAGCTCACTTCCGATGAAGTTCTGAGCACCTTCGTCACCACCGAAGTTACCGCCCTTGTCAACGGCGCAAGCCCGGCCGGCCTGAACCCGCTGCAGCAGTCCGCTGCCGATGCCAATGCCAACATCACGGCCATCGCAGGCGCTGTACAGGATCTGCTGACTGCCGAAGCCCGCGGCGATCTGTTTGCCAACGTCCAGAACGTGGTAACCGGCAAGATCAGCGCTGAGGATGCCGTAGCACAGGCCATCGCCCTGAACTGATCAGTCCGCTTAGATTTATAGAAAATCTGTATGCTTGAAAAAAGCTGCTGCTTGAGGGCAGCAGCTTTTTTCCAACCTTTCGCAAAGGACGGTTCCCTCTTATGAACTCCATGATCTATAAAAAGAAATCCCCTCTCGTGATTTTCCTGGTACCGGCGTTTGCCTTCCTTCTGCTGTTTCTGTATTATCCGTTCTTCCAGAACATTCTCAATACGTTTTTGAAAATCGGCGGGCTGGGCCGCTCCCCGGAAGGGCTGAATACACCCTGGTATGAAAACTACCAGCGTCTCTTCACCGATCCGTATATGCGCGTTGCCCTGAAGAACACCCTGCTGCTGACGCTCTGCACGGTCGTTTTCCAGGTCGGGATCGCGCTGATTCTGGCTCTGCTGGTGGACACGATCCGCGTCGGGGCGAAGTTCTTCCGCGTGGTCTACTTCTTCCCGATCGTGATTTCGGCCACAGCGCTCGGCCTGATGTTCAACCTGATCTTCCTGTACAAGGGCGGCATGGTCAACCAGCTGCTCCTCAGCCTCGGGAAGCTGGAAACGGAGGTCAGGCCCACCGGGAAAGTCATTGTACAGTGGCTGGACTGGAAAGACCAGGCTCACTTCCTGTTCACGATGTTCCTGCCTGTTATGTGGCAGTATGTCGGGTTCTACT
>JAFZBM010000040.1 GCA_017561765.1 Bacteroidales bacterium | reverse complement strand
GTTATTCTTTCACCGTAGAGGCGAGGAACAGCTCGTCCATCTGGATCTGGTCGATCTTGGACGGGGAGTCGATCATCACGTCACGGCCCTGGTTGTTCTTCGGGAAGGCGATATAGTCGCGTATGGTCTCCTGGCCGCCGAACAGGGCGCATACCCTGTCGAAGCCGAATGCCAGACCGCCGTGTGGCGGAGCGCCGAATTTGAAAGCGTTGATTATGAAACCGAACTTATATTCGGCCTCCTCCGGACCTATGCCCAGCACCTCGAACATGCGCTTCTGCATGTCGGCGTTATGGATACGGATGGAGCCGCCGCCAAGTTCGGTGCCGTTGAGCACGAAGTCATAGGCATTGGCGCACACCCTCTCCAGATCCTCTTTAGCATCGGAATAGAACCATTTTTCATGCTCCGGCTTGGGGGCAGTGAAAGGATGGTGCATAGCATAGAAACGTCCGTCCTCCTCGCTCCACTCGAGCAGGGGGAAATCCACGATCCACAGTGGAGCGAACACATGGGGGTCACGGAAGCCCAGACGGTTGCCCATTTCGATACGGAGCACGCCCAGACGTGTCTGCGTCTTGCGCTTCTCTCCGCACATGATAAGCAGAAGGTCGCCTGCGGAGGCACCGCACGCAGCGGCCACTGCCTGCAATTGCTCCGGAGTATAGAATTTGTCAACACTGGACTTGACCGTCCCGTCGGAATTCATCTTAACATACACCAGACCGGCTGCACCCACCTGAGGACGCTTGACCCATTCGGTAAGCTCGTCCAGCTGCTTGCGGGTGTACTCGGCACATCCGGGGACGGCAATCGCGCCCACGTACTGCGCTGAATCGAACACTCCGAAACCGCAGCCCTGCATCAGGGAAGTGACCTCGTGAATCTCCATTCCGAAGCGGATATCGGGCTTGTCGGAACCGTAACGATCCATGGCATCGTACCAGCTCATGCGGGGCAGAGGGTCCGGAATCTCCACGCCAAGGGCATTGCGGAACATCTGGCGCATCATGCCCTCGAACATATTCAGGACGTCCTCCTGCTCCACGAAGCTCATCTCGCAGTCAATCTGCGTGAACTCGGGCTGACGGTCTGCACGCAGGTCCTCGTCGCGGAAACAGCGCACAATCTGGAAATAGCGGTCGTAGCCAGCCACCATAAGCAGCTGCTTGAAAGTCTGGGGACTCTGGGGCAGGGCGTAGAAGGAACCGGGGTTCATGCGGGACGGCACCACGAAGTCGCGGGCACCCTCGGGAGTGGACTTGATGAGATACGGAGTCTCAATTTCCATGAAGCCCTTGCCGTCAAGGTACGTGCGGATTTCCTGCGCAAGACGGTGCCTGAGCGCGAGCGCCCTCTGCAGGGGCGGACGGCGCAGGTCAAGGTAGCGGTACTTGGCACGCAGGTCCTCGCCGCCGTCGCTCACCTCTTCGATGGTGAACGGGGGCACGGAAGCGCGGTTGAGAATATTTATGCTATCTACTTTGATTTCAATGTCTCCCGTAGGCATCTTTGCGTTCTTGCTCTCGCGTTCGAGCACCTCTCCGGTCACCTGGATCACGAACTCGCGCCCGAGGGACGCGGCGGCATCTACCAGAGCCGGATCGGCATCCGCCTCAACCACAAGCTGCGTGATACCGTAGCGGTCGCGCAGGTCGATGAATGTCATGCCTCCGAGTTTGCGGGATTTCTGAACCCATCCCGCCAGGGTTACTTTCTTGCCTTTGTCGGAAATGCGGAGTTCTCCGCAAGTGTGCGTCCTGTACATATTGTCTTTTATTTCAAGAGGTGCAAAGATACAAAAATTACATCAGATATGTTCCACTTCCGGATGCAGCGACACCCCGAAGCGCTGGTGCACCGTCGCCACGATGCGGCGTTCAAGCTCCAGCACGTCACCCGGCGAAGCTTCCCCGCTGGCGTTGACTATCACCAGGGGCTGCTTTTCATACACCGCCGCGCCGCCTTCGCGCTCGCCCTTGAATCCGCACTGGTCGATGAGCCAGGCGGCCGGGACCTTGACGAAACCCCCGTCCAGCAGATAATGCGGCACGGTTACGCCCGGAGCGGCATCGCACACGCGTACGAAATCCGCGGCGCTGATGACAGGATTCTTGAAGAAGGAGCCCGCGCTGCCCAGTTCGGCCGGATCGGGAAGCTTGGAGCGGCGTATTCCGATAACCGCCTCGCGTACGGCCATGGGACTTGAGGCGTCGATTCCGGCAAGGCCCTTGTACTCCAGGCGCGGCCTGGGCGAACGGGACACGCGAAGCAGCACGGAAGTAATGACATATCTTCCGCCGGCATCCTTGAACATCGATTCGCGATAGCCATAGCCGCACTCCCCCACCGAGAACTTGCAGGGGCGTTTCTCCTGAAGGTCAAAACACGACACTCCCGATATCAAGTCCTTGATTTCCACACCGTAAGCCCCTATGTTCTGTACTGCGGCGGCACCGACTTCGCCGGGGATGAGCGATAGGTTTTCCGCCCCCCAGAGGCCGTGGGAGCACAGCTCCTCCACAAGGGCGTCCCACTCCACGCCGGCCCCGGCCACGACAGGGACTTCGTCCAGACCGAGATCGACATATTTCACATAACGTATGGCCGAATGCAGGATGGTGCCCGGAAAGTCCCCCGTAAACAACAGGTTGGAACCTCCGCCAATATGTTTTATGGGTTTGGGCAGTTCATCCCAGGGCAGAGCCGCCAGTTCTTCAGCACTTTCGTATTCAACATAGCACGCGCAGCGCACTTTCATACGGAAAGTATTGCGGGTGCTCAAATCGAAATTATTTTCCTTTAACATATCTTGACAAATGTACAAAATTAATTGCTATATTTGTTCAATTATGATTGTTCTTAAATTCGGCGGCTCGTCGGTGGCAAACGCCACGGCCATGTCGCGGGTTCTGGATATAGTGGAACAGGCGGCGGCAGGAGACCGCGTAATACTCGTAAGTTCGGCCATCAGCGGCTGTACCGATGCATTGATAGAGATAGGCAGGGCGGAAGATCCCGAGCAGCTCATAGACAATCTCGAGCGCAGGCATCTGGCCATCATATCCCGCCTGTTCACCGGCAGGGAGCGGCAGGATGCGGTATCCGACTGCAGGGGTACATTCTCCGACATACGCTGCATACCTCCGGTGATCGAATCTTTCGGCGAACTGCTCTCCACCCGCATCCTGTCGCGGAAGCTTTCCTGCGAAGGGTTCAAGACCACATGGCTCGACTCCCGAAGCCTCATTTTCACGGACGGCGCGCAAGTCGATACTGACAAATCCTACGAAGCGATACGCAAGGCTGTGGAAGAATACCCGGAAACGCGCATCTTCGTGGCCCCCGGATTCATAGCGAGCGGACCCGACGGCTCAGTGACCACGCTCGGCCGCGGCGGCTCCGACTACAGCGCCTCCCTTTTCGCAGCGGCCGTGGATGCCCTGGACTTGCAGATATGGACCGACGTTCCCGGCATCATGACCACCAATCCCAAAGTGGTAAGTTCGGCCAGGACCATCCCGGAGATAAGCTACAATGCGGCCTTCGACATGGCCAGCTACGGTGCCAAGGTGCTCTATGCTCCCGCAGTCGCACCTGCGCGCGAAAAAGGAATCGCCATAAACATACGCAACACTTTCGACCCTTCCAATCCGGGTACGATAATATGCTCCCGCAACCCCGGAATAGGCGAATGGAAAGGCGTTGCTTCTATTGACGATCTTTCCGCCGGGACCACGTGCGTCTGCCTGACGGGAGAGGGTCCGGTAAGTGCCGGAGCCGCTGTCCGCCGCATAGGAACCGCCCTGCGCGAGGCCGGCATCAAGCCTCTGGACGAGGTGCGATGCATTGACGGGACCAATTTCCTGCTGACCGTCCGCACAAACGTGGCCCGCAGCACGGTGGCCGCGGTACACAGGGAGTTCTTCGAAGAGAGGGCGTTGAGTTCAATCAATGTGTACGTAGCCGGCAACGGAGCGGTGGGCAAGGCGCTGAAAGATATTGTAGATGCCTGCGGCGGGCGCTTCCCCTCTGCCGGCAAACGATTGATCATCAAAGACATATCCAGCGATCACGGATTTGCCGACAAGGTGCTGCGCGAGGCCCGCAGCCGCTCGGTATTCGTTGACTGCACCGACAGCACGGAGATCTGGCGCAAGTTCATCCCGCTTTTCAACGCCGGCATCAACGTGGTCAGTTCCAACCGCCGTTCGCTGGCCATACCGTACGTG